>JAGVNU010000084.1 GCA_020053105.1 Thermodesulfovibrionia bacterium
CTCCCTTGCAAATTGCAAAGGAAGTTATACATCATCTCCTCTCAAAAATGGCGGGGTTTGATTCGCCCCTAAGTGGCGGGGTTTAAGCGGCCGCTAACAATCAGTTCCCCCACTGTGTCGAAGATCGAGCTATACATGACGCCATAGCCCGTCTTTGCTGCCTGATGTCCCAGCGCCTGAGCCAGGTGCGATTTGCCTACGCCGGGAGCGAAGGACATGAGGACGGTGTCTTTTGCCTCCCTCAATAACCCATGCCCCGGAGCCGAAGTCCACTTGCGCTTCCTGCCCCGGCTCACATTCCATTCTCTGGAAGGGCAGCGGTGAGATCGCGCCAAGCTTGCGGACGAAACGCTTCACCGAAGTGTACGAGCCGGTAAAACCGCTTTCGCTCCTCAGATCCTGCCAGATTCGCTGGGCTGATAGACCGTCATCGAGCTTCTTCCTGAAAATGGATCACAGAGGCTGGGTCTTCCCGGCGGACGTCCTGCTGCTTCGATGAAAACCACTAACAAAAAATGTTTGTGATGGGTCAAAACCCACTATAGCCTCTTAGGGATGGTTATGCAATATCGCTGTGGTTTGGTGATTGAACTATTAAGATTACTTAAATAATCAAATTTTGTCATATCAATAGCTAATATGTTTTCTCCCTCTGGAATGGGCTCATCTGAGGCTCCTTCGGTATGCTTTATTCTGAATCTTAGTTCTTTTAGTATTCCTAACTCGTGAAGAGCCTTTCTTATTACAGTTGGTGGCCCATATGAGGGAAATCCAGTGGTAGGAAGACGGAACTCATCATAAAGGAAGCCACTTTCTACAATTTTATTTCTATCAGGCCTTCTGACGTATATTTCTGAAATCCCTGATAATTTAGAATTCTCGTATTCTGACGATATGGCGTTTTTTACATATTCAAACTCATTTGCATGAAGCATCGCAAAGGCTTTAACATTATTATGAGCATAGTAAGCTGTGACCAGTGCAAATGTTATCATAGCTATAGTGATGGTTTTATCTTTCAACTCCGGAGAATATCCCGGTATAAATTTTAATAATTCTAAAGCATTAACTACTCCAAAAAAGAATAAGAAGCATATAGCAGTTGTAAGAGAGGCAAGAGTTCGTGTTGAAGGGACATTATCCGTAATCACAAGATGTGGAAGGTAACATAGAAATAAAATACCTGTGATGAAAAATAGCCTTAGGCAATGATTCCATAGCAAATTTATTTCCTTTTTTTTCTTTAGAACTTGTAAAAATTGCGATAAAAAGAACCATATAATAATCATACCAACGATACCAGCCAATGAATATGTAGGGAAGGAATTCCAAAGATTAAGAGCATAGTTAATCGGACAGAAAAAAAACCACTTTAGTTTTAATGGAATAGCTTCTAATTGCAAAAGGTTGCCTCTCCCGACAAATCCAATGTTCAAAAAAAAGTGTAATATCTTTATGGATAAGAAATATGACGCCGCTGATATGAGCCCTATAATAATATGTATAACAAACGGTATATGCCATTTTTTTGTAAAATCCTCGTTTTTTAATAACGAAAGAGGAATTATGCTTGCAGCCCAGTAAAACATCGCAGATGGTTGATATATATGCATTGCAATCACCAGTAAAGAAATAATGAAAAGCAATGCCTGAATAGATCTTCCTGTAATTTTTTTGGATATAACTTTTAACGATAACAGGCAGGCGATAACTGACAGTATCGCAGAAGGAATATTGGGAGCAGTCGACAACCAGGCAATAATAATCTGAAAGGAAGGCAAGGTACAGACCAGTACACCTATAAGAAATGCGTGTTCTGATTTAATCCGGTACTTTTTCAGAATTGTATATATCAAATATGCCAACAACCCTAAACCTATAATGCTAAATAAACGGACAGAAATTGCAGAGTTGGCATAAGCTTGTACTGCATATGTAAATATTCCATATCCTATTAACCCGGATCCTGACCAATTTACAATCTCACCAAGAAGGGAATAGTTTCTATATGAATTGATAAAATCGTAATCCTCCATGTACTCATAATCGATCTGGATGGCTGGGGAATATATCAACATAAGTATGACAATGAAAGAAATAAGAATGCCTAAATTTAATAAATAGTTTGAGGAATTCTTGTGGCCGTGGTCTTTAAGATACTTTAAGTCTTTTTGCATTTGAGAAGATGGAAAAACTTGACCTTAATTTAATTCTGGGGTGCATATGTTTTAAATCTTTCACCGATGTAATACTCGGCAACAGGTTTCCAGTCATGGTTTACAGGATATGGTGTCAATTGTTTTTTTAAGTATTCCGAATCGTTATCGGCGTATTTTAAGTCTAATAAAGCCATCTGTAAAACCGCTTCCTTTTCTATTGGTGACAATTTGTCAAAAAAATAAACTCTCTGATCTTCATGTAATTTCAGCGGCGTGTTTGATGCTAACAGAAAACGGTTATATACTTTAACGTAGTTTATAGATGAAATAAGTGTCTTGTTAAGGATTGGATTCGCATGAGTATATGCCACGAAAATACTATCTTCTCTGAGATGTTCTTTTACCAGATTGAAAAATTCAAGTGAATATACGTTATTGCTATATCCCGACTCTGGCCTGACAAGATCCAAAAATACTAAATCAAACTTATCATCTGACATTAATAAAAACCTTCTGCAATCGTCAATAATTAAGTTTACGCGGTCGTCAGATAACATATCTTTAACTACCGACATTTTTTTAAGATTCCTGATTAATTCTTTATTCAATTCTACAACGGTTACTTTTTTTACCGCCTCCATTTTCAAAACTGCTTCCGTAACATTGCCTGCTCCGTAACCAAGAATTAATACCTTTTCAAATCTTGGGGCATATTTTGCTGCTTCATTTACCCAATGATAGTTTTGATAGTCCGGACGTCCCCCATGACTTTGCCCATTGATAAAATTCATCATTTCATCATCATGTTTAAGTGTCATGACTATGCCGTCTCTGCCTTCTTGAAAGTATTTTTCATATTTTATACGTGGACCATGTATTATTCCGTACAGTTGTCCTTTCTCAGGAAAAAACAGCACTAATACAATCATCAAGGCCAAAACAACAGCAATTCTTTTATAAAGGTGTAGTTCTTTGCCACCCAGCCTTTTAACAAAAAAAATAAATAATATACCAATTAATGAAAATCCTACTAGTGTAATTTCGGTCCCAAAATATTGCAACAACAAAAAGCCTGTAATGATTCCACCCAAGACATTGCCTGTGATATTGTAAAAATAAACAGTTCCGATGGTTTTCCCTTCTTTATCCTTACGAGTTAGAGCTAACAATGAGATAAGAGGGAATGTCGCGCCCATTAAGATCGTAGGAATAAATACAAATACGAAAGGCCATAAAAACACATCGGTTAATAGGTAGATATCACGAAAAAAAGCCGTAAGCGAATCTGTAGAAGGTAACATAAACAGTGGATGAATATTCATCGCAAACGATGTGCGAGTAAATATTTTTAAAGGGGTAAATTTTGTAAGATAATAATATCCGATAATAATCCCTATTACTGTAAAACCAATTAAAAATTGCAGTAAGAAAAATAAGCTTTTCTTGTCAATAGACTTGTTTTTTTTCAAATAGTTGTTCATCCCGAAACTGCCCAATGCAATTCCTGATAAATAGACAAATAACACACTTGAAAAAGCATATGGGGAGCTCTTTACCAGAACATCTATGATGCGGAACCATACAATCTCATATCCAATCGCCAGAAAACCTGTAATAAAGACCAGCAGATAAGCAGTTCTTCCAAGAAGAGCTTCATTCTCTTCCTGCTGAACAGATGTGGAAGTCTTCTCCTGTACGGCAGGAAAGAATTCAGCGGATATAATCAATAATGCCAATATAAAATTAATTGCAACAGCACAAAAAACAGCGCTATCAAGTCCCCAAAAAGATATAACCACATAACTGGCAAAGACAGCGCCAGCTGCAGCGCCTATGGTGTTGATGAAATAAAGGAAGCTGACAGTATCAAGAAAGTTCCGGACTACACTATTGAAAATTTTTGTAAGTAATGGAAGGGTAATGCCCATTAAGAATGTTGGTATACTTAAAAAAATAAACATGTAAAAGAACGAAAGCACATAGCTGCTGCCTGCAGTATATTTGCCTAAGAAATCAAGGAATGGAAGACTTATTAAACCAAAACAGCCAATTAGCAATTCGACAATAAAATAGAGAATGATTTTGTTCTTACTTCGTTCTGCCAAAAAGCCACCGAATAAAGCTCCCAAACCCAAGCCAAACATATATACGCTGACAATTAGTGTTATTGAAATTGAGCCTACCCCATAATACACAGTTAATAGACGCTGCCACGCTACTTGATACATCAAGGCGGCAAATCCAGAAAAGAAGAAAATAAAAGACAACAAGGAAGTTAATTTTATAGGTATCTTTTTTGCTATTGACATATTAAAGATAAGAATTTTGTTGTTGAAGTAATAAACGAAGTTTCTGGTTATTATTGTAACAAACGCTTTTTATTTTAAGCAACGTAACTTAGATTTTTTGTATCATTTTCAAAAGAGTTGGTACGCTCTCAAGAATTCAAGGTTAGGAAGCGGTTAAGAATTAGATAGGTTCTGGTCCATATACTTCAAGTTCATCAATCACCACTGCGGAGCACTTTGCCTGTACTTTAATAAAACGTGCACTCGTGGGGCTTTCAAATATAATTCGCAAAGGAGCGGACTTGTTGTGCTCTGAAATATCAAAAGTTAGCCTTTGCCATTGCAAGTTATCTTGTGACAGAGATATTTCTGATTCTTTTTTAACCTCCCCATACAATACGATCCTTCTTATCTTCTGAATCTGATTTAAATCGACTATTAAAGCTTCGTCCTGAGTAAAGGGTACGCCGGAACCAGGCGTAGTATTCCCGTCCACAGCGTAACCACTATAATGACGCAGCATGGAACTATTATGAAAATAATTGCTAGGGGTCTTTTTCCCATAGGCGAGATTTGGTGATTTTGAGGGTGGAGCATACTCCCAGAGATATTGCGCTTCTAGATTATCACCACTATGCAGGCTATCATACCAGAGCATAAATCCACATACACTTATAATCGGAATGATAATTATCCCAACCAACCTTGGCGAACCCTTCAATCCGCGAAAACATACAAAAAGCCCTATTAATGCAAATGACGTGCAACTGATAAGCATACCCCATAAGAAAACATCACTCCGATATCTAAATTCAATAGAACTTTCACCTTTTGGTATTTCAACAGCGTGCGCTGCGCCATTAGCCCGATAAACATTGACTTTGTTTCCATTTACCCATGCATTCCAATGACCGGTATACGGATAAGACAATCCAAAGATTGCAGTTGACTGGGAATTAACTTTAAACTGTAACCGGTTAAATGAAAAATATATTAACTCCACTTTGCCTTCTGTCATGCCTATAGCCGCTTCAGTTATTTCTCTTGCTTTATCATTATCGTATCCCTCAACAAAGACATACTGTGGAAGACGGTTTTGTTCCATCTTTCTATAGGCGTGGTCCTGGCTATCAACAGGTAGAACCTGCGTAAATATCTTACCTAAAAAGGGGTCGACAAAAGAATTTCTGATATGGTTCAAAACCACAGAGTGAAACATGGATGGACTTGGATAAAAATTAAAGATCAGTTTTTCCTTCATATCATTCTTCATTTGTTCAAAAGTTGGCTTATCGTATTTTTTCTCAATGAATGTTCCATACTTCAAGAGGGTTCCGGTATGCAATAATACAATCAGACATAATAAAATTCCGAGCTGACTTGCTAAACGTGGATACTTTCCATAGAGGACAAGCGCTGCAAGTGAAACCATTCCAAAGATAACTGACACAAATTCAATCCAGAATGGAAGCTTTCTAATAAAATGGGGAGTAAAATAACCAAGTGACGGTTTAAATAAAAAAACAGGCAGTAAATACAATGGAATTAATATTAACGCAATTAATGCAAGCAATGCGTAAGGAGTCAACATTATAGATAACGTCTTGAAACGAACCTGAAACGATTCAGCATTTACTATCCAGGCCAACAACAGCATCATTAGGGAAGGAATTATTATAGAAATTCTTCCTACCCCTCCAGCAGATGAGACAAATGGTAGATACTCCCATGCCAATCTGAACACAGGGGTTTCCGGGCCGAGAATGTACAAATAAGCTAATAGCAATATCCCCCAAATAGCCCAAACAGCAGCAGGTATCCTCACTTTGAAACATCGCAGTAACGGTAATAGCAAAGACATCATAATTAATGATGATCCACCAAATGTACTAAGCGTATCTGCAGCTAATGGCATAAAAAAATTATTTAAAACTCCCGTAATGGTATCCTGCCCCATGTTAGGTTGAAGCCCGAAATTTGTATATTCAATATTTTTGGTAACAAACTCAAAATAAAAAGGTAAAATGTAAGCAGAGGAAAGCAATATTCCCCCAATAACATAAAAAATCACTTTTATCCAGAACCGTAGAGCAATTTTAAAATTTATATCCTTGTCAGGCAACATAGTTGCCAGGAAAAAAGGTACAACAAGCGTAAATATCCCTGCTCCAACTAGGCCAAAAAACATCATTGGAGGGTGGCCGCTGCAGATGAGCAGATAGGTAGCTCCAGTGATGCAGAGCGGACCAAACCACCTTGAAGGGCTAATGAAATACCAACCTATCAGTGTGCAAAGCCAAAGATTTCCAGTATATGCTTCAAGTGATGCACCGTAACGAAATGCCTCTAACATGCGCAGGTTATAAACTGTAATAAGAGAAAGAAGAAAAGAAAAAAGCGTATTGACCTTTATTTTTTTCAAAAAAACAAACAGCATCAAATGAGTAAGTCCCAGAGTCAATAAACGCAGGAATGTGTTCCATTCAAGTGCTTTTCCGTTCCAGTACCCAGGAAGAAGAGATGCAATATGAGATATGGGATGGTATACCTGGCCTAATGTTAGTGCGCTTGAAGAGTGACCGAAATTAAAACCAGACACATAAAGAGGAAATGAACCAGTCTTGATGGAAAATAAAAGCGATAGCTGATCATTGATTGAAAAGAGGGGATAGTCTGCCCCAAGTGATAAATCGGACAAGAAGGGCATCATCCAGTAGAGCAGAATAAAAGGTAAAATAATAATGAGGCATACTAAATGAAGTGGGTGGTTACCTCTTTGTTGCATAGAGAGTTATTAAACCGCTTCTATTTAGTACAGATGAGATTATATCGACAGGCAAAAAAAGTGTTTTAGTGAATATATTGCTTATATTAATTTCAATATTCTTACCTCTAAGATAATGTTTAAAAGAATTAATAAAACCAAAAGTGATTGGATCATGTCTTACCTTTAATATCTTAAACCCAGCTTTTACGGCCATCATCCTAAGTGTTTTTTCAGTAAACTGCGAGTAATGTTCAGGTACACACAAATGATGCCAATATCTTCCAAAAAGCTTCGCTTCAAATGAATCGCTATTACTTGTAAAAATAACTATTATGCCCCCCTTTTTTAATAATTTTGAGCATTTTTCCAAAGACCTCAATGGATCTCTCATATGCTCAAGAGATGCCCATAAAGTAATTACATCAAAAAAACTATCTCTAATATTTAAGTTATAAACTTCATCTGAGTAGATCATTATATCTTTCTTCAAATATTCCGGAACATCGCTCAAGTCCTGCCCATGAACTTCCCAGCCCCTTTTTTTCATAAAGTAAAGGAATTTACCATTTCCACAACCAATATCAAGCAAGGTCCCTTTTTCTTTTGTAGGAATTGATCTAAATAAGCTGTAATAAAATATTTCCAACAGATTTATCTTCTCAGGAACGAGTGAATAATAATTATCAGGATAGTAGTATTTCATGCTGGTTAAAGTGGGAGGATAAGCTGTATACCTAAATCCACAATCCGTGCATTCTGCCACATCAAAAAACCTTTTTGTGTTTCTTCTGAGATTGTCTGTAGTTAAGTAAGTTTTTTTTCTTTTTGAATTACACAATAAACAATCTATTTCAGTTGTTTTTATTGTTGATTCATTTATATTTAATTTATCTGTTTTATCCATAAAAGGTTAATCTTCTAAATACATATTTATGCAAATTAATAATATTTCTTATTCCACTAAACGTGTTATGTCCAGCCCTATAATTTCAATAGGTTACTGTGAAATACAATTATTCGGGTTGTATGATGTATATTTATAATATTCAATATTCAGTTATTAATCTATTAGCCTTCTAATATAGAGGACTATTCATGAGATATGATTTAGCAATGATTTTCCTATTTTTATTCAAATAATATGAACACATATGTGACTGACAACTCACGATATTGAAATCAGCCAACTCTATAATATAAATTTAAAAAGACGCTGCCACGCGCTACTTGACACATCAAGGTGGCAAATCCAAAAACAAAAAAAGGTTAAATTTATAGGCGTTGTTTTTACTGTCGGCATTAAATAGGTATTTTCTAGCTTTTGAAATGAAAAAAATATAGGTCAACAATTATTATTTTAACAAATGCTTTCATTCTAAAGCAACGTTTGCGCCGAACCGTGTGAACCCCGCCTGAGATAAACTGAATAATCTTTTTAATGATCACCTTGGAATTGGCCGGCATCTCCGCGCTCTGATTCAGGAGAATCTTAATAATGCTAATGAACGGAGTGGAATGGAGAGCACACTTGAAGAAAGATAGCTTTCTATCAGTGAGCAATAGTTTTGTTAATACTCTTTATGCCAGAATACGGCCGACGCAAGTAATCGCGAAACCAATCGGGAAGTGACGAGATAACTAGATAAAATAGGCCTGCCAAGATAATCCAGTTACAAAATTCTTCAATTACAAATGTTATTTTGCGTCCTAAAAAATGCATAATAAAGGCATTCCACATCGAAAGCACTATTGAAACTAGCGTTATGAGCGGAACGAATAAAACGCCTCTTTCTTTATCCCGCAGCCATGCTACAAGCTGGGGAACCGTAAAGATCAGGAAGATCAATCTGTAATCGTGGGTGTTCATTAAAAGAAAACAGGCTATAAAGATACCTGCTCCTACTCTGAAGGCATCAATGTGTTCTCCTGGTATGTAATTTTTCTGATACGGCTCCCGCATGCCGTAAAACCAAGTTAATCCCACTATCAGAATGGAAAGAATATAAGAAAAGACCGTGAAAAAAGTCACTGCACTTTCGGACAGCGGGATAGCAAAGATCCGTCCGTTTCTCAGCCCCATCCACCACACATGTATCCCGAAGGAACTGTTAACGAGTTTGGGAGTTGTTTCAAAAACCTGTTTAAAATCTCCAAATGAAATTATTCCATAAATAATAAAGCCACCAATTGCCGATAAAAACAGTCTCCAAAATCTCTTTTTGTTTTCTTTTAAAAGATAAATAAACCCAAACACAGGATACAGCTTAAGTACGGAAGCGAACATAAATATAAGGAGCGCTGGGATGGAGTAGTAATAATTTACCAGGATTGCAAGAGCTAAAATAGAAAAGAGTATCAACTCGATATTTGATCTTTCGACCCCAAGCATCACGGCCGGAGAAAGAAAGACAATGAACAGGATTAAATAAGTGAGGTTGTTAAATTTTTTTGAAAACCAGAATATTCCAATGCCAAATAAAAATAAAACTACAATTATAGTTCCTATGATATTTGTGTGACTCTCATTAATGCCTAGATGAAAAAAGATATGCCATATTCTTGGATAATTAAGCTGATGCCCTCTGGGATTGACAGGATTTTCTATTAAAGGATCATATCCCATCGCATATGCTTCAGATGCCCAAGCGAACTGGCGGGAATCAAGAAAACCTGGAGGATCAATGGGGATATTCCACTTTCTCAGCAACCAAACATTTTGAAAAAAAACGAATGAGAAAATTGATACTGCCAATATTAGGATCGTGACTACAAACAATAACGGCCTGATTTTAGTCATTTTAGTTTATTAGTGGTCTGAGATAATTAAAAGAAGCATCGGTTGTTAATATAACTAACGTTTAGTATATCTTTTATTCATAACATTGTATATCAAGGTACTAAGAAAATATAGTGAATCAAGTGAATTATCTCAATAGTGTTTCCATATTTAATAATGAATAAAAATAATTTTACTGTTATTTTTCAATATGAAGTAATAACCAATATTTTTTTCATCCATATTTCATAAAAACCATAGGTCCCTTTTAGTTCATAGTTAGAAGAAATATAATTATCAAGTATATCTATTTTTGTATCAATACTGCTTAAATTTGCCTCACTTTGGAACCGTGTCAATAATAGAGCCAAACGGGGTGGCCTGTTTTTGAATTCATTAACCATTTCCTCCTGTACTATTGATGTAGTATGAAAGCCTGGATTAAGCACATGGTACCTTGAGGCGCAATCTCTCTCCGAAAGGAAGTAAATTATGGGTTCGTTCCAATTAAACCTATCATGATTTTTTACACCAACATAAATGTAGTCATTTTTTGAGGTATTTTTCTTTATGTATGCTACAGCATCCCTTATATCCTCTCTAACATTTAAGTGATTAACCCGCTCAAGGTCAGGGTTGACGTTTTTCAAGACATAACCATTTGTAGTTGACAGTAGTTGCTTTATAACTACCAGCGGTTTAGTTAATGTAATACAAAAAAAGAGAATAAACAGCACATAAGCAATACGAGAAGACCATATATTCAGCGAGAATCTTTTTATTAATGTATCGAGTAAAACCGGAGCCAGTAAAATGCCGGTCAGGGCAACCGGGATAATATGTGCCATATCTGATCGCCATCTTGCTTGATTAAAGAAAAATATACCAATGAGGGAGATAAGAAGTATGCCACAAGCTACTACATCATCTTTTTTGCGCACTATCAGCAATACTGAGGAAATGGCACCGGTAAGCACAACTGCCGGAAAAACATAAAATGGCAGATTCCATCTTGTGATTGAGGGATAAGGGAGCCCCATATATTTAGTCATGATCAAAGGTAGTAGTATTAAGTCATTATATAAATAACCTAAAGCAGAATTCATGATAAAGTAGATAATTACAGGTAAGCTTGCAATGATTCCACTCGCAATAAATATCACGAGAGGTGTCCATGATTGCACTCCCATTATTCTTCTGAATATCAGAACACTAGTTACAGCAATAGCCGCATATCCACCCATGTCATGACGGAAAAAAATAGCTAGTACTATGAAGATAGCGCTTAGAATGACATAACTATTTTTCTGTTTCTTTATATGGAATAGCATGAAATAGATGCTAATAAATATAAACATCACGGATGGATATACAGGATATGCAGGATAACTGCTGTGCTGTAACCAGATAAGAGACATTACCCAGCCGATTAACGCGGTTCCGGTAGAAGTAAAAAATCTGATAATCATAAAAATTAAAAGAGATAGAAGGGAATTTATTGCCAAGTCATAAACTCTTTCAGTCATGACTGACACGCCGAAAACCTTAAATAAAGCGGCAAGCACGCCAATCTGTCCAAGGGGATATTCTGAAGAAAAATTTTTGTGCGGTATTTGCCCATCAAGGACCTTTTCAGCCCCAACAAGTATAACCGCTTCATCATATGGAGATAATGGTAAGTTGATTATTGGTAGATAATATATTGCAGTAATGATAAGCAGGATAATTAAAAACAGGCTTTTCTTGTTCATATTTTTATCCCGCTTTTCTTGCGACACAAAACACTGACAAACCAAAGGGGAAATTTATCCCTGATGTAATTAATTTATTTTCTAACAACAGTAAAAGTGTAAATATTTTATTAAGCCAGTATGGTAAAGGCTTTAAGTCTGATCTTGCATTCTCTGAGTCAATTGGGGAAAATTTTTCCATAATTCTTTTTGTAACAGCAATAGGGAACAAAATGGTGTTTCGATATGTGATCCTCTCAATTTCAAATCCCGATTCTTCTAACTTTATTTTTAAATCCTTGATGGTATATCTACGCTTTGTATGAACGGCTTCGTCATGCCTGCCTCGCAGAAAATTATAAGCCGGTAAATTTAATACTAATATTCCGTCTTTGTTCGTCACACGAGATAGCTCCTTCAGAGCTTTCACATCATCTTCGATGTTCTTGTGATATAAGACATCAAGAGAGATAACAACATCAAATGATCCTTTCTTGACCGGGACTTGGCAAATTGTACCCCTTACCAATTTATCCAGGCCTCTTAGCTTACAATACGTTATTGCTTCTTCTGAAAAGTCCATTCCATAACTTTTATAAGCCCTGCAGTCATCCAGCGTTTTCCCCGTGCCACAACCAGCATCCAGTATTATTAAATTATCTCTTTTCTCTTTAATCCCATCAATAAAAGAGAGGACCAATTGCCGTAATCCAACATACCACCAGTAATTTTCTTCTATATTAAATAGAACTTCATATTCCTCTTTTTTCATTTTGATCTTATTTATCTTGCAGCCTGTCTACAAGCAGACGAATATGCTCAATCTATGTCCTCTAAAATTTCACATAACTCGGCAATGACTATTTTTTGTTCATCATCAGTTAATGAAGGATACATCGGTAAATTAAAGATTTCATTAGCAGCTTTTTCTGTATGCGGCAAATCCCCTTCTCGATAACCTAAATATGTATATCCCCTCATTGTATGAATGGGCCATGGATAGTTTATGTTGACGAAAATATTATTTATTTGAAGCCGAGAGATAATCTCATCTCTTTCAGGATGTCGACAAACATACAAATGATAAACATGCTCATTCCCCGGTATCGTTTTTGGTAAGGTCAGACTTGTTGTTACTAAAAGTCTGTTATATTGCCCGGCAAGTTCTTTTCTGCGTGCAATATATTCATCTATGTGAGAAAGCTTGCGCAAAAGGATTTCGGCTTGAAGTTCATCAAGTCTTGAATTATAACCAGGTTCTTCTGAATAGTACGTTTTTTCCATACCATAAAAGCGAAGTCGCCGCAGCTTTGCATAAAGATTTTCGGCGCTTGTTATTATCATTCCGCCATCGCCAAATCCACCAAGCACTTTGGTAGGGTAGAATGAAAAAGCGGCAAGATCGGACATGGAACCGGCTTTCTGTCCGTTAAACAACGCTCCATGACTCTGGGCACAATCTTCAATAACTTTTAAATTGTTGGCACTTGCTATATCATTTACACTTTTCATGTCAACACACTGGCCATAAAGGTGGACCGGCAGAATGCATTTTGTATTCTCTGTAATGACACTATCTATAAGAGAAGTATCCATCAGGTATGTTGAAGGGTTGATGTCAACAAAAACAGGCCTGGCGCCGGTTGCAACAATAGCGGAAACAGTCGGGACCGCGGTATTGGCTACAGTAATGACTTCATCTCCAGCACCTACTCCTAAAGCCTTAAGACCAAGAAAAAGGGCATCTGTACCGCTGTTAACTCCTACCCCAAACTTTACGCCGCAATAGCCGGCAAATGCTTCCTCGAAATTTTTTACACTCTCTCCCAGTATTAAGCGCCCTGAACTCAACACTTTCTCAATCGCAGAATGAATCTCTTTCTTTTCTTTCTCATACTCCCTAAGATAATCCCACACTCTTATTTCCATTTTATCCTTATATGAAGCTATTATCAGCTCAAGTTGTGTCTGTAATGTTAGAATACGTCTTGTCTATCTGATAGAAGTACTATTTTGAAGCACTGTTTGCAGTAGTGTCAATTTTCCCAGTAATGATTTCTGTACTTCTGGAAATATTCTAATGACAGTGTGATTCCCTCTTCAAGCGAAGTTTTAGGTTCCCATCCTAATTTTGTATTGATTTTCTTATAATCTCCGTAATAGTCTCCGATATCTATCTGTTTCCGTTCAGGTGGAAAAGGAACAAGGGAATATGATCCCGTCTTATTGATTTTTATTAATAGATTAGCCAAATCCTTGAGGTTGATTGGATCGTTACTTCCAAGGTTGAAAACCTGACCATAAGCTTCTTCATTGGTTGCCGATATCAAAAGAGCATCAACTACATCTTCAACATAGTTGAAGTCTCGTAATTGTGTTCCATCGCCAAATACTTTGATTACTTCACCATTAATAAGTTGTTTTATCCAAATGCCCAGAAAAGTCTGGCGAGCGTCTTTAACTCGCATCCGGGGGCCATAGGTATTAGTTAATCGCAATGAACATGACCGGATTCCGTACACATTATTATAAAGGATATGATACCATTCACCTGCCATTTTGTTTATTCCATTAACATCTGTAGGATGTAGTAAGTGGCGTTCATCAACAGGCAGATAATCGGGCACCCCATATATCTGACGAGTGCTGGCAAAAACAATTTTTATAGAGGGATTGCAGTTACGACAGGTTTCCAGAATGGATAGCTGTGCTCGACAATTGATCTCAAGATCAGTATATGGATCTTTCATTGAATCGGCATGAGCTGTCTGTCCCGCTAAATTAAATAAATAATCTTTCCCCTGAACCAGATATTGCATGCTATAAATATCCCGAACATCGGCAATATTGACACGAATCTCTTTTTCAATATCATTAATATTGAATAAATTGCCTCCGTATTCCGGAATAAGTGAATCAACCAATAAAACCTTTGCACCATAGTCAACCAGACGGCGTGCCAAGTTTGAGCCTATAAATCCCAAGCCGCCTGTAATGATCACTTTTTTGTCTCGGAATTTCCCAGGATCAATCAATGTATTCATAACTAGTTTTATTAATTCATTTTACTAAAAACCCGATTAAACGACCATACAAAATACAATGTTGCCTCGTTGTTTATTATCACTTATCTTCACCATAATATTCACATTTTTTTCTGACCGTATATTGAGGCTTTTTATTTAGAGAGATAAAAATTCTTCCTATATATTCGCCAACCATACCGAGCATTATTAATTGTATGCCGCCAAAAATCGAAATTGCTACAAAAATGCTTGCAAAGCCCACTGGCATGGCGGGATTTAAATACTTTTCAAAAACAGAATAAGCACCTAACACGAATCCAGATGATGCGAATATCAGACCTAGAATAATTGATACTCTCAACGGTAGAATGGAAAAATTAGTAAACATATTCAGCCATAATGAAATTAACTTCCTTGCTGTATAACCGGACCTGCCTTCTAGGCGTTCGGTATGCTCTACCTTAACTTTTCCGATCCTGTCCGTGATTTGTAAAATCAATCCATCAATGTATGGAAAAGGAGATTTATACTTCACGATTTCGTTTACCAGGAATTTATTTAAAACTTTAAAACTCGAGAGATATAGATCTCTTGGCTTCTTTAGCATAATATTTGCCATCTTATCATTAAACCAGCTCCCCCAATTTCTAAATAAAGAATGCTTTTTATTATCGTAAAACGAGTAGACCACATCATATGCATCGCCTAAAGCTGCATTGACAAGCTTAACAACCGCGCTTATGGGATTTTGGAAATCGTCATCCATAATCACTGTGTAATCACCGGTCACGTGGTTTAATCCAGCCATTACGGCACTATGCTCACCAACATTCTTTGATAAAGAATAAAATTTTATGTTTTCTTTATATTTTTCAAATAAAGAAATGCAAATTTCTTCGGAGCGGTCAATTGAATGATCATTCACAAGTACAATTTCAAGTTTAAAAAGAGAGCCTAAACTATCGATAAGCTCTTCAACCAATCTACCGATAGTCTTTTCAGAATTGTACACTGGAATTAAAATTGATAATTGAGGCAAGGAGTCATTATTGTTCATCATTCTGTCTTCCCGAAATAGAATTAACTCTTTAGGATTACCTCATCATTAATATGAATATCGTCTAATTATAATACTATATTTGAATTAGTGTAGCCTGAAGACATTGCAGTAATTGTAATTTATACTGTTATGTGGAAAACAAGATTATGTTGTATAATAACACAATATGATTGACCTTATCCCTCCAATCCTCGATCTCAGCACGAGGTATATCATTGAATAAGTATTGACTTGTATGTGTTGCACGAAGCTTTTTTAAATAATACGGGGTCATTATTACTATGAAACATATTAGTGAAAAGCAGTCTAAAATGTATAAATATATATTCCCTGAAGAGGAATTAGCTGCTAAGGAAACGCTGTGGAAAATATTAATTAGTGAAATACTTCAGAAATACATTAAAGATAATGACACGGTTCTAGATATCGGGGGCGGTCAATGCTTGTTCATCAATAATATAAAATGTGGGAAAAAGTATGCTAATGATTTAAACCCGGACATAGTAAAATATGCTAACAATGATGTCATAACAATCCAAGAAAAAGCAGACAACCTGTCAATGATACCGGATAAAAGCATAGATGTTGTTTTTGCAAGCAATTTTTTTGAACATATGAAGGATAAAGATGAATTGGAGAAGGTAGTGGAGGAAATACAAAGAATTCTCTCTGTAAATGGTTTGCTCCTTGTTATCCAGCCTAATATTCGATACGCATATAAAGAATACTGGGACGTTATCGACCATTATATTCCAATCAGTGACAGCAGTCTTAAGGATTTACTGATTATTAATAACTTTAAGATTATAAAATGTTACCCCAAGTTTATGCCGTGGTCTGCTAAACACAAATTGAGCAAGTTAACATTTCTTTTGAAAGTCTATCTTCGCGTTCCGCTTTTATGGAAAATTTTTGGCAAACAACTGTTTTTGGCAGCACAAAAATTATAGCCTACAACATATTATGAATAAACCGTCTATAGCATTATTTTTCCCTGTTTATGGTGATGAGGGAACGGTTGAGACCGTTGCAATGAAGTCGCTCAAGGTATTATCGGACATTGCTTCACAATATAAAATAATTATTGTTGATGATGGAAGTCCTGATAAGTCAGGAGAGATTGCAGATAAATTAGCTGAAAAATACCCTGAGATCATATCTATACATCATGAGACAAATCGTGGATACGGCGCTGCACTTCAAACAGGTTTTAATTATTCACTCGATTATGAATGGATTTGTTTCACAGACGGTGACAATCAATATGACGTAAACGAATTGTACCATCTATCAAAATTATTTCATCACTATGACCTGATTGTAACGTTTCGTTATTCCAAAATATATGGAACATTAAGAACATTCATTTCTTTTGTATATAATTTCATAATCAGATTTTTGTTTAAATCACGGTTACGTGATCATAATTGCGGACTAAAAGTTATTCGTTCTGAAGTCGTGAAGGATATGAAGCTAATCTCTAATAGCGCATTTATCGGTGCTGAAATTATCATCCATGCGATGGTAAAAGGATATCCAATCGGCGAAGCAGGAATTAGCACTTATCCCAGGACATTCGGAGCGTCAAGCGTTATGTCAATAAGACACATTACAAATAGTATAAAGGATATGTTTAGAGTATATAATAAGATTTTTAGACAGAAAGGGAGATGATATAAACAAACGTAAAAAACTGACCCTGAGACGGATTTTTTAAATCCAAAAGCGGGGAATGTTGTCATCAGGGGCCAGCCTGAATATTTTGACGCTGCAGGAAAATATAATTAAGGTATAATTTATACATGAAAAATATATTATGCATGCGGCGCGGGACATGAAACTGATTGTATTGGGAAGCGGGACCTGCGTGCCTTCACTGAAGAGAAACGCCCCCGGCTATTATCTGGAAGCAGAGGGTTTCCGGATACTTGTTGATTGCGGGAGCGGAACACTTCTTCAGCTGGAGAAGGCAGGCAAAAGTTACAGGGACATCGATTCTGTATTTATCACTCATAAGCATCCGGACCATTTTGCAGACCTCATGCCTCTGGTCCATGCCCTGATTGCCACTCCAAAATTAAACAGGAACAGGGACCTTTATATTTTCTGCCCCAAAGGGTTCGTGGAATATTATGAAGCATCTGTTGTATCGGTGCTTGGACATCCGAATGGATTCTCCGTAAGGACCATAGAAACTCCGGACAAGCTTGATTTTGGACCATTTAACATTATTACTGCAAAGACGATACATTCAAAAGACAGTATTGCGTACAGGTTTGAATGCGGGGGTAAAGCAATCGTCTTTACGGGAGATGCTGATTATGACCAGGGGGTAATAGCTCTCGCCCGGAATGCGGACCTGTTAATCGCAGACTGCTCATTCCCTGATTCCATGAAGGCCAGGGGGCATTTAAGCGCGAAAGAGTGCGGGATGGTTGCGGCAAAGGCAGGAGTAAAAAAACTGGCGCTGTCTCATCTTTATCCTGCAGATCCTCCTGATACCGACAGGATCAGGGAAAGCGGAGAAAACTTTGACGGTGAGATCGTCCTGGCAGAAGACCTGATGACAATCAATATATAACAAGGATAACGCATGCGATGAAAATATTTTACTCGCCTGAATGTCTTGAGTACTCACAACCCGGGCATCCGGAGTCGCCCTCACGGGTTGAAGCCACCGCTCATTTCCTCAGGGGAAAGGGTTTTAATTTTACCGGACCTCATCCGTGCAGGGATGAAGATATTCTTTTGGCCCACTCACAAAAATTGATTGACAGCGTAAAAAAGGGGAGTTTCTTTGATATGGACACACCCTCCTTTTCCGGCATATTTGAAATTGCCATACTGTCTGCCGGCGCTGCCGTTGATGCTGCCATGCATTGTTTGAATCATAAAGAGACGGCATTTTCACTCATGAGATCCCCGGGACATCACGCGACAAAAAGCGTGCTAGGGGGCTTTTGTTATTTCAACAATATTGCAATAGCATGTTTAAAGGCCAGGAAGGAAATCGCTGATATCGGGAAAGTAGCGATTATGGATTTTGACTGCCATCATGGAAACGGGACAGAAGATATTGTGCTTGGCAAACAGGATTTTCTTTACCTGTCCCTCCACCAAAGCCCGCTCTATCCCGGCACCGGACTAAAGAGCAGAGACAACTGTATGAATTTCCCTCTCCCCTCCGGCGCTGGTCCTGACCGATATCTATCAGTGCTCGGAGAAGGATTAAAGGCAGTGGAAAAGTTCAATCCTGACCTTCTCGCAATCTCCGCAGGATTTGATTCTTACAAGCTGGACCCGATTGCCGGGCTTTCCCTTGAGCAGGAAACATATGCGGAAATAGGCAGAATGCTTTCCGGTTTAAATAAACCGACCTTTGCTGTCCTCGAAGGCGGTTACAGCAGTGACCTCCCGGAGTGTGTGTATCAATTTCTGACGGGGCTCGAAGGGTAGACCTGATGCTTCATCGATCTTGCGTTCTTTATGCTAATCAAATAATGCCTGTGTTATAATTCCGGGCAGGTGGATATAAATAAACTCATAAAACCCAATATACGATCACTTCGCGCATATCAGGCGGAAGAAATTCCCTGCAGGATAAAACTGGATGCGAATGAAAGTCCCTATTCAGCGATCAGCGGACAGCTTTCAGCTTTAAGCAGGGAAAATTTACAGGCGCTGAACCGCTATCCCGATCCACATGCAACATCCCTCAGATATCTCATGGCAAAGGCTTTAAAAGTAAAGCCGCAAAACATACTGCACGGTAACGGCTCGGATGAGCTGATTTACAATCTCATAATGGCATTCGGCGGGCCGGTATTATACCCTGTTCCCACTTTTTCAATGTACGGGGTCATCTCTCAGGCGCTTGGGGAAAGAAAGATTGAAGTCCCTCTTGATAATCAATTTGATCTCGATACCGATGCCTTCATGAAGACCATAAAGACGAGGGACCCTAAACTCATATTCCTGAGTTCTCCCAATAACCCTACCGGCAACTGTTTTTCAGAAGACAGGATATTGAAAATAATCAGACAGTCAAAAGGGCTGGTCGTAGTGGATGAAGCGTACCAGCAGTTTTCGGATAAAAGGTCTTTCATCCCGCTGATAAAAAAGTATGAAAATCTTGTTGTCCTGAGGACGTTAAGCAAAATAGGCCTTGCAGGCCTGCGGCTCGGTTTTATGATATCAGGCCCTGAAATAGTTAACGAAGTAAACAAGGTGAGACTTCCCTTTAATGTTAATTCCCTTTCGCAGAAGGTTGCCGAGGCGGCATTACAAGACAAGAGGCAAATGAGATCGGATATCCGCCTTGTCATCTCCGAGAGGAAGCGGCTCTTTAAGGAGATGGTAAAATTGGACGGCGTAAAGCCCTATCCCTCGGATGCGAATTTTATATTCTTTAAAGTGGATAACGGGGACAGTATACACTCAGGCCTTATACGAAAAGGGGTCCTTATCAGGAACATGAAGGGAGCTGCGGACGGCGGGCTGAGGGTGACTGTCGGGGCTCCTGCGGAGAACGCAGCTTTCTTGAAAGCGCTTAAACAAATTTTGTGATATTATGATTAACAAAATAACGTCTTAAGGAGGATTGAATGCCGAGAAAAGCCGCAGTATCAAGGAAGACCAAAGAGACCGATATAAAGATAAATATAAATCTTGACGGCAAGGGGGATTACAAGATAAATACTTCCATCCCTTTCTTTGACCATATGCTCAGTCTTATGTCGAAACACGGGCACCTCGACGTTGTTGTTCAGGCAAAAGGGGACATCGAAGTTGATTATCATCACCTTATGGAAGACGTGGGCATTGTCCTGGGAGAAGCGATCAACAAGGCGCTCGGTAAAAAATTACAGATACGCCGCTACGGCGAGACAGTGACGCCGATGGATGAGAGTCTAGCGCAGGTGGTGATAGACCTGAGCGGCAGACCGTATTTGGTGTATAAGGTCAGGACACCAAGGGGCAGCACCCAGATTCAGAGCCTCGGTGTCTCTCTCTTTGAGGACTTCTTCCGCGCCCTGACAAACAATGCGGGAATGAA
The DNA here is from genome assembly GCA_020053105.1 of Thermodesulfovibrionia bacterium. Taxonomy (GTDB): domain Bacteria; phylum Nitrospirota; class Thermodesulfovibrionia; order UBA6902; family UBA6902; genus UBA6902. The sequence goes on from JAGVNU010000084.1 coordinate 20,863, forward strand.
CCTTCATATAAACCTGCACTACGGACGTGACCCGCACCATATCTTTGAGGCCATTTTTAAAGGGTTCGGAAGGGCGCTGCGTTCGGCAGTGGAAATCCATCCGGGGGTAAAGGGAGTGCTGTCGACGAAAGGGACGCTTTAAGGAAGTCTAAATCTTCGTGATCTTTATCTTCTCAATCTTCTTGCCGTCCATCTCGAGGATAAGAAATCTGAGACCGTGGAACCTCATCTGCTCGCCTGTCTTGGGGAGGTGTCCGAAGAGCCCAAACAGGAAGCCCCCGATGGTATGAAACTCTTCGCTTTCAAGCTCTGTCCCGACCAGTTCGTTAATCTCATCCATCCCGGTTGTGCCTGATACCACAAAGGTCCTCTCGTCAAGGACCTCGACCTCTTTTTCAGCTTCGATGGCCTCAAATTCATCCTGAAGTCCTCCAACGATCTCTTCCATGATATCTTCAAGGGTTATAAGGCCGGCAGTGCCGCCGTGTTCATCGACAATAACGGCGATCTGGAATTTGTTCTTCTGCATGTCATCAAGCAGCGCTGTCACCATTTTGCTTTCAGGGATATAATAGGTGTCCCTCACAAAGTCCCTGATTACGGTTTCAGGGGAAATATTTTCAACTGCCATCTTTCTCAGGATGTCCTTGACATATAAGACCCCTGTTATATTGTCTACAGTCTCTTTTATGACCGGATAACGTGAGTAGCCTTTCTCCGACACAAGGACCAGCACATCTTTAATAACAGCCTCTTCATCGATTGCCACTATCTCGGTCCTCGGCACCATCGCTTCTGTCACCCTCTTGTCTCCGAAGGCAAATATATTATGGAGCATTTCTTTTTCCTCTTTTTCGATGGCGCCTTCTTCTTCACCCAGTTTTATCATTGACTTCATCTCTTCTTCAGTCAACAGATGCGGGGCAGGTTTTATCTCGCCGCCCAGGAGCACGATCAGCCCGTTTGAAAGCTTGTTAAAGATCCACACCAGTGGTGAAATGGCCTTGATATATAATTCAATCGGTCTTGCCATGGCAAGAGATATTCCCTCTGCATGGGTGACTGCAAACGTTTTTGGGGCAAGCTCACCGAAGATCACGGTAAGAATGGTCATGACTATTGTGGCGACAATTATGCCGACATCGTCTCCGAGAAGCGTTATAGACAATGCCGTGCCCACGGATGTTGCAAGGACGGTGAACAGGTTGCCCGACAGGATTACGGCGCTGAACAGGCGGTCGTGTTCATCGCGGATCTTCTGTGCGATCGCGGCCTTTTTGTTTCCTTTTTCAACAAGGTACCGGAGCTTTATCCTGTTAAGGGAAATAAACGCTACTTCAGAGCTGGAAAGCACGGCTATGAAGAATATACAAATTATTATTATCAGAAAACTTAAAGGGTCGGGGTCCATTGATTATATAGCCATTTTTGCGATGATAGCATCAGCTACACCGGATGTTGTTGCAGATGTGGGGTCATCAGGGGCAGGTTTCATATCATATGTGACATCCTTGCCTTCTTTTATTATGGAAGCAACTGCCTTGTCGAGCATCTCCGCAGCTTTCATTTCACCGAGATGCCTTAACATCATAACTCCGCTGAGTATCATGGCAAGGGGATTTACCTTGTTCAGTCCTTTATACTTTGGTGCGCTTCCATGGGTCGCCTCAAACACTGCATATCCTTCGCCGATATTTGCGCCCGGCGCAAGTCCGAGCCCGCCTATTAATCCTGCGGCGAGGTCCGAAATAATGTCCCCGTACAGGTTCGGCAAAACAAGTATGTCATAAAGCTCAGGTTTCTGCACAAGCTGCATGCACATATTATCGATGATTTTGTCCTCGAATTCAATATCCGGATAGTTCTTCGCGACTTCCCTCGACACCTCAAGGAACAGGCCGTCTGAATACTTCATTATGTTTGCCTTGTGAACAGAGGTGACCTTGCGCCTCTTATTTTTCCGCGCATACTCAAAGGCCGCGCGGACAATGCGCTCTGTACAGAAGACGGAAATAGGTTTTATGCTGATGCCGGAATCCTGCCGGATAGACCTTCCCGAAAGCTTTGCAACCAGATCGATCATGGCCTTTGCGCCATCAGAGTCCTTTTGATACTCTATCCCGGCGTAAAGGTCTTCAGTATTTTCCCTGAATATTACAAGATCAATATTATCATATCTCGTCTTCGCGCCCTTATAGGTCTTGCAGGGTCGGACGCAACTGTAGAGGTCCAGTATCTGTCTCAGTGTAACATTTACACTTCTGAACCCGGTGCCGACAGGAGTTGTAACCGGCCCCTTAATGGCTATTTTGTTTCGCCTGATGGATTCAATGACCCTGTCAGGCAGAGGCGTGCCCTCTTTGTGATATACCTCTTCACCCGCATTCTGGATGTCCCATTCAAACGGAACGCCAGTTGCTTCAAGGACCCTTTTTGTTGCCTCTGTTATCTCCGGTCCGGTGCCGTCTCCCGGGATAAGCGTTATTTTATACATTGCCTGTACCCGGAACCGACGCTGTTATCTTTGCTGCGTCAGCCTGTTTTCGTTCTTCTATTATGTCTGGATATTTCATCGGAAAATTATTAAACCATACTTTAAACTTTATTTACAACCTGTTGCCCGCGAATCAACCCGGGCTTGCCAAGGGCAATGAATATGGTATTATTATTGATGTGTCGCATGTGACAAGTCTTGTTTCAGGATTAAATGTCATATTCAGTCTCAGGGATGAAATGAAAATACTCATTGCCGATGACAGTGCAGCCTCAAGGATAGTCCTCATGAAAATCCTCGCATATGCCGACCATGAAATCAGGGGCAACAATGGATAACGACAGTCTTTCAGGAATGCTGGAGTCCAAGACCAGGGAACTTGATGAATTAAAGGAGAAGCTGTCTTCTGTTGAAAGACATTACAAAAACCTCTTCGGCAGCATGAGGGACGTTGTTATTATTGCCGATTTAAACCGCAACATCCTGGATGTCAATCAGCCCGCGCTGAGAAACCTTTTCGGGTATGAACTGGAAGAAGTGGCCGGCAGGAAGGGAAGAATTTTATATGCCGATGATGAAGGATATGAACTGGCAGGCAGAGAGGTTTTTGATACGAGGGAATTCGTCGAAGGCAGGGTAATCGAAGTGTCCTTCAGAAGAAAAAACGGCGAGATATTCATTGGGGAGTTGCAGGCCCTGAAACTCGTAAATGACCAGGGCCATCCATCAGGCAATATCGGGATGATCAGGGACATTACAAACCGAAAGCTTATGGAGGACAGGCTGAGAAACAGCGAAGAACGGTACCGGCGGATCACCGAGGCCATTACCGATTATATCTATACGGTCCGGGTAGAAAACGGGGGGGCCGTGGAGACAAGGCACAGCGAGGCCTGTTTTGCCGTGACAGGCTACACGAGCAGGGAATTTGCAGAGGACACTTATTTGTGGATCCGTATGGTGCTTGAAGAAGACCAGGACCTTGTGCGGAAACAGGCTGAGCTGGTCCTTTCAGGGCAGGCGCCTCAATCAATTGAGCACCGCATAGTAAGAAAAGACGGGGTTGTGCGCTGGGTGGAAAGTATTATTGTTCCATATAAAGACGCAAGCGGGGCGCTGATTTCGTACGACGGGATCGTCCGTGATATTACGGAGCGCAGGAAGGCTGAAGAGGCCCTCCTGGAAAGTGAAGAACGTTTACGCGCTATCTTTGACAACTCTCCGGTCGGAATAAGCGTCGCCAGTCCCGAAGGCAAATTGATCCGGACCAATCCGGCTTTCCAGAAAATGCTTGGATATACTGAAGATGAACTGGTCAGGGATTTTGCGGATATTACACATCGGAATGATGTGGGAAAAAACATGCGGCTGTTTAAGGAAATGGTTGACGGGAAGAGAAACCAATACTGGCTGGAAAAAAGATATATCAGGAAAGACGGCAGCATATTATGGGCAAATGTGACAGTAACGGCCATAAGAGACAATCAGGGAGCATTTAAATACAATTTTGCAATCATAGAAGACAGGACTGAGCGCAAAAAACTCGAGGACCAGCTTCGCCACGCGCAAAAGATGGAGGCCATCGGTCAGCTTGCCGGGGGAGTTGCCCATGATTTCAATAATATGCTTACTGCGATTATAGGATATGGGCACCTGCTGAAATTGAAGCTGAAAGATAATCCAACACAGCTTCATAATGTCGAACAGATCCTCGCTCTAACAGAACGCGGGGCCACGCTTACGAAGGACCTGCTGGCATTCAGCAGAAAACAGGCTGTTGACCTGAAGCCGATCAGACTCAATGATCTGATTGACAGGATAGGGAAACTGATACCTAAATTCATAGGGGAGGACATTGAGCTTAGAATGAAGCTTACCGATTACCCGCTGATTGTCCTGGCAGACAGCAGTCAGATAGAGCACATTTTGATAAATCTTGCGACTAATGCAAGGGACGCCATGCCTGAAGGAGGCACTTTGTCTATTGAAACAGAGCTGGTGAGTCTGGACCATAGAAACATCAAACAATCCGAGTACGGAACTCTGGGTGATTATGCCCTTATCTCAGTGTCCGATACGGGTTCCGGCATGGACAAGGAAACTTTACGGAAAATATACGATCCTTTCTTTACGACCAAGGAGGTCGGGAAAGGCACCGGGCTCGGGCTCGCAATGACGTACGGTATTATCAAACAGCATAACGGGTATATTAACGCTTATAGCGAACCGGGACGCGGCGCGATGTTCAAGATCCACCTGCCGCTTATAAAGGATGATGTCGTGGAGCGAAAACCGGAAGGCCCCACTGCCCCGGTCAAAGGCTCAGAGACAATACTTTTGGCAGAAGATGAAGCAGAGGTAAGGAACGCCATCAAGAATAATCTCCAGGAGTTCGGTTATACGGTCATAGATGCGGTAGACGGCGCAGATGCAGTAGACAGGTTTATCATGCATCAGGGGAAAATTCAGCTTCTCATATTCGATGTGGTAATGCCGAAAAAGAGCGGACGGGAGGCATATGAAGAAATAAAAAAAATGCGTCCCGAAATAAAGATAATTTTTCTGAGCGGCTATACAAGGGACATTATTGATGCCAAGGGCCCGCTGGAAGAGGCATGGAATTTTCTCTTAAAGCCTGTCCTGCCGCAAAAGCTGTTAAATAAGATAAGAGAAGTAATGACTGGTTGATATACGTGAATAACAAAAGACCAATAGTAATTGTTGACGACGATCCTTACGTTCTTGAATCGGTCTCCAGATTACTCATCGCATCCGGGCATCATGCCATTTCGTGCAGAGACGGGGAAGAGGCCGTGGCGCAGGCGCTCAGAAACGATGTGGCCCTGATAATAACGGACATTAAGATGCCGGGTATTTCAGGCATCGAACTTCTCGATAAAATACATGCAATTTATCCGAATATGCCGGTAATCCTGATGACGGGCTATGCGGAATTAGATATAGCAATAGATGCAATTAAAAGGGGGGCCTTTGATTTCATTATCAAGCCCTATAACCCTGATTATCTTTTACATACTATTGGTAAGGCTGCAAGGCATGTAGAACTCCTCCAGGTGGAGGAGGAATACAAGCACAGGCTTGAAGAGACTGTCAAGCAGCAGACGCAGGAGATATTTAATCTCAGCAGAGAGGTAATAAGGCGTTTGACTTCAGTCGCCGAATTCAGGGATGCTGAGACAGGCGCGCATATTTCCAGAATAGGCCTGTATGCAAACAAGATGGCCGAAGCGCTGGATATGCCGATGTACTTTATCGACGCGATAACATATTCAAGCTCACTCCACGATATCGGCAAGATCGGGATTCCGGACAATATCCTCCTGAAACCGGGGAATTTTACATATGATGAATTTGAAATTATGAAGGCGCATACCACGATAGGCGCGAACATACTTGCAGACTCTTCTCATTCCATGATTCAGCTTGGATCATCAATTGCTTTAAACCATCATGAAAGATGGGACGGCTCCGGATATCCCCGCGGCTTAAGTGGAAAGGACATTCCAATAGAAGGCAGGATAACCATCGTTTGCGATCAGTATGACGCATTAATGAGCAAAAGGCCTTACAAGCCCCCCCTGGAGCATAAAGAAGCAGTCAGGATCATAACGGAAGGGGACGGAAGGACAAGCCCTGAGCATTTCGACCCGCAGGTCCTGAAGGCTTTTAAGATACTTGCCCCTACATTCAAAGAGATATTCGGGACTCATCAGGATTAAAGATAAAAGGTGCGGCCACAAGAAGTTGAGAAGATGAAAAAAGGCCTGCAACCTCCCGGTTTCTGTCCGTCAAGCCCACCGCTTAAACAGATTATGCTCAAGGCCCGCGCTGTCAAGGAGCTTTCCGATGACAAAATCCACTATGTCATTCAGGTCTTTCGGCTTTTGATAAAACGCCGGGACCGGCGGCGCGATCCTTACGCCCATTCTGGAGAGCTTAAGCATGTTTTCAAGATGTATGGTACTGAAGGGCATCTCCCGGGGGGAAATAATAAGCCCCCGGCCCTCTTTTAATGCCACATCCGCAGCCCGTGCAATTAAGTTGCTTGCGTAACCGTTGGCAATAGCTGAAAGGGTTTTCATTGAGCAGGGAACAATAAACATGCCGTCTGTGATAAAAGAGCCGCTCGCGATGGGGGCCGCCAGACTTGCTTCGCTGTAGTATCTTATTTTTTTCGAAGCATAGTGTGCCCGGATCTTCTTCTCTGTTTCCAGCTCGGATTTCCCAAGCAAGTCAATGCCGGTTTCGGTCCTGATAATGGAAAATGCCGTGCCGGATATACAAAGGTGTACGGTATCCACTGCCTTCAGAAGCTCCTCTACCAGCCTGATGCCGTAGATTGCCCCGCTTGCGCCTGAGATAGCAACGATAAAGGACTTCATGGTTTCATTTTACAGGAAAGAACAATCAAATTTCTCCGGACATCCGCAACAGGCAGGCGCACTGTCATGACTTCAACTGCCGGGACCATTTCGCGATGGGCCTGTTCCAGCTCTTTTAATTCCTCAGAAAACCTCGGCCCTTTATTTAATATAAGCCTGCCGTTCTCTTTTACATAGGGACGGGCCATTTTGAGAAAATCGACTGTGCTGAATGTGGCCCTGCTGACTATCACGTCAAAGCTATGCTCATATCCTTTTCCCAGACTTTCTAATCGCTGCTCCAGCACATCTGTTTCATCAAGCTTGAGCAGTCTTGATATATGCCTCAAAAAGGCCGCCTTCTTCCCGGATGACTCAATGAGGGTCAAAGCTATTTCCGGCCGCACAATCTTCAGAGGTATTCCCGGGAATCCGGCGCCAGCGCCTGCATCAGCCAGTTTTAACGGGCCGGACGGAATGGCCTTGAGACAGAGCAGGGAATCGAGAAAGTGCTTGACGACTATGTCTTCATCCGTCTTTAAGGCGGTGAGGTTGTAGGCCCTGTTCCACTTCTTGAGCTCCGAAAGGCAGGTCATGAAAGCGCTTACCTGTTCCTCTGAACACGCAAGACCCAGCTCTCTTAAACCATTTTTTAGAAGCGTTATGGTCTGCATGCAACAAACCTGTTCACTGCGCGGTACCGACGTATACAACCGCCGCTCCGAATGTCAGTTTATAGTATCTGACATCCTTCAGCCCGGCCTCTTCCATCAGGCGCGAGAACTCTTCCGGGGCCGGGAAGTTGAGCATTGAGTCCGGCAGGTACTTGTACGCCCCCTTTTTGCCGGAGACAATCTCCCCGATAAAGGGGAGTACTTTGCTGATATAGAAATGGAAGACAGGCTGAAATAAACGGCTCTGTGAGCTTGTGAATTCCAGGATAATGACCTTGCCGCCGTTCTTAACGACCCTGCCCATCTCGCTGATTCCCTTTTTGGTGTCCTGGACATTGCGTATCCCGAAGGCGATAATGGAGGCATCGAAAACGTGGTCATCAAAGGGGAGGGCTGTCACATCAGCAGGACGTAATTCAATGCGGCCCTGCAGACCCGCGTTTATGACTTTCTCTGCCCCGAGCTTAAGCATTCCTTCACTGAAATCCACTCCGGTCACTTTTGAATCAGGAGGGCATTGACGGACTATTTCCAATGCTACGTCACATGTGCCTGTTGCAACATCAAGATAGCGGGCGTGTTCTGCCCTTGGCAGCTGCTTAACTGCAAATTTGCGCCATGATTTATCAATCCCTAAACTCAAGACCCTGTTGAGCAGGTCATAGCTGTGCGCTATGGTTGAAAACATAGTCTGGATTTTGACCGGGTCTTTTGCTGATCTGTCCATGAATAGAAATTATAAACTAAAGACGCACGAAATAGCAGACACACGTTCGCAGAGCGCGGCGCGCCGTGCCCCTGCATGATGGTATAATCAATTTATGGATTTGCCCGGAAAATTGCAGCAGGCCCCCTCGTCCCCCGGCATTTATATCATGAAAGGGGCCAAAGAAAAGATTATTTATGTGGGAAAGGCCAAGAACCTGCGAAACAGGCTCAGGTCATATTTCCAGAAATCCGCTTCGCTTGACGAGCGTAAGTCAAAGATGGTCGTGGAGATCAGGGACTTTGAATATATTGTGGCAAATAATGAGCTTGAGGCCCTGGTCCTTGAGGCCAATTTTATAAAGAGGGTGAGGCCGAAATACAACATCATTCTCAGGGACGATAAAAACTATCCTTATCTTAAATTGACTGTTAATGAACAATGGCCAAGGCTTGAAGTTGTGAGGAGGATTGTTAAAGACGGCGCACTCTACTTCGGCCCTTATGTTCCAGCCGGGTCCATGTGGGAAATGCTGAAATTCATCCGCCGTAATTTCCCGATGCGTCTGTGCAGATATAACCTTGAAAAACCCTTTCGGCCCTGCGTGCAGTATCAGATGGGGAGGTGTCTTGCTCCATGCGCGGAGTCCCTGCGGACGGAAGTTGACAGGGAGAAATACCTGGACATAATCGATCAGGTGAGGTCCTTTATATCGGGAGACAGAAAGGAACTGCTGGCAAGTCTTCATTCCCGGATGCAGAGACATTCGGAGAACCAGCAGTATGAAGAGGCAGCCGCGATCAGGGACAGATTAAGCGCCCTTGAAAAGGCATGGGAGTCCCAGCGCGCTATTACTCCCGAGCTTGGAGATATGGATGTCATCGGGCTATACAGGGAAAACGGAGAGGCATCGATATTTATGCTGTTCATAAGAAACGGCACAATCATCGGCCAGAAAGATTTCTTTCTGAAGGACCTCGGGGATATGGACATTACAGAATTGATGGCCGGTTTCATAGAACAGTTTTATTCAAAGGACATGCTGCTGCCGCCGAAGATAATCATTCCCGTTGCTGCGCGGCTGACAACGCAGGGGGAATGGTTGAGCCAAAGGCGGGGGGGCGCAGTCAGGTTTGTTCACGGCAAAGGCGGACCCGGGAGTAAAGTGCTCAAGATGGCGGATGAAAACGCATTTTATTCATTTAATAAACACAAGGAAACCAGGGCGGATGAGACCCTCCTGAGGATAAAAACCCTGCTGGGTCTGAGCAGAATTCCGCACAAGGTAGGGGCGGTTGATATTTCCAATATTTCAGGTTCAGAAGCTGTGGGGGCATTCATTTTATATGAGGACGGCAGATTCATGAAGGACGGCTATCGGCTGTTTAAGATAAAGACCGTTAAAGGGATAGATGATTTTGCCATGATCGGAGAAGTCGTGGGCAGGTATTTGAAGAACATACAGGACAGCGATGACGGGCTGCCGGACCTGATCCTCATTGACGGAGGAAAGGGACAGTTGATGGCCGCTTTAAATGCAATGAAGCAGTTTGACCTGCCTGTTGAAATGGCGGCAATAGCAAAGGCCAGGGACGAAGTCCCCCGCAGGAAATCCGTAATCCGAAGGGAATTCGAGAGGGTTTACCTTCCCGGCAAAAAAGAGCCGGTTTACCTGGAGCCGCTTCAGCCGTCAACACACCTGCTGCAGAAGATCCGCGATGAGGTCCACCGGGCTGCCATAACTTATCACAGGAAGCTTCGCTCAAAAAGGACTCTCGAGTCTCCGCTTGAAAAGGTAAAAGGGATTGGAAAGACCAGGAGGCTTCTGCTTTTAAAACACTTCGGCAGTATTGATGGGATCAGGAAGGCGCCGGTCGATGAGATTGCCTCTTTGAAAGGCATGAATAAAAAGGTTGCGGGGGATTTAAAAAAGTCTATTGGGCCTGGGACTGCGGCATAAAGGCACAGATTAATGATTAATGAAAAGAGCATAAAAGAATACATTAAAACCCTCTTCGGCGAAGAGGCCCTCAATGTAACAATAGAAAAACTCGGGGAGGGTGTTCAGGGCGCCGGCTTTCTCATTGAAATAAAAACGCATGAAGGTGATAAGCATTATGTCATAAAAGGTCTGTTCCCCGAAGGCCTGGAGCATGACTACCCTGCAGACAGGGCAGGTGTTTTCCTCCTTGACCTTGATGAGTTCAAGAACCTTCCCAAACACGTGAAGGCAATCGATGTGCTTTCAGAAATGGATGACGGATCAATTAAATCAATCGGCGGCGGCAAGGAATATTATCTGCTTATGGAACGTGCGGAAGGGAAAGATTACTTCAATGACCTGGCTGCGTTTGCCGGGAGAGACAAGCTTGATACTGGGGATATAGAAAAGATCCATGCAATGGTGTCATATCTTGCAAAGATCCACTCCGCAAGAAAAGATTCAAAGCAGTTGTACTGGAGAAAGGTAAGGGACACTATCGGACACGGCGAATGCTTAATGGGGGTCTTTGATACATATCCTGAAGGCACAATCAGCAGTAGTGAAATGACGGCTATTGAAAAGAAATGCGTGGACTGGAGGGCAAGGTTAAAACCAAAATTTAAACGTCTCTGCCAGATTCATGGGGATTTCCATCCGGGGAATATCTGGTTTAAAAAAAAGGGCGAGAAAACCTCGCCACTACATGCTCCGGTTGACTTCATACTCCTGGATCGCAGCAGAGGCCCGTGGGGTGACGCTGCAGATGACATTACTGCATTAACCATAAACTATATCTTTTTTTCAATAAATCATTTCGGCAAACTTCAGGGACCTTACCTTGAAGCAATCAATTTGTTTTATGATCAGTATATTAATGAGACCGGAGATGCTGAACTCTTTGAAGTGCTGGCGCCGTTTTACGCGTTCAGGGGAGTTGTAGTTGCAAACCCTGTGTTTTATCCTGAAGTAACCCCGGAGAACAGGCGCAGGATTTTTAACTTTGTGAATGGTGTATTGGATGACGAATCATTTAAAATTGAGAAGGTGAATGAATATATACACAAGGGATCGGGATAAAGGGTCAGGGGGCTGCTAAGTAAATGGACATTAACGATATCAGGAAAATCGGTTCACGGCTTAAAAAAGAAATCTCATCTCAGATGGATGTTCTGCACAATCATGCATCACTCGGCAAGGGTGCAAGCGGTGATACTACTCATCCAATTGACAAGTTGGCAGAGGACATTGTTTATGAAGAGCTTGAAAAACTTAATGGGCCTGTTACTCTTGTTTCAGAAGAGTGCGGGACAAGAGAAATAAAAGGCGGCGGACCACGGCTTTTAGTAGATCCGATTGACGGCAGCAGAAATGCTGTCAGCGGCATTCCGCTATTTTCCACATCCATTGCCCTTGTGGACGGAGACACTGTCGGTAAAACAAAAATCGGCTATGTTATAAATCTTATTAGCGGGGATGAATTCTGGGCCATAAAAGGGGAAGGGAGTTTTTTAAACGGTTCACCCATAACGACTCAGCAGGATGAAGTCTTCAGAGTAATAGCTTACGAGGCGCAGACCCCTAAAACCGATATCCCGGTAATCATGCCCCTGATTTCCGTATTTCACAGGGCGCGGTGTTTTGGTTCAACGGCCCTGGATATGGCATTTCTCGCACAAGGCGCTGTCAGTGTGTTCGTGGTCCCTTCCCCGTCCAGGAGCTTTGATTTTGCAGCGGGGTATCTATTGATAAAAGAAGCCGGCGGCAGGGTGACGGACCTTGATGGTAAAGAGATAGATGGAGTTGAAGTGAGCGTTAACAGATCGACCCCTCTTCTTGCTTCAGCAAATGAAAAGCTGCATGGAAATGCAGTTAAAATTCTAATGCGGAGGGGAATAAACGCGGGCTGACTCCCGCGTTTACGAGTATTCATGCCCGAAAAAACAAAGGACAAAAAGCACCCCTGTCCTGACTGCACTTATTGCCAGTGGTGCGCTGATGACAAGTGTCGAAAATGCCGGCCTTCATGCAAGAATCTATGCGAAAAAAAGCCCCCGCAAGTTTCTATTAATCGGAAAAAATAGATGCTGTAAGCCCCCTGATCATATAATTTTTTTTTAATAAATTAAAGTTCCCCCTGTAAATGCCGACTACATAACTGTAAAGACATTTAACAATTTAAGAAGGGGGGAGACTGATGATTAATGAAATTTCTAACGCAAATGACCAGCTGGGCCAAGTAAATAAACCAGGTGGCCGCAATAAAAACATCCAGGCTGCCGGTATGCAAACAGGCAAATCAGGCGAATTTGATATACGTGATGTAGTAGAAATTTCCCAGCTGAAACCTGTACAGCCTGTAACTGAAGATAAAAATGAGATCAATTTCTCATCAGATGCAAAGAACGCTGAAAAAAATATTTATGGATCGGGGATACCGGAAGGTGCTGCCAAGACTGCGCCAGGCAATGAACCGAAACAAAATGACACGCCTTCCGTTTATGGCGAAAGAGAATCCGGCCTTGGTAAGTTCATAGATACAGAAGCATAAGAACGATTTCACATTACGGCATAGCTACAGAAATCTCATAACTTCCAACCGAGGCCCTATCCGCAAGCCCCTTTTTCCACAGGAGATCGATGATTTTCGCTTTTGACGCCTTCGGGATCATTAATATAAGCTTTGCACCGAGACCTGAAAGCGTCTTCCAGTGATCTGCCTTTTCCTGGGTGATGCTGCCTTCGGTCTCAACTTCCATAATCGCAAGTATCATTCCATGATTTGTGAGTATAAGGTCGGGATAATGTCCCTTAAATTCATTATTCTTCTCGTCCCCCATATTTATCCTGATATCATCGTAATCTCTTGAGAGTCTGTCTTTTAGATATGAGACCATCCAGTCGTGAATCAAATTTTCATTTTTCATGTTTTCGTCTCTTACAATAAATGTTTATAAGTGAAGTTAATTATAAAGTCAGGTGAACCGCTTGTATTGAGGTCCTCTGTCAGTGAAAGTTCATAATTGCGGCCGTTTGAATAATACCTGCCGCCGAAAGCGATAAAGAAAGCCCTGCCGTCTACAGCTGATATCTCCGTATCCGGATATATATCTGATTGCCCGTGAAGCTGGATAACCAGGTCCAGATTTTTACTCAGCTCGGTTTCCAATGCAACCCCGCCGTTAATATAATTTCTTAGATCCAGATTTTCATGTCCTTTTACATCTCCCGGGAAAACCGCGCCCAGATTCCAGTAAGTCATAGTGCTGCCGGAGATGCTTTTGTCAAACAGCAGGGATATCCCAGCATCTATACTGCCGTTGCTGTATCCTTTTTTTGCGCTGCTGACCGGGAGTTCGAGATCTCCCTTTATACTTAATTTATAGTCAGCTGCTGACATCAAAGGTTTTTTAACAGCAAGTCTGATGTCGCCAAGCCGCGTGCCGGATTGCCCCCTGATTATTAACTTACCGTCTCTACGCACTTCATAAAGAAAATCATTGTTCGGCCTGTCCTTTCTCCCGTAATCCGGGAAGCCAAAAGCATCGTGATAATCTTCAAGGAACCCGTCCATAAAGCCTTCGCTGAAAACAAGCACCGGCACGTCCAGGTCAAATTCAATTAAATTTTTTATTATCCGCTTATATCTGAAACTAAGCTCCGTAATTTCCATATCGAGGCTGATGACCCAATCCCTGGATTCTTCTACCGTATATGTGCTTGAATGTGAAAGACTGAAGGACATGGAATTTTCCATATCAGCTTTTTCAAGATACGGCTGATCTGCATGCAGAAATATGGGATATAAATTATTTATCTGAAGAGGGCCGTCAAATGAGAAGGCTGCGGATGAAAGGCACGTTAAGAAAAAAACAATAGAGATAAGATACTTGTATGCATGAATCACAATATGCTTTTCCCCGAACTCTCCTTGTTCTCCATTAGGGCGTGAATGGGTTTCAGGCCATATGGACTACCCTGCTCTATCGCAGTCAGGACGGTACCGCCGCCGGTAAAGAAGTAGTACCGGTTACTGTCGAGGATAGAAAGGTAGAGCCCCGGGCACAGATTTTTGAATTCCTGAAGCGTGTCTCCGCCGCCGTACATTTTTAATGCGAGGGTGTTTTTATCTATTGTCATATCAAGGGCCTTGGACCCTTCGGTAAAATGAGGAGTGAAACCCATAACAGCATTAACGAAAATGGTGCTCGCATTCAGCAGGACTTCAGTGACTTTTTTATCCGAAAAGGATTTAGGATCAATGTCCAGTATATAGCCATATTGATCGCCTGACTTAAAGTCTTTAATTGACAAGGTCCTGTACCTGCCTTCTATCCTGCCTTCCATAGTGTCTGATTCAACAATATAAGGAAGTTCTATGATCTTTTGTTGTGTCTTGTCCGTATTGACCAGTTCCTGCGCGGCGCCGATGTCTTCTTCTGAGATACCTTTAATTGAAATACCGTATTTTGCGCAGAGGTAAGCATTATACAGGACCCCTCCCAGAATCAATTGGTCGGCCTTGTTATATATTGCATATAACGGACCTATCTTCGTGTCGTATTTAGAGCCTGCTATCACGGCAAGAAAGGGCCTGTCAGGATTTATCACGTTATTGAGATTCTCGATTTCCTGCTGCATGAGAAATCCCGCATAGGAGGGAATGAACTTGGTAATATCGTATGTTGAAACGTGCGGCTGCCACGAGCCGAAGGCGTCATTCACATATACATCTGCGATATCGGACAGGAGCACGGCAAAATTGTCCCTGAAAAACCCCTCTCCTTCTTCCCCTCGAAACCATCGTGTATTGGGAAGGTAGATGCCGCCGATTTTTCGGTCCTTCAGATCTCCTATGGCGCGATACACGGAATTAGATAATCCCGATATCCCCAGGTCAGGATCGATCTCACACTCGGGGACATAAAATTCTACATTAAGCTTCCGCCGGAGATATTCCACGATAGGTTCAACGGAATTCTCCTGGTTGCAGGTGATCTTCCCGGTTTTCTTGTCTTTCGGTCTCCCGACGTGGGTCATCAGGACCGGTCTGCCCCCCCGGTCAACAATATAATAAAGAGTTCCCAGCGTCTTGTCGATCCTGAAGGGGTCTTTTATAACGCCTTTTTTTACGACATTATGATCAAATCGAACGAGGACTATTTTCCCATTGAGGTCGGCTTCCTGTATAAGCGGGAGCCTTTTGCTCATATCTCCATTGATTTCCATAGCACATTCTACCAAAAGAGAGTAAAATTGAAAAGCCTTTTTTACTTAATCTACACCATTTAATCATATAAAACTTGCAGTATAATTATTACATGCCATGGGTATTGTGGATTACAGGTTTGCCGGGGTGCGGGAAAAGCACGGTCGCGCTCAAAGTGAGGGAACTGATTCCTGACACCGTGGTCCTTCGGATGGATGATCTGAGAAAAATAGTCACTCCTGCCCCTACCTATTCAGATGAGGAAAGGGAGCACGTATACAGGGCGCTGGTGTATACAGCTAAAACTCTTTATGAAGCTGGACAGAATGTCATCATAGACGCCACAGGGAATAAGCGCTCCTGGAGACAGCTTGCAAGGGAACTGATACCTGCTTATATGGAGGTATATCTTGAATGTCCGGTTGAACTTTGTATAGAGAGAGAAAAAACAAGGACCGACACCCATGCAGCGCCGAAGAACATATACGAAAAAGGGAAAGCGGGATGGCCGGTGCCTGGAATAAATGTTCCCTATGAAAAGCCGGACAATCCTGACTTGACCATTTATACTGAAAAAGAACCGCCGGAGGAGGCAGCGAAAAAGATCGTAAAATTGATTCAATCAAGAATATAGATTTCTTTATGGAGGGCATATGAAATCGTATCGGAAAGAACTATGGTTTAATGTCCCGGCCAGGCGTGCATTCATAAACATTACACACCAGGTTGAGGAATGTTTGAAGGAGAGTAAAATCAGGGAAGGCCTTTGCCTGGTCAATGCGATGCATATAACCGCGTCTGTCTTTATCAATGACGACGAGTCTGGCCTTCATCACGATTATGAAGTCTGGCTTGAGAAACTTGCGCCCCACGAACCTGTAACGCAATACCGCCATAACGCGACCGGAGAGGACAATGGGGACGCGCATCTAAAACGGCAGATCATGGGACGCGAGGTCGTTGTTGCTGTGACGGACGGGAAACTCGACTTCGGCACGTGGGAGCGTATTTTCTACGGAGAGTTTGACGGGAGACGGAGAAAAAGGGCGCTCGTGAAGATAATCGGTGAGTGACGGGCTTCATGTGATAACGATTCCGTCATCGATCCTTGACTAATCATCAAGCCCATAAGTTATAATTCTACTCATATTGTTCAGGCGCCTGTAAAGGCTTAAAGGGGAATCCCGTGAAATACGGGAGCGGACCCGCCGCTGTAATCCCGATTTCCGCTATTTTGGAATTCACAGTCTCTACTAGCAGAACGCCACTTGTTTAACTGACAGGGAAGGCAGATAGAGATCGGGAGAGCCAGAAGACCTGCCTGGACATAGCCTCACAAAATAGCCTTCGAGGGAAGGGGCTGTGAGGGTAAAGGTTATTTGGCTTTTATCCCCCGGCTTTCTTTAGAGAAGGCCGGGGTTTTTATTTTTTATGAAGATCACATTTGTCATAGGCGGCGCAAGGAGCGGGAAAAGCTCATTCGCCCTCAATCAGGCCTCTAAAGTTGAAGGTCCCAAGGTTTATATAGCCACCGCAGAAGCCCTAGACGAAGAGATGAAGGCCCGCATTGAAAAGCACAGGGTTGAAAGAGGGAGCGAGTGGGACACATATGAAGAACCGATAAGGCTTCCAGATGTTCTGAAAAACCTGACCGGCAGGTACAGCGTTGCCGTACTTGACTGTCTAACGATCTGGCTTTCAAATTTACTTGTCCGGTCTCAGATAGCGTCTCCTGACAGGCAGGCAGTCAACGAGGCAGTTATGGATCTTATCGATGTATTGAAGGGGGACGGCAAGTTGAATCTCTTTATCGTCTCCAATGAAGTCGGCATGGGGATTGTGCCGGAAAACAGTCTGGCCCGGCTTTTCAGAGATCTTGCCGGAGACCTGAATCAGAAGGTCGCCTCGGTTGCTGACGAAGTGTATCTTGTAACGGCCGGGATACCAATAAGAATTAAAGGATGATAAATAGAAACCAAGCAAGCGGCATTCCCACTTTTGCGGGAATGACAATAAAAGGAGAACATTATGGAATTAAATACTATCTTGTCTGCAATCAAAAATACGAACGGTAAATTTGCAGATGAAGCGCAAAGTCGCCTGGACAATCTGACAAAACCTCAGGGCAGCCTGGGCAGGCTTGAAGAATTTGCAAAGCAGCTCGTTGCTATCACTGAAACCCGGATGCCTTCCCTTGATAAGAAGGTCGTTTTCACCTTTGCCGGAGACCATGGGGTTGCCGAAGAAGGGGTGTCCGCGTTCCCTAAAGAGGTGACCCCGCAGATGGTGATGAATTTCATTAACGGAGGGGCCGGTATAAATGTCCTCGCAAGACATGCCGGTGCAGAAGTTGTTGTGGTGGATATCGGCGTTGATTATGATTTTGTCGGGGCAGGTCTGAAACCCTCCTCAACTTTCGTGTCCTCCAAAATTATTTCAGGAACTAAAAACATGCGCAAAGGTCCTGCCATGACGAGAGATGAAGCCGTGAAATGCATACTGGTTGGCATAGAGTTGGCGAATCAATATGCAAAGAGAGGTTATCAAATTTTCGGCACCGGTGAAATGGGCATTGCCAACACAACGCCGTCAAGCGCTATAACAGCTGCTTTGACAGGTAAATCAGTCGAAGATATTACAGGAAGAGGCACCGGGATCAATTATGATGCCTGGAAGAACAAGGTCCAGGTGATTAAGGATTCAATTGCAGTTAACAAACCTGATCAGAATGATCCGGTCGATGTTCTTGCAAAAATCGGCGGGGCGGAGATTGCCGGCATAGCAGGACTGATAATCGGCGCGTCATCAAATAATGTCCCGGTTGTCATTGACGGGTTCATTTCAACAACAGGCGCATTGATAGCGTATTTAATTGAACCGAAAACCAAAGACTACATGTTCGCGGCGCACATGTCGCAGGAGATAGGCCACAAGGCAATACTGGAGAAGATCGGTCTCAGGCCGATACTTGACCTTGACATGAGGCTTGGCGAAGGCACGGGAGCAGCGCTTGCAATGCTGGTCATTGAAGGGGGCCTCAAGATATACAAAGAGATGGCCACTTTTGCAGAGGCGGCTGTAGCAGGTAAAAAGTAGGGGCAATTCATGATGCCCCTACAGCCCATACAAATTTAGGTTAATATGAGAAAACTTTTATTAGCGTTCCAGTTCCTTACGATCATTCCCATGCAGGACATGGGAGATGTTTCCGACGAGGAGATGGGCAAGACAACAGTGGTCTTCCCCCTTGTGGGATTTGCCGAAGGGGTTTTGCTCGCCTTTTTGGCGGCGCTTTTTTTGAAGGTATTTCCTGCTGAACTCACCAATGCCATGCTGGTCCTTATTATGGTAATAATGAACGGCGGCTTTCACCTTGACGGCCTGTCAGACACCTTTGACGCTGTCGCATCAAGGGGGGACCGGGGGAAAAAGCTTGAGATAATGAAAGACAGCACGGTCGGCCCGATGGGGGTCATAGCCATAGTAATGACGCTCCTGCTCAAGTACGTTTTATTGAATACAGTGTCATTTGAATCAACCTCAGCCGCCTATTTAGTGACCGTTCTTTCAATGCCGGTCCTGTCCAGATGGTCTATGGTCACCGCTGCCTTTTACAGCAACCCTGCAAGAAAGGACGGACTGGGAAGGCTGTTCATTGAGCATACCGGGGCCAGGCAGCTTATAGCAGCTACAGCGGCCACGATTATTCTTATGGCGCTGGTCTGCACAATGGTTTCACAGTTATCACTTCTGATGTTTTATGTAATGTTCGCTATGCCGGTGCTGTACGGGTCCAGTTTCGGCGCTGTATGGTTTTTCAGGAAGATGTTCGGCGGAATGACCGGTGATTCATTCGGCGCGGTAAATGAGCTTGCGGTCCTGATTTTTTTACTTAGCGCAGTCATCAATAATGCCAGACTGGCCTGAACAGAATTATGACAAGGATTTTTTTAATAAGACACGGAGAGACAGAGGGAGCGGAGTCCCGGCGGTACAAGGGGCATATGGATGTGCCCCTGTCTGAGAATGGGATTGAGCAGATCAAGAGGGTGGCGGATTATATTGCGGACAATCTGTTAACCGTGGTCTATTGTTCCGATCTGAGCAGGGCATTAAAAAGCGCGGAGATTATTGCTGAGCCTCATGGCATTAAGCCCGTTATCGTTGAAGCACTTAAAGAGCGCAGCTTCGGGGTGTGGGAAGGGATGTCTTTTGATGAGATAAAAGGGAAATGGCCCGATGCCTTTAATGCATGGGCAGAGAATCCGCTGAAGTTCAGCCCGATGGGCGGGGAGAGTACAATCGATGTAAGAAACCGGGTGATAAAGGCCTTTGAAGAAATTATGAAAAATCATAACGGACAGAATATAGCGATAGTTTCTCACGGGGGTGTAATCCGGGTCCTGTTATGCGAGATACTCGGTATGCCGCTTGAGAATATCTTCAGGATAGAGCAGAGTTTTGCGGCGCTGAATGTTATCGAGATGTGGGATTATCCTGTAGTAAAACTGATTAATGGAGACGTAGTGGCGAGGTGACCTCGCCCTTACATTTAAATCAATTTATGGCAAAAGCAATAATGATACAGGGAACAGGTTCCGGCGCAGGCAAGAGCGCTATCGTTGCCGGCCTCTGCAGGATATTCAGAGACATGGGCATCAAGGTCGCTCCTTTTAAATCGCAGAACATGGCGTTGAATTCATTCATTACAAAAGAAGGCGGCGAGATAGGACGGGCACAGGCATTTCAGGCCGAGGCAGCGGGACTGGAGCCATGCAATGACATGAACCCTGTATTGCTTAAAGCAACAGGAGAGGCCGGATGCCAGGTCATCCTTAACGGAAAGGTCCATGCGACGATGAAGGCGCATGAATATTACGCGATAAAGGACAAGGTCTGGCAGGAAATAACCGCGGCCTATGACAGGCTTTCAAAAGAATATGACCTGATCGTAATCGAAGGGGCGGGAAGCCCTGCGGAGATCAATCTTCAGGAGGAAGAGGTCGTTAATATGCGCGTTGCCCGCTATGCGGATGCGCCGGTCATTCTCGTTGGCGACATTGACAGGGGCGGGGTGTTTGCACAGTTTTACGGTACCGTGGAATTATTGAAAGATAGCGTAGCGGCGTGGCACGACATGTCCGTACAATCCGACGCTGACTATATCAAGGCATTCATCGTGAATAAGTTCCGGGGTGACATAAACATTCTCAGGCCGGGTTTGAGAATGATAGAAGATAAGACAGGAAAGCCGGTCATCGGCACTCTTTACTATCAGAACCATATGGGGCTTGATGAAGAGGACGGGCTGTCAATCGAGAAGTTCTCAAGATTTGGCCAGTCAGGTCATAAGGACCTGAAAATAGTCGTCCTGAGACTGAAATATATTTCAAACTTCACTGACTTTGCCCCGTTCATATATGAGCCGGATGTTGAGATCAGGTACTCTTTATGGGAGGAAGATATCAGCAGCGCTGATCTTATTATTATCCCCGGTTCAAAAAACACTGTCAGCGACCTGCTGTTATTAAGGGAAAGCGGGATTGAGGATTGCGTGAAGGCGGCTGTCAGGAAAGGGACCGCCCTGATCGGCGTCTGTGGCGGTTATCAGATGATCGGGAACAAAATCTTTGATCCTGATAGCGTTGAAAGCAGCATGAGGGAAGTGGAGGGCATGGGTTTTCTTGATACTGTTACAACGTTTGACAGGACAAAGACCACATGCCAAGTGGAAGCAGAATCAGTTCAGAGTTTAGAGTCAGGAGTTAAGGGGGATAAAAACATTCTGAAGGGGTACGAAATTCATATGGGAAATACGACCGGGGATATTGGGATGTTCAGGATGAGAAGATACTCTTCTAACGGAGAAATCTGCAAGGGCAAGATGACCTCGCCCCTACGGACCACCAATATCATACCGGACGGTTCCGCAAATGATAATGTCTGGGGCACATACATCCACGGAATATTCGACAATGATGAATTCAGGACCTTGGTTATCAACTCCCTGAGAGAAAAGAAAGGCCTTCCGCCTCGCGATGTGGAAGTCAATTATCAGGCAACACGGGAAGAGGCAATAAACAGGTGGGCAGATATATTAAAGAACAGCGTGGATATCTGTTTTATTTTAAGGCAGGTAGAAATGGAATACTGTATGAAACGGCCGTCCCCCCCAGGAGATTAAATATGACGGAAGCAATTACATTGACAGCAGCTTATTTACTGGATATGGCTATCGGTGACCCGAAATGGCTTCCTCATCCTGTATGCGGGATCGGATGGGCGATTGAGAAAATGGAGAGGGTGTTGAGAGAGATGATGCGTATGACAGAATCGAGCAGGGACAAGGCGCGCCGTGCCCCTACTGTTGAAAAACTTGCGGGACTTGGTCTTGTCATCATTATCGTCAGCATGACATGCGGCATTTTCTATTTTATTAATCAGCTCCTCCTTACTTCCAACTTCTCACATTTCACTTCTTACTTAGCTATTATCATCCTCGCCGTTCTGATCGCTACGACCATCGCGACACGCGAGCTGATTAAATCCGCACAGGCGGTGATTAACGAACTCAAGACCGGAGATTTGGAGAGGGCGCGGGGCAAGCTGGGAATCATCGTGGGAAGGGACACGCATTCTCTGGACCAGAAGGGAATACTGAAGGCAACTATAGAGACCCTTGCTGAAAATGCCTCGGACGGAATCATCGCGCCGCTCTTTTATTTTGCACTTGGAGGACTACCTCTTGCCATGGCTTATAAAGCGATAAACACGCTTGATTCAATGGTCGGTTATAAAAATGAAAAGTACAGAAACTTCGGCTGGGCCGCGGCCAGGCTTGATGACATCGCTAATTACATTCCCGCGAGGATAACAGGGATATTGATTGTTATCGCGACTTTTTTATTAGGTATCAGTGGAAAACCAACTCCTGCCCCCACATCATCATTAAAGATAATGATGAGAGACGGCAGAAAGCATTCCAGTCCCAACAGCGGGGTCCCGGAGGCGGCAATGGCAGGCGCATTGGGTGTGAGACTCGGCGGGCCATCTGTATATGGCGGAATAACAGTTGAGAAACCGTTTATCGGAGAGGAGCGGTCAGGAGTTGGAGATGAATATCTTAATGCCTCGGAAAACGCCCTATCTATTGTTAAAGTGACTTCCCTGCTTGGTTTGGAGCTTGCGCTGATACTTCAATATTTGAGGACTGCCATATGATTAATGAAAAGTCGGCAGCAGTGAGTAGAGGCGTATTGCAATACGCCACTACAGAGCATGGCGGCAATATCTATAAAATAGCCGGGGAGCTTGGATTGCCTGAAGAGAAGATGATTGATTTCAGCGCGTCCATAAACCCTCTCGGTCTATCAAAGAAGGTGAAGGAGACAATCAGAAAGGGTATGGATGGTTTGGGTAACTACCCTGATCCGGACACATCAATGCTGAGACAAAAGATAGCTGAACACATTGATATTGACCCCGCAACAATACTCTGCGGCAATGGAAGCACAGAACTCATCTATCTCATTCCAAGGGCGCTCAAACCGGAACAGGCCCTGGTCCCCGCTCCCACGTTTTCGGAATATGAGAGGGCATGCAAATTGTGCAGGGGCGAGGTGACCTCGCCTGTGACGCGTTATGAATTAAAAGAACAAAACAATTTCCAATTTCATATTGATTCATTTATCAGCGCCATGCAGGGATGTGAAATGGCGTTTTTGTGTAACCCGAACAATCCCACGGGAGCTATCCTGAAGAGGGAAGAGATATTGGAAATTGCTGAAGCAGCAGGAAGGCAGCGGTGTTACCTTGTTGTTGATGAAGCTTTTATTGATTTCACTCCCGAAGAGTCGGTCATACATGACGTCCGGGACAATCCACATCTTATAGTCCTGAGGTCAATGACAAAATTCCATGCATTGACAGGCCTCAGGATCGGATACGCGGTTTTTCATAAGGACCTTATAGGGCGAGTGCTGGAATTCAAGGAGCCGTGGACGGTCAATAACCTGGCCCAAGAGGCAGCGGTCACAGCGCTTGATGACAGGGAATATATTGAAAGGACATACAGGTTGATTGCCCGTGAAAAAAAGTATGTTGAGAAAAGCCTTGAGAAATGCGGGATCAGTTTCTTCCCGTCCGCAGCCAATTACTATCTGTTAAAGGTTGCGGATGCGGGTGGACAGGTGGTCCTGTTAAGGAACAAGGGCATACTCGTCAGGGACTGTTCAAACTTCAGGGGACTGAATAACTCATATATCAGGATTGCGGTGAAGTCACGCAAACATAATAAGATACTGATGAAGGAGCTTTCGGAATTATGCGCGGTATAGTCATTGCAGGCACACACAGCGGCTGCGGGAAGACAACGGTTACCCTCGGGATCCTTGCCGCGTTGAGAAAAAAGGGATATAAGGTGCAGCCGTTCAAGGCCGGCCCTGACTTTATCGACACAGGCCTTCACAAACTCATTACCGGCATGACATCAAGGAACCTCGATCTATGGATGTGCGGAAGGGATTATGTCACTGACTGTTTTTCACGGCATTCAGCAGATGCAGATATATCGGTAGTAGAAGGCGTCATGGGAATGTATGACGGCAATATCAGTACCGCTGATCTTGCAGCTTCGCTCGGTTTGCCGGTCATACTTGTGGTCGATGCGTATGGTATGGCGGAGAGCGCAGGGGCGGTGGTGAAAGGTTTTGTGGAATATGGAGAACGGAATATGGATGTCCTCCCTACCGTTGCCGGTGTCATCTTCAACCGAATTGCCTCTGACAGACATTACCAGAGAGTCAAAGACAGTGTGCAGGACGTCCCTGTGATCGGGTATTTGCCGAGGGATATGGATTTTAATATTCCCCACAGACATCTCGGCCTAGTCGTAGCAGAGGAAAGCCCGATACAAGCGGAAGAGATCGATAAACTGGCTGACGCGGTTTTGAGACATATTGATATGGATTCGATAGTGCAAAAAAGTGGAAGTGCGCTAACTGCAGGGGCGAGGTTATCTCGCCCCTACGTGACATCCAGCATACGTATCGCTGTTGCCTATGACAAGGCGTTCTGCTTTTACTACGAAGACAATCTTGATCTGTTAAGACAGGCAGGCGCTGAGATACTGACCTTCAGTCCTATTTCGGACAACTCGGTCCCGGCTGACGCTGACGCTCTTTATATCGGCGGAGGTTATCCGGAACTGCATGCGGAGAAGCTGTCCGCCAACAAACCGATGCTGGAGTCCATAAGAAAATTCTCAGATGCAGGCAAGCCGGGATATGCGGAATGCGGGGGTTTTATGTACATGACTGAGGGCATATATGATTTTGACAATGTGCTCCATCCTATGGCCGGGGTGTTCCCTTTTAAGACCAGGATGAAAAATGGAAGGTCAAGCCTGGGATACAGGGAAGCGGCTCTAAAAGAGCGGTCAATCCTCGGGATTAAAGGGACTGCGGTCAGAGGCCATGAGTTCCATTATTCAGAAGTATTGGAGAGTAGGGGCGAGGTCATCCCGCCCTCGCATTGCCCCACGATCTATTCCGTTAAAGACGGTTCCGGGCTGGCCCTTGCGGATGAAGGATATAGAATCAAAAACACGCTTGGCAGTTATATTCACATCCATTTCGGAAGTAATTTATCCATAGCAGACAGCATCATTGATTTCATAAAGGAGTGTCATGGAAAAGATCATTATTGCGGGACACGGTAGTCCCAAAAAAGAGGCCAATAACATTGAACAGGTGGCCGGGCTGCTGCATGGTAAGATCCATCCCGGATGCAGCGGTGACTGTGTAAGGGTCGCATACCTGCAGTTTGCCGAGCCGGACATAATGCAGGCTATTACTGACTGTGTGAAGGATGGCGCTGAAAAGATAATCATCCATCCCTATTTTCTCAGCAGCGGAATGCATGTCACGACAGACATCCCGGGGATAATCGAAGAAGCGCGGGGGAAATATAACGACGTTGAATTTGTTTATACAGAGCCGCTCGGTATCCATAACAAGATGGCGGAGGTTGTCCTTGAAAGGATAAGCGCTTCCACCGGTCTTAAGCCCGAGGAAATTGAGAAGAGGAGTTTTGAGATTATTTCGGAAGAGGTTGACCTCAGCGATGTCCCGGAAGAAAGGCAGCCGATCGTGAAACGAGTCATACATACCACGGCTGATTTTGAATTTAAGGGCAGCCTTGCATTCCACCCCGACGCAGTGAGAGCCGGCATTGCTGCAATTAAATCAGGCAAAGACATTCTCGCCGATGTTGAAATGGTAAGGACAGGCATCAACAAAAAGCTCCTGGAGAAATGGGGAGGGAAGGTTCTTTGTAACATACAGGCCTCAGGAGTCAGAAGTCAGGGGTCAGAAGAAAAAACAAGGTCTGAACTTGGTATAGAATCCGCATTAAAAGAAAACAATAACATCGGAATCATCGCAATCGGCAATGCGCCAACGGCGCTGTTGAAGACGATTGAGATTTTAAGTAAGGGCGTATTGCAATACGCCCCTACAGACACACCACCCCTTGTCATTGGAGTTCCTGTCGGTTTCGTAAAAGCACTGGAATCAAAGGCGCTGCTTGCTTCACAGCCGTTCCCTTTTATCACAAATCTCAGCAGAAAGGGCGGCTCAACGGTTGCAGTGGCAATTGTGAATGCATTGCTGAAAATGGCGGAGGGAGGTGATGATCAGAAGTAGGAAGTGAGTAGTAAAGCAATTACAATTTACGGAATGATGAAGTGGAAAGGGGTGTGAATCCCCTGCTGTCACGCAGCCGTAAAGGGAACGAAAACCCGGAAAGCCACTGTGCCGAAGCGTTGGCATGGGAAGGCGGGTGAGTAGGCTGCCCTGAGCCGGAAGACCTCTCATTCCCAAAACCTCGATGAAAAGGAGAGAGAAGAAAATGATTAAGAAAATCTTTACAATTATTGTAGTCGTATTATGGTATGGAGCGGCATTCGCTGCACATCCGCTTATAACAGATGACACAGGGACTCAGGGCGCCGGAAAGTTTCAGATTGAAATCAATGGGGAATATGGACATGAGGAAGAAGACGAACTCACAGAAGAGGTTACTGAACTGGCAACGATATTCTCGTATGGAATAAACAATGACATAGATATCGTTCTCGGCATCCCGTATCAGTATATAAGGATAGAAGATTCGGAAGAGACGGTCGATGAGGACGGACTTTCGGACATGTCCATTGAAACGAAATGGCGTTTTTATGAAAAGGACGGGTTGGGCTTTGCATTGAAGCCCGGTGTCGCGCTGCCCGCTGGTGATGAAGGGAAAGGTCTCGGCAGCGGTAGGGCGTCTTACGGCCTTGTACTTATAACGACAAAAGAAGCAGCTCCTCTCACTTTTCATTTTAATCTCGGATATACACGCAATGAATACAAACTTGAGGAAGACGATGAAGCGAATAGAAAAGACATCTGGCATCTGTCGCTTGCTTCCGAAATACAGGTTGTTGAAAATCTTACGGCAGTTGCAAATATCGGGACGGAGAGGAATTCCGACAAAGAATGGAATACAAACCCAACCTTTGTCCTCGGCGGATTGATTTATTATGTCTCGGAGAACTTTGACATTAACATTGGCGTCAAAGGCGGACTGAATAAACCCGAAACTGACTATACAATCCTTGCCGGAATGACGGGGAGGTTTAAATGAAAATTCAAAATCCAAAATTCAAATTTATTGTTTTAACGCTGTTCACTGTTCACTGTTCACTATTCACCGCATCTGACGCGCATGCCATGCACATCTCGGAAGGCATATTGCCATTCAACTGGGCGGCGCTGTGGTTTCTTGTCGCTTTACCATTTGTTGCATACGGATTAAGGAGGCTCAAAATCCTTTCAAAGACCGATCTGTCGATCAAGCCTCTGGTAGGGTTAATGGCTGCGATAGTGTTTGTAATTTCCTGCATGCCCATACCTGTGCCGACTGCGGGAACATGCTCTCATCCTGCAGGAACAGGAATATCAGGGATACTTGTCGGACCGACGATAAGCATACTTGTTACAGCAGTAGCGTTGCTCATTCAGGCGCTCTTTCTTGCACACGGCGGATTAAGTACATGGGGGGCGGATATAGTATCAATGGGTGTGGCAGGATCGTTTGCAGGATACCTGACATTCCGGGCGTTGCGCTCGGTAAAGGTAAACATGACAGTAGCTGCTTTCATGGCAGGTGTCCTCGCAGACTGGGCAACATATCTGACAACCTCCGTTGAACTTGCATCGGGGATAAGAGGCGATTCGCCGTTTCTTCCGCTTTTCTATAAGATACTCATTGCCTTTATTCCAACGCAGCTTCCATTAGGGCTACTGGAAGGAGCAATGACCTCGGGCATGGTTGTCCTGCTTTACAAAAAGAGACCTGATTTGCTTGTGAAGATGCGTGTGTTAAAGGCAGAGGAGGCAATATCATGAAAGATCAAAAATCAGAAATCAAAAATCAATATTATGGAATGATTTTTTTAATCATATTATTACTCTCTACCTGCTGCCCTCTACTCGCCGCTGCTTCGGAGAAGTGGGGTGGTGTTGACGAATCAGTCGTGGAGAAATATGCGAAAGAACAGGGCAGAGAGGCAAGGGAACCATTAATCAACACAGACCAGGGAGACCTGCTTCTCTTTGTTTTCCTTCTTGCAGGCGCTGTTGGAGGGTTTATCGGAGGATACTACTGGAGAACTCTGACTGAAAGCAGAGCAGGGAATCCCGGAGAGTCCGGACACAGAGCACATACAGAATGAGTTAAGAAAAGTAAAATCCCCCCAAATCCCTCGTTACCAATGGGGGACTTGGGGGGGATTAAAAGGCTTAAGATTATGGAAGTATTTTCGGAACATTTTAAAACAGGACATTTCCTTTCTAAAGTAGATGCAAGGGCAAAACTGATTGTCACCCTTGCGCTCCTGGGAATGGTTTTAAGTTATAAAGGGACAATGTTTCCATTGGTTATAGCCGCTATATCCATTGTCCTTTGCCTGAAGATGCACATACCTGTGCGAATCCTGGCTCTGAGATTAGCGCAGCCTGTTCTTATGGCATTTGCGGTCCTGTTATTGAAGCTTTTCTTTTCAGGAGAGGACATCCTGTTTTCATTTAATCTCTTCGGGATGGAATTGGACGGGCATAAAGACGGACTTATTGAAGGCCTGCTGATAGCCTCCAGGATATTAGGAGGAGTTTCTCTTTTAGTGGCAGTTGGGTTTGCAACACCTTTTATTGAATTTATGGCAGCGCTTTCGTGGCTGAGGATCCCTAAGTCCTTTATCGAAATAACGATGTTTGCATACAGATATCTCTTTATGTTTCTTGAGGACGCAACTACTATTTACAGCGCCCAGAAAAACCGTCTCGGTTATTCGGGAATTAGAAAAGGATTAAGTTCTTTCGGTGTTCTGACAGGGTCGCTTGTCTTGCGCGGTTTTGAGCAGAGTCAGAAGACGGCTGACGCGATGATTCAAAGGGGCTACACGGGAGACCTGCCTTTGCTTAAGGGGAAGCCCTTGAGGACCATAGAACTTGCTGTTGCATTTTTAATAGTGGCCTTTGGAGGCGCTGTATGGATGATCTGATGTACAGCGTCAGACATGTTTCATATAAATACCCTGATGGCACGCATGCCCTGTCTGATATAAACCTTGAGGTCAAGAAAGGCGAATTCATCGGCCTGCTGGGGGCCAACGGGTCAGGCAAGACTACCCTGCTCAGGGCCATGGACAAGCTCCTTAAAGGTGTTGAAGGCAGCGTGCATCTGGACGGCGTCGATATCAGGACACTCTCACCAAAGGAGATATATAAAAAAGTCGGGCTGGTGTTTCAGAACCCGGATGACCAGTTGTTTGCGCCGACACTTTTTGAAGACGTTGCCTTTGGGCCGACGAATATGGGATTTGCAGCAAATGAAGTTGAAAAAAGGGTCATGAGCGCACTTAATGAGGTTGAGCTGGCAGGCCTTGAAAAAAAATCCGTCCACAACCTGAGCTTCGGCCAGAGGAAAAGGGCCTGCATTGCCGGACTCCTGGCTATGGGACATGAAATGCTTCTGCTTGACGAACCAACCGCAGGTCTTGACCCTATGGGCGAATACAAAATGATGGGCCTGCTTCAGAAGCTCAACAGGGAGAAGCAGGTGACGATTGTCATGGCTACCCACAGCGTTGACCTGGTGCCTGTATTTCTTGACCGTCTTTATATCCTGAGCAGGGGAAAGATTACAAGGGGCGGGGCCCCGGAAGAGGTCTTTAACGCGCCTGAAGATATGGCCCATATCAAGCTCCGGCTTCCCCATATAGCTGAATTGATTTACAGGCTTAAACATGAAGACAAGGTGGACTTTGAACGAATACCGCTCACCATTGGTGAGGCAAGACGGGAGATACTGAGGTCTCTCGAAACTTCATTAAAGAGGAGGTGAACTCTTGAAAAAGGCAACAAAGGCTGAGAAGAAAAATACGAAAACGGCTATTTCCTATCACATGAAATGCGCAACGACAGCTAACGGGCTTACACATTTTGTGATGTATGGTGATATTCCGAAAAAGAAGATGCCTCTGTAAAATATTTATTGTAGGGGCGTATCGCAATACGCCCCTACGTCATTCCCGTGCAAACGGGAATCCAGAAATAAAAACTGGATTCCTGCTTTCGCAGGAAAGACAAAGAGAGCAGCAATAATCATATTTACGCAAAAAGGAGATTGATAATCATGAGCAAAGGATGCAAATGCGGTTGTTCACAAGGAGCTGTTGAAAGGGGCCTTTCCTTTTCCAATGTCGATGACAACTGGAAACTGGCGCTGGATGCCGACAATATATTCTGGAGTATTTTGCCGAGGCAAAACGGCGGCTTCATGCTCCCCCAGGACATGATCGACCTTTACAAAAAAGAAATGAAGCACCTTGATGATGAGATGCATAATTTCAGGTTCAATGAACCGTTGAACTGTGTCTACATTGATCCGACGGACCGGTGCAATGCCAACTGCCCTTACTGCTACATCCCTTCAATGATAAGGCAGCAGGGGACCCAGATGACCGCTGAACAGCTTGATATCGTGCTAGGAAAAATCGTGGACCATTTCAAAGGTATGAAAAAGAAACCAGTGATCGTATTCCACGCTGCCGAGCCGCTGCTTGTAAAGGACATTCTCTTTGGGGCCATTAAGAAGTATCACAAAAAGATGCTCTTCGGTATCCAGACAAATGCCCTTTTACTTGAAAAGGAGGACGTTGATTTCATAAAGAAGTACAGCGTGGGTATCGGCATTTCACTTGATGCCTCAACTGCGGCAGTCAATAATCTTTCACGTGTATCGAGAAAGGGCGAGGGGAATTTCAAGAAGGCTGTGCAGGCACTGGACTGGTTTGCGGGGTATGAGGGACTGAATGTGATCTGTACTGTTAATAAATACAACGTGGACAAACTCTCGGAACTTGTTACATTCCTTCATTCAAAGAAGGTGCCGATGGTCCTGCTCAATCCTGTCCGTCTTACACAGAAACGTTCTGAACAGGTGAAACCCGATGATAAGGTATATGCTCAAAACCTGATAAAGGCCGTTGACACTGCAATGGCGCTCACAAAGAAGACCGAACGCCAGATAGTGGTCGGCAACTTCGCCAACGTATTGCTGGCGATCATATCACCGACAGCAAGGCGCATGATGTGCGACATCTCTCCATGCGGAGGCGGCAGGACATTCCTCACCGTCACAGCCGACGGCGCAATGGTGCCGTGCGGGGAATTCATCGGCTTTAAGGAATTCTCAGGCGGAAACATATTCAAAACATCTATCGCAAAGGCAATGGAGTCAAAGCCCTTTAAGGCGATCAGGGCGAGGATGGTAGAGAATATCGATGAATGCAATACCTGTGACTTCAGGCACATATGCGGCTCGCCGTGCCCGGCAGAGATGCATGCACGCGGCAATATAAACAAGAAGGCCGTGTTCTGCGATTTCTATAAGGAGATCATTGTGCATGCCTTTAAGATGATAGCTGAGGATAACGTCAAGTACCTTCTGCGGGATGACTCGCTCGATCAGATGCAGATGGAATATAAATATTAATCTGTAGGGGCGAGGTCATCTCGACCTACATTTAACATATACCATGAAAAGGCATTTAAGGTCAGGATATACAACAGGAGCATGTGCGGCTGCAGCTGCAAAGGCGGCGGTGTTGATGCTGCTTGATGAAGTATGTCGGCAATCAAATGCAGGGGCAATTTACCCTGAAGGGCACAGGCATGAATTGCCCCTACAGGTCGAATATGTTGAGGTCCCGTTTCCGGACGGCAGCAGGGTGAAATTTAAAATTCATAAGTCGGAACTCATAACGCTTAACTCTCAACTTACTGCACGTGCATCTGTTGTCAAGGATGCAGGAGACGATCCTGATGTTACGAATAGGGCGGAGATTGTGGCAGAAGCAAAGATGGTGCAGGCAACAGATGTAGGGTCAATTCATGAATTGCCCCTACGGATAGACATCAAAGGCGGCACGGGCGTCGGCACAGTTACCAAGCCCGGCCTTCCCGTTCCAATCGGTGAGCCTGCGATTAATCCCGTGCCGAGGAAGATGATTAAAGAAGCTGTATTGGAAGTCGTAGGGGCGAGGTCATCTCGCCCTGACATCAGCACAATTGAAATCACCATCTCCGTCCCAAACGGAGAGGAGCTTGCTAAAAAAACATTGAACTACCGACTCGGCATCATCGGAGGGATTTCAATTCTCGGCACCACAGGCATTGTCAAACCCGTTTCAACAGAGGCGTGGACAGCGACCATTGCTTCATCCATGGACGTTGCAAAGGCGATGGGACATAAAGAGATAGCAGTATCTGCAGGACGTTCGTCGGAAAAAGCGCATATGAAGAAATTCAACTTGCCCGAAGAAGTATACGTTCTCATGGGAGATTACCTTGAATATTCTCTGAAAGAGGCAAAGAGGCACGGCTTTAAGAAGATCCACCTTTGTGCTCAGTGGGCCAAGATGGTTAAAATAGCAATGGCAACGCCGCAGACGCATGTAAGGTTCGGGGCGATTGATATAAAGAAGGCGGTGGACTTCTTAATAGAATTAAATCCGGAACTGCGGAATTCGGAATTCGGAATTCGGAATTTCAATACGGCAAGAGAAATATTTGAACTCGTTAAATCCGCAATCCGCAATCCGCAATCCGCATTTTCGGATGTCTGTAATTCTGCTAAGACATATGCTGAAGGAATAGCCGAAGGCATTCCCGTTACCACATATCTTGTATCATATGAAGGGGAGATAATTGCATCAAGTGAATAAGGTCCAAATTATAGGAATAGGCTTCAGGCCTCTCGACATGAGGGCCGGCAGGGCGCTTCTGAATTCAGATGTTGTCCTTGTAAATGACCGTCTTCTCGATGTCTTTAAAAATTATGCGGAATACGGTGAGGTGAAGGACCGGATCATTGCCCACGGCAGTGTCTATGAAATGCTCGATTATATTGCGGATAATTATCAGACTAAGAACATAGCGCTCCTGGCTGCCGGAGACCCGATGTTCTTCGGCATAGGCAGACTGGTCATAGAGAGACTTGGAAAAGACGCAGCAGAAATATACCCGGACCTTTCAAGCATCCAGGTCGCCTTCTCCAGAATAAGAGAGACCTCCAATAATGCGCTCCTGATAAGCCTGCACGGAGGCCCTGATCCTGAAAAGAGGAGAAAGCTTGAGTATGAACTTACGGACTTGCCGGGGCTTCTAATGCGGCATAGCAAAATTGCTATTCTTACCGACAAGGTCAACAGTCCTGAGGCGATTGCGCACATGCTATGCAAGGGCGAGATG
The DNA here is from genome assembly GCA_020053105.1 of Thermodesulfovibrionia bacterium. GTDB lineage: Bacteria > Nitrospirota > Thermodesulfovibrionia > UBA6902 > UBA6902 > UBA6902. The sequence goes on from JAGVNU010000084.1 coordinate 54,161, forward strand.
ACCTCGCCCCTGCGGATGTATGTTTGTGAGAAGCTTGGGTATGATGACGAGAAGGTCACTGAAGGGACGCCAGAAGAGATTTCAAAAATGTCATTCGGGCATCCGAATGTTGTGATTATCGTAGGGGCAATTCATGAATTGCCCCTACACGTCGTATTCGGGCTTAAAGAAGACGAGATTCAGCATTCAAGAGGTTTGATCACAAAAGACGAAGTCCGGGCTGTTACTATCCATAAATTAAGATTGCCGAAGACGGGAGTGCTCTGGGACATCGGTGCAGGGTCTGGTTCGGTGTCAATTGAAGCCGCGATCATCTGCCCTGATTTGAAAATATATGCAATTGAAAAAGATGAAGACCAGATGCTCAATATCAGGGAGAATAAAAGCAGGTATAAGACAGGGAATATCAAAATTGTCAGCGGTCATGCCCCTGACGCACTCATACAACTGCCTGCGCCGGACAGGGTCTTCATTGGCGGCAGCAGCGGCAGGTTAAATGATATCGCGGATTATATTAATGACCGGATGCCTTCAGGAATTGTAGTTATAAACGCAGCGACAATCGAGACATTGAATGAAGCGGTCCAGTCTCTTGAGAGAAATGGTTTCAGGGTTGATGTCTCAGAGATCTCAGTTTCAAGATCGAAGACAATTGGCGGTAAAAGGCATATGAGCGCACTGAACCCGATATTTATCGTTACAGGAGAAAAGGTGTAATGACAGGCAGACTGAGCGTCATCGGTATCGGCCCCGGGGACCCGGAGTTGTTGACCCTGAAGGCCGTGAGGGTCATTAAAGAATCCTCTGTGCTTTGTGTCCCCAAAGGCCGTGAGGAAGGGAGCAGCCTTGCCTTGTCGATAGTTGAAAAGGCGGTGGATCTTGACGGGAAGGAGATTATCGAGGCGCATTTTCCGATGAGAAAAACTATGGGGCAAGGAGCAGATCATACAGATTTGAGTCTCGATGATAAATGGAATCAAATAGCTGAAACAATCCTGACTCAGCTTAAGAAAGGGAAGGACGTTGCCTTTCTCACCCTCGGCGACCCGACTATCTACAGCACGTTTTTTTATCTATACGATAAACTGCTTGAACTCCGGCCTGACCTGAGCATCCAGATAATCCCCGGGGTTTCTTCCATAAATGCATCAGCTGCCAGGGCGAATATTTCCCTGGGGCTGGGGAATGAGAGGATCGCCATTCTCCCGGCAAATTACCTGGACAACCTGAAGACGACTCTGGAGATGTTTGATACTGTGGTGCTCATGAAGGTGAACAAGGTGCTGGATGAAATAATAAAGCTGCTTGGGGAAATGGACCTTATCGGCAGCGCTGTCTGCGTTTCAAGGGCCGGGATGGAGGATGAAATAATATACCGGGACATCACAAAGATAAAACAGGAAGGCTTAAATTATTTTTCAGTGGTGATTGTCAGAAAATGACTCAGGATGACCTCATATATTTAAAGAGCTGGTTTGCGGATTACACCAAGGCTTATTATTCCGCTGATGCCGAAGACCAGAAGAACATACTGCTGAAGGTCGAGCATACTGATAATGTTTGCAGAAATATCGTTGCGATAGCCGAAGGCTCGTCCCTTGCCGGTAATCAGATAAAGCTGGCTGAGGCGGTGGCGCTTTTCCATGATGTCGGGAGGTTCCGGCAATACACCAGGTACAAAACATTCAGGGACGCTATTTCGCTCAATCACGGGCTGCTGGGATCAAAGATACTGATTGAGGAAAAGGTCCTTCAGCGGCTTCCCGTTGATGAACAGCAATTGATAATTCAGTCCGTAAAGTTTCACAATGCATTTGCAATACCGGCCACACTGGACAGCGATGTGGTTTTATTATTGAAATTAATCCGTGACGCGGACAAGGTGGATATATTCCGCGTCTTCATCGAGTATTATGAAAGCCCTGTAGAAAAAAGGGCGTCCGCAACCGCTTTCAGGATGCCTGATACCCCTGAATATTCAGAGGTCATGCTTTCATGTATTATGAATAAACATGTTGCTTCATATTCAAATATCAGGACCGAAAATGATTTTAAATTGATGAAACTTTCCTGGGTGTATGACATGCATTTTAAAGAATCTGTCAGGCTTGTCCAGGAACGAAATTATTTAGACAGCATCATTAACAAGCTTCCTCAAACTGAAGATATTCTGGCTGCAGCGGAAGTCTTGAGGGAATACATATCTCAGAGGTTAAACAGTGACGAAAAAAAATAAATTATATTTTGTAGGCGCAGGCGCGGGTGATCCTGAGTTGATTACGGTCAAAGGCAGGAAACTGCTTGATGCCGCGGATGTTGTGATTTATGCCGGGAGCCTGGTGAACCCTGCCCTGCTTGCAGGAACCAGGGCCGAGATATATGATTCTGCAGGCATGACGCTGGATGAGACAATCAAAGTGATTCAAAATAATTTCAAACAGGGGAAACTCATTGTAAGGCTGCACACTGGAGATCCGTCATTTTACAGCGCGATCTCAGAGCAGATAGAAAGACTCCGTGAAATGGATATCCCTTACGAGGTTGTCCCCGGGGTCTCGTCCGCTATGGCAGGGGCTGCGCTTCTGGGGCAGGAGCTTACAATTCCTGAAATAAGCCAGACAGTCATCTTTACGCGGATTGAGGGAAGAACTCCCGTGCCGGACAGAGAGAAGTTGTCTGCGCTGGCAAAGCACAGGGCATCGATGGTGATTTTTTTAAGCGCGGGCATGATTGAAAAAGTCAGAGATGAACTGCTTGAAGGTTATCCTGAAGATACCCCTGTTGTTGTAATTGAGAGGGTATCATGGCCGGAGGAGCGGATTGTCCGGGGAACATTAAAGGACATTTCAGACAAGGTCAAAGAAGCCGGGATCAAAAAGACCGCGTTGATTTATGTCGGCGAAGCATTAAGGGCATCTGAAGAAAAGCTGGGCAAGGAATCGAAGCTTTATCATAAGGACTTTAAACATGAGTACAGAAAGTAAGTCGAAAGTTAAAAAAGGCGGGAAGACGACTATCTTCTATATCACAGGCAACGCCTTCAAACTTGCTCAGAAACTGAAAGGACTTCATCCTGATGCGCAGATTGTTAAATTCACGTCCGCAGGGGCAATTCATGAATTCCCCCTGCAATGGCGGGAATCCAGAAACATCATCTTTATCATGGCAACAGGAATTGTCGTGAGGACAATCGCGCCGCTGCTTAAAGATAAAAGGACAGATCCTGCGGTAGTCGTCCTTGATGAAAAGGGACGGCATGCCATCAGTCTGCTGAGCGGACATCTAGGAGGGGCGAACAAGCTGGCCGCAGAAATAGCTGACTTCCTGGGTGCACAGGCAGTGATCACAACTGCTTCGGACGTGCAGGGCAGGACAGCGCTGGATATCTGGGCGGATGAGAGAGGTCTTTATGTAGAAGATTATGAGAGGCTGAAACGTCTGAGCGCAAAGATCGTAAACGGTAAACGCGTAAAGGTGTATACAGGCAATTCCATTGTCCTGCCGGGAGTGCCCGACGAATTTAACATCGTTGAATCATCAAATATAGCTGAAATAGTTATTTCTGAAGCGCTGTATAAAAGAAAGACCCTTTACATGAGACCCCGGAACCTTTTTGCGGGGATAGGCTGCAACAGAGGCACGACAAGAGATGAAATCCAGAATGAATTCACATCACTCCTCAAAGAAAACAGGCTGTCCGCTCATTCCATAGCAGGCATTGCCTCCATTGATCTTAAAAAAGATGAAGAGGGGCTGCTTGAGTTCGCTGATGATAATGGTTTGCCAATCCGGTTTTTCCCCGGAGACGCGCTTAATGCAGTGGCGGATGAGCTGGGCATCAAACAATCAAAACAGGTCATGGCCGCGACCGGTGCAGTTGCCGTATCCGAGCCAGCTGCAGTATTGGCAGCAAGACAGGCGTCTGACAGGGTCGATATAATTATTCCAAAAGTAAAAAGGGGGAATGTAACATTATCAATCGCAAAGGCAAAGTTAACGTTGTAGGGATAGGACCCGGCAGTCCGGACCATATTACTCCTGCTGCAAAAAAGGCAATCGAAGACGCTGATATTATAGTCGGCTATAAAACATATCTCGATCTGATACGGGACCTGATCAGGGACAAAGAGGTAATGTCTTCAGGCATGCGGCAGGAAGTGGACAGGTGTGCGAAGGCTGTGGAACTTGCGCGGGATGGGAAAACAGTCGCTGTTATCTGCAGCGGCGATCCCGGGATTTATGCAATGGCGGGACTGGTGTTTGAGGTATTAAGCCGTCAGCAATCAGCGGTCAGCGGTCAGCCGGATGTTGAAATCATCCCCGGCATCCCGGCGCTTTCCGCATGCGCGGCCAGGCTTGGGGCTCCGCTTATGCATGATTTTGCCGCAGTCAGCCTGAGCGACCTGCTTACCCCATGGGGATTAATTGAGAAGCGGCTTGAAGCAGCTGCCTCCGCTGACTTTGTAATAGTCATTTATAACCCCAAGAGTAAGGGCAGGCAGGACCATATTAAAAAGGCGAGGGACATTATTTTAAATCACAGGAGTCCGGATACGCCTGTCGGGATTGTAAAAGGCGCTACAAGAGAGAATGAAACAGTGGCCATAACCGATCTGCAAAACATGCTCGATAATGAAATAGACATGCAGAGCACGGTCATCATCGGCAACTCGAACACGTTCACGTGGGAAGGCCGGATGGTGACGCCAAGGGGATACTCGAAGAAGTATAAAATTTAAATAAGCATTGACATCCTTTAAAATAAACTGTTATAAAACGGCTTACGTGGGCAGGCGTTCTAACTTCTGATATAATTAAAGTATAAAATCTTATCACCGATAGATATTGTAGGACACTAATATGATAGAGACATCCACCATAATTGAGGCGATACACTATCTTCTTAAGAAACTGGAAAAAGCCGATAAAATCAAACTAGTCAAGTTAATATATCTTGCCGATAAGTATCATCTTATCCGCTACGGACGAACTATCACTAATGATGATTATTATGCTATGGAGCATGGGCCGGTTGGGGCAACGGTTAAGGATGTCCTCAGCTTTGACCATTTTAATATTCCTTCCAAAACATTTAAATATCTCTCTACGTTAATTAATAAGGATGATAAGAACGGTTTCAGAATAAATCAAGATGTAAAGATAACCTACGATATGTTATCTGATACTGACAAAGAGGCCCTGGATTTTGTTATTGAGAAATTCGGTAAAATGGGACCGTGGAAGTTACGCGATTATACACATCAATATCCTGAATGGTATCAATACAAAGACTTGTTTGAAAATAAGTTGACGCGAAGAGAACGTATCGAGACTAAAGAGCTTTTATCTACATTAAGAGATGACCCCCTATCTATGCCTCGTAAACATGTCAAAGAGTCGGAAAAAATTCTGACAGGCAAATTTGACTGATTGTGGACATACCGCCTGATTTCGTTGCTAAAACCTTGGCAGGATTCTGTGTATGCTACTTCAAAAATACTACTCATGACCCGGACGCACCACCTCATTATCATATAACCGTACCCATTAGTGACGATTCGAGTCTGCTGTTATGTATTATCACTTCTCAGATTGAAAACAAAGCCTGGTATTACCATAAAACCAAAGAGGCTGCGGCATCGAGTCTTGTTCTGGTGGATAAAAGTGATTTACCTTTTCTGAAAAAGGCTAGTGTTATTGACTGCAATCAACCGATGCTCATATACAAAAACAAGTTTGGCAAAATAATTGATCCAGACAATAAGTTTGAAGTTGTATCACGAAATATTCCCGAAGAAATTAAGGAGAAAATTGTTCAAGCTATAAAAGTCAGTCCGGTTGTGAAGCCGTTTATCAAGAAGCTCTTACGTTATCCTTAAAGAAGAGATTATTTTCTAAACTTCACAACTTCATATTTGCTATAATCTTAAGAAGTTAATATTTCTTCACGCTGAGGTATTATCAAAAGGGCCAATATTGGTTTAACTTTGCCTCGTTTGTTTCTGAAGATAAGAGAGCAACAAATGAAAAATATCTGGACTTTTCCAGAACATCTAATTTAACGAATTAAAAGTATGTGTGATAACTTGAAGTTGATTAGCTACACCAAGACCGCATGGGAAGATTATCGCATTACCCGTAATCCCTCCCCTTGAAATCCAAAATCAAATTATCGCGCTGATTGAAGAAGAACAGAAGCTTTTGGAGGCGAACAGGAAGCTGATTGAGATTTTCGAGGGGAAGATAAAGACAAAGATCGCAGAGTGTGGGGTGAGTAGATTAGAATGTCATGTTGATATAGAATAAATAAAAAGGCCTGTAAGTAAAGGAGGTGCGTGATGGGTGTTGCCGCAACAAAGAAAATCAATCCTGAAGATTACATTCTTTCAGTCCTTTCTCCCGAAGAACGGCTAAATGCTGCCTTTAAAGTAGCGGAAGAAGCATTTAAAGGCACGAAGCTTACCATGAAGGATGTTGACTCTGCTGTAAAAAAAGTCAGGAGGAAGGCTTACGCAAAAAAGAAATAAGATAGTCGTAGATACGGGAGTGCTTATTTCCGCCTTTGCTTTTGATGGTGTCCCTGAACGCACTGTCAAGAAAGCGTTTGCGGAAGGGGAAATTTATGTATCACCTGCCCTTCTAGGAGAATATAGGGCAGTGCCGTTAGCACTTGAATCAGAGGGGAAAATTACCCGCCTGCAGGTAAAGGCCTTAATTACAGGCATTGCCGCATTTGTGTCTGCTGCAAAAATTGTTTTGCCACGCAAACGTTTGAAGCTCTGCCGGGATCTAAAAGATAATATGGTTCTTGAATGCTGCTATGAAGCAAAAGCTGCTTTCTTGATAACAGGAGACAGGGACCTTCTCGATTTAACAGTTATTCCATTTGATTTGAAGATACTGACGCCCAAAGAATATTTGGAACATGATTAATAGAGAAGCCTTCGCCGAAGATTTAATCAAACAATCTAAAACCGCCTTTCTCTGGGATGAATCATTCCTCTGGGGCCTCATGGCGTACAAGGCACTGAAAGGTCTTGGCCTTCCTTTCGATCTCATTAAAGCTGAAGACATAAAGACCGGGGCATTAAATAATTATAAAATGCTTTTTGTCCCCGGCGGCTGGGCGTCCAATAAAATCAAGGCGCTCGGTGAAACCGGCACAATGGCCATCCGGAATTTCGTCTCTGACGGCGGCAGTTACCTTGGTTTCTGCGGGGGCGCCGGGCTGGCGACTACAGGCAAAGACGGCATTGGTTTATTGAATATAAAGCGAAGACCGACAAAGGAACGGGTGCCGAGTTTCAGCGGCAGGATTGAATTAAATGTTAATGAACATCCGATATGGGGAGGGGGCAAGGCATGCCTTACCCCTGCAATATTCCATGCATGGTGGCCTTCGCAATTTATCGTTGAAGATGAAAACATGAGGATACTCGCAACGTATGGGGATCCGCTTCCTGATGCCTTCAGTTCTGATTTGAATGTCGGTGATGTTGAGTCTGACAGCCGATGGGAAGAGCTTGAAAAAGTTTATCAGATAAACCTTAATCCCAATAGACTAAAAAATGAACCAGCTGTCATTGAAGGTACATACGGCAAAGGGAAGGTCATTTTATCCCTTGTGCATTTTGACACGCCGGATGATCACAATGGTCAGCAGGTTTTATTGAATCTATGGGAGTATCTTGCTGGAGAAAAGACGGATATCACAAACGATCCCGTTAAGAACAGCGTTAATCCTGGCGTAGGGGCACGGCGCGCCGTGCCCCTACAAATTTGCGCTGACTTGATCTCTGTCGGTGAGCGGAACTTTCTCTGGTTCTGGAGGAATTCCATGCTGCTGCAGTGGAGGCGTGGCGTTCGAGGGCTTGAGTACAACACGTTATATATAATGATGAAAGAGATTACGGAATTAAAAAGTAGGGGCGTATTGCAATACACACCTACCGCTGGTCGATTACAAGATTTGCTCGTGCCCTTTATTGAAAAGGCAAAGCGCCTTTTACTTTTAGAGCGTTATGCTCTGCAGAAGGGCCACATCACATACGAGCGCTGTGATGATCCTGAAATTCAAGAATTAAGAGTAGAATTATTCTCTGAATCAAAAAGCCACGGCGGAAAGTTCAAGGAGTTGATTGATGAGGTTGACAGGCTTTTATTTTTATTGCTGACTTAAAGGACCTCGAGCGTCTTTATCAGTGCCTCTGCCTTTTTCAGCGTCTCATAATACTCCCTTTCCGGGTCTGAATCAGCCACAATGCCCGCGCCTGCCTGGACATAGGCGACATTATCTTTTATCACAAACGTCCTGATGATGATGTTCAGGTCCATATCGCCGGTGAAGCTTATATACCCGATGGAGCCTGTGTAGGGACCCCGAACAACCGGCTCAAGCTCGTCAATGATTTCCATGCACCTTACTTTTGGCACCCCTGTTATTGTGCCTCCGGGGAATGTCGCCCTTATGGCATCAAAGCAGTCCCTGCCTTTGGCCAGGGTCCCTCTGATGTTTGAAACGATATGGATGACGTGGGAATACTCCTCTGTAATCATAAGCTCATCGACCTCCACTGTGCTGTAATCCGAAATCTTGCCGAGGTCGTTTCTCTCAAGGTCAATCAGCATGAGGTGTTCCGCCCTTTCTTTTTCATTCAGCAGGAGGTCGGTCTTCATCTTGATGTCACCTTCCGCGTTCTTTCCCCTCGGTCTTGTCCCTGCAATCGGTCTTGTTTCTACAATATTTCCGGCGACCCTTACAAGCCTCTCAGGAGAAGAGCTTGCGATGCAGTAATCTCCCATATTTATATACCCTGCAAACGGGGACGGATTTATGCCGCTTAAGACTTTGTATATCTGCCAGGGCTTAACATCTCCAATGTGCGCTGAAACCCTCTGCGACAGGTTTGCCTGGAATATGTCCCCGGCCTTTATATATTCCTTTGCCCGTTTGACTATGTCCATGTAATTTTTTTTCCCCATCTCGTGCCGGACTGAAATCGATGTTTTCAGTTTGCCTCCGGCCCCCATCCCCTTCGGCGTTTCTAATGAAATCTTTTTGCGCAGGCTGCTGATTTTTTCACAGGCCTTATCATAATAAAGACCCCAGTCATCTATATTTGATACGGCCTCAGTGACTATTTCCCCGACTGCGGGGCAGGACAGAATATATGTCTTACGAAGTTTATGGTCAAAGGCAATTACAGTATCAAACATCATAAAGTGAGCGTCAGGGATATTCAGGTCATCCATGGCGGTCTTCGGCAGTTTTTCAAAATAGTGAACAAAATCATAACTGATCATCCCGGCTGCTCCCCCGGCAAAGGGTGGAAGGTCTTTGGGCGCATTAATCCTGTAGCGGTCCATCAACTCTTTCAGTTTTTTAAGTGGGTGTGTTGAAAATACAGTTTCTTTGCCCCTGCAGCTTACTTCAATCTTCCCATTTTTTACCATGAATACAAGAAAAGGTTCTGTCCCGATAAAAGAATATCTGGCAATATTCTCAGGACCTTTTATGCTCTCAAGGAGGACACTGAATGGGGCGTCTAAATGTTCGTAAATCTGCTGAGGGGGTGAAAACGGCAATTCTGTATAGAGAGGAGAAATATTGCCGGCGTTCGCGTCTTCTATAAATATATTTTTGGAGGGAAAGATATTGAGCATCGATTATGAAGGTACGACTAAATAATGTTAGTTGTTCGCCGGTTTATTATAAGTCTGATATTTCATCCTCAATTCTTTTCAAAGCGCCGATTGGATCAGGCTGCGAGGTCACAGCCCTTCCAATTACAAGGTAATCCGCCCCCATCTGCACGGCCTTTCTTGGTGTCATTGCCCTCTTTTGATCATCCATGGCAGCCCAGGAAGGCCTGATCCCGGGGGTGACAATCAGAAACCCCTTGCCGAAACGCGACCGGATCATCTCCGCATCCTCAGGGGAGGCCACAACTCCGTCCAGTCCCGCCCTCTGCGCCAGTCCGGCAAGATGCTTGACCTGTGTATTCATCCTTACGTTGACGCTTAACTCATCCCGGAGCGCGTCCTGGTTTATGCTTGTCAGTATTGTCACGCCGATTAGCCTCGGCCTGTCTATATTTTGTTCGAGGGAAAACCTGGTGAGCGTTTCAGCCGCGTGCTTCATCATTGCAAAGCCTCCGAGGGTATGCACATTAAACATAAACACGCCCAGTTTTGCCGCTGCCAGCGCTGATTTGGCCACTGTATTGGGGATATCATGAAACTTCAGGTCAAGAAACACCTTCTTCCCCATCAAATGGATTTCTTTGATGATCCTTGGGCCTACAGAGGTAAAAAGCTCAGAGCCGATTTTAAATGTGTCTATGTGCCCCCTGAATTTCCGGACGACGTCAATGGCATCCTCATACTCGGAAACATCAAGTGCAAGGATTATGCGCTCTCTGGGTTCCACAATTTGGGCCCTTTTTTCATAATATATTGATCATATACAATCTGGGACCATGTCTCCAACCCTTCATAGACTTCCTTTAATTCATCTCCGGTCACCCATTGGGCAGTCATTTTCCCTGTCTCCAACACACGGTATCCGGAAGAGTTGGCCTGAAGTTCATACAGCAGGCCCAGATGCACCTTGCTGACACTGTTGCTTTCGTCATTTATTATCCCTACAAAATCCAGATCAGCAGGGTCGTCCACCAATACTTCCTCGTTGAGTTCCCGATATAAACCCTTAATCACTATGTTTTCGCCGACTGAGGAATCGGGATTAATGTGGCCGCCGATCCCGAGAGAGTACTTATTGTGAAGTCTTTTCTCGGTTTGCCCGGTCAATCTTTTCAAAAGGAGGTAATTATTCCCGTTGCGAATTATCACATAAGGGATGACCTGTTTGTGCTCGAAGTTATATTCAGCGTCATCTCTCGGCATAAACCCCTGATTATCCAGTATCTTATTGAATATCTGTTCTTTCTGCTCTGTAATCAGGCAGCCTGATTTGTTCTGGATATGGGCATTTAACAGGCTGTTTTGGATGACTAAAACCTTCTCTGACAAGTGCAATATCTCCTATAGATAAAGGAACTTAAGGCTTTCAAAGGGTAACATAATGCCATATTTATTTACAACAGACTTGCTGGTTAAGTAAATGCCGGTTGCAATTTTTTTGGTGACAAATGGCTTAAATACCTGTACAATTATCTTACCTAAAAAACGGCTGGGAGCTGCCAGTCAAAAGGAGTACATATGGAGGACTCGGACGACCCTGTGGTAGAAGAAAAAGACGTACCTTCGTTTAACATTATTGAAGAAAAGATAAAGGCGATTGATAATACGATTATCATATATCGGGTATACTATTTTTTCAGTTCACGTATATTCAGGTTTCAGCTGATAAAAAAGGACAAGATGTGCATGATTGAATTTCCGAGGAATTTTCTGGAAAGTTTGAGCAAAGACGGCACAACATCTGAGCAGCAGTTACTTAGAATACTGGATTTAAATATAGAGAATGCCGAATGCTGGAATGATTTTGAGGGATAATTCGGAACTCTCCCCCGGTGTTTTTGTTGTAAAATAACTATTCAACCGAAAACCGCTGACTGATGAATCTATCTTGACCCGGAAAATGCATATTTGATTTCGGGGCTAAATGCGTTTCATGGGATGTTTATTGACCTTCTGGATTAGATCTTACTATAATTACGAAGGCCACAGTTGCAGCCTGTTACTTGAAATTGTGACCTTCCGTGAATTCTATATGGGTGAATAAAAACCTTAAAGCCGCAGTTAGAGTAAGCAGAGAGGAATGCATAAATGCCTAAACCGGGGATAAAAGTGTACTCAGTATTACTCGCAGGAGGAACAGGCTCACGCCTATGGCCTATTTCAAGAGAGCTTTATCCGAAGCAGCTTGTCAATCTCGTCGGCGCTGATTCTCTGGTCCAGTCCACTATCAAAAGGCTGCTTCCTGAACTGGACGCCGCCAATGTACGGATTGTGTGCGGAGAAGAACACTTTTATGAGATAGCAAGACATCTTGAAGAAATCAAAGTCCCGGCAGCCGGCAAGATAATAAGCGAGCCCTGCGGCCGGAACACGGCCCCTGCAATATTGCTTGCAACTCTCAATATTTTGAAGAAGGAAAAGGATGCTGTGGTTCTGGTATTCCCTTCGGACCATGTTATCCGTGATGCCGAAGGATTTCGTGAGCGCCTAAAGAAAGCCGTTTCTCTTGCCCAAAAGAATTATATAGTGACCTTTGGCATAAAACCTGATGCCCCCGAAACCGGCTATGGATATATTGAAGGGGCCAAACGGGTAGATAAAGACGCCCTTGCAGTAAAAAGGTTTGTGGAGAAGCCGGACGAAAAGACCGCTGAGAAATATCTCAAGGCTGGAAACTTCTTCTGGAACAGCGGCATGTTTGCGTTCAAGGCCTCAGTTATGATCAGTGAGTTCAGGACATACGAGTCGGCGCTTCTTAAAAAAATGCAAAAAATTGTTTCATCCAGGGCAAAGATAACAGCCGCGCAATATTGTGAGCTGCCCGATATATCAATTGATTACGCCATAATGGAGAAGACGAAAAAAGGGGTGGTGCTCCCTTCTGATTTTGGATGGAGTGATATCGGTTCCTGGAAGTCCCTCTATGATTTCCTGCCCAAAGGCGACTTTAACAATGTAGTGGAAGGAGACGTTATTCTCCAGGAGACAAGTAACTGTTTTATAAGAGCGGACAACAGACTTATCGTGGCAAACGACCTTCAGGACATTGTCATAGTTGAAACACCTGATACGGTCTTTGTCTCAGGCCTCCAGAAAAGCAAAAACGTCAAGTCCATAGTCAGTGATCTAAAGAAGCAGGGACGCAAGGAGTGCAAGGCGCATTTAAAAGTATACCGTCCATGGGGAACGTATACGATCCTGGAGGAAAACGGGAATACGAAGATAAAAAGGATCGTCGTATATCCGGGGGCCAAACTGTCCATGCAGATGCACCACCACAGGAGCGAGCACTGGATAGTGGTGCACGGCACGGCAAAGATCGTTAACGGCGACCAGGTGATATTCCTGGAAGAAAACCAGTCCACCTATGTTCCCAAGACCACGCGTCACCGGCTTGAAAACCCGGGCAAGGTGCCTCTTCACTTAATCGAAGTCCAGATCGGGCCTTATCTTGAAGAGGATGATATTGTGCGTTATGGTGATGATTTTGGAAGGGAGTAGGATATTGCAGGGGCGTATTGCAATATGCCAATACAGTTAAGATGTAATCTTTAAAAACCTTCTCTTCCCGACTTTAAGGAGATACTCCCCTGGGGAAAGTTTTTTATCAGGGTCTGTCCACTTTTCATCATCCACGCTGACCCCGCCCTGTTTTATGAGCCTCATGGCCTCTCCGGTGCTTTTGGCAAGGCCGGCCTCTTTCATGAGAGCGGGAAGCCAGATGTCCTCGTCTTTGTTTGCAATATTAAATACCGGAATGTCTTCGGGCAGACCTTTATTCCTGAAAATATTTTCGAATTCATCCCTCGCGTATATCGCGGTTTCAGTATCGTAATATCTTTCTACAAGCTCGACTGCCAGAGACTTCTTTGCCTCCATGGGATGGACCGATCCGTTTTTGAGTCCCTCTTTCAGTTCAGCCAGTTCATCAAGAGAAATGTGGCTGAGCAGTTCGTAATACCTCAGCATTAATTCGTCGCTGACAGACATGACCTTTCCGAATATCTCTTTAGGCGGTTCGGAAATCCCTATATAATTACCGAGACTCTTCGACATTTTTTTAATTCCGTCTGTTCCTTCAAGGAGGGGCATGATAACAAGCACCTGCTGCTCCTGTCCGTAATCCTGCTGCAGTTCCCTGCCCATCAAAAGGTTGAATCTCTGGTCTGTCCCGCCCAACTCTATGTCTGATTTGAGCGCCACGGAGTCATACCCCTGAAGGAGGGGATAGATAAATTCATGGATGCCTATCGGATTATGATTTGCAAAGCGCTGCTTAAAGTCCTCCCGTTCCAGCATCCTTGCAACAGTCTGCCTGGACTGGAGTCTGATTGTCTCCATCAGGGAAAGCTTTTCAAGCCATTCACTGTTAAACCGCACCTGTGTCTTTTCAGCATCAAGCACCTTGAAGACCTGCTGCTTATAGGTTTCAGCATTCTGTAAAACTTCTTCTCTGGTCAACGGCTTCCTGATCTCAGACCTTCCGGTGGGGTCGCCGATCATCCCGGTCATGTCGCCGATAATGAGAATGATCTCATGTCCCAGGTCCTGCAGCTGTCTCATCTTTTCGAGAAGTACGGTATGTCCGAGATGGATGTCGGGAGCGGTAGGATCAAATCCGGCTTTTACTGTAAGCGGCGTCCCTGTCTGATAGGAGCGTTCCAGCTTTTTTATAAGCTCGTCTTCAAGAAGTATCTCAACAACACCTCTCCTGATTTCGCGGATCTGATCTTCAGGTTTTATTATTTGCATAACAGAAAAAGGATACAGGATTTTTGCCCGAAGATGCAAGGCGCGGCCAACTACGCATGCTCCCCTTGATTTGGAGGAAGACACTGAGTTATGCTGAAGCAGTTTTATCAGCCATGGAAAATAAAACCAAAATCTGCCACGTCTGCGAAATGCCCATTGAAGATTGCACTTGCTGCTCCGAATGCGGACATATCTGCAGTCTGGATCTTGGAGAACCCTTTTGCCCGGTCTGTTTCCCTGAAAAGCAATCTGATAATAAATGAGTGAGAGAGACGAATATTTCATGCGCCTCGCAATCAAAGAGGCAGAAGCGGCTTTTGCAAAAGGCGAAGTGCCGGTAGGCGCCGTCCTGGTAGCTGATGATAAGGTCATGGCCAGAGCCCATAACAGTAAAGAGTCTACAGCTGATCCTACCGCTCACGCGGAATTACTGGTTATCCGGGAAGGCTCCGTAAAGGGCGGTGAGTGGCGGATGACAGACGCAACACTGTATGTCACCAAAGAACCGTGCGTCATGTGCGCAGGGGCCATGCTAAACGCGAGGGTGGGAAGGCTGGTTTACGGATGTAAAGATGAAAGATTCGGCGCGGTAAACAGCCGGTATCAGCTGCTGCATGATCCGGGACTTAATCATCAGATCAGGGTCGTTTCCGGAGTACTGGGACATGAGTGCGGGGAGATATTGAAAAAATTTTTCAGGATGCGCAGACTAGCCGGTGATTAGACAATCCTGAACATTTGATGTTATTTTAATGCCATGAAAGCAGGTTTCTATCAGTTCGCTCCAGCGTTCGGAGAAAAAGAGAAGAACATAAATAAGGCTGTGTCTGCTATAAATGATGCGGATGTCCAGCTCCTTGTGCTTCCGGAATTTTTTGCTACGGGGTATCAGTTTATCTCTAAAGATGAGGTGGCTGAACTTTCAGAACCGGTCCCAAACGGTAATACCACGCAGGCCCTTATGCAGTTATCGCATGAGAAAAACATTTATATCGTTGCCGGGCTTCCTGAGAGGGCCGGGGACAAATTTTATAATTCGGCAGTCTTCACCGGGCCGGAGGGGTTTATCGGCCTTTACCGGAAGACGCATCTTTTCTTTGAAGAGACACTCTACTTTACTCCCGGGGATACAGGCTTTAAAGTCTGGAACACAAAGATCGGCCGCATAGGCATAAAGATATGCTTTGACTGGTTCTTCCCCGAATCCATGAGGAGCCTCGCTCTTCTTGGCGCTGAGGTAGTCGCCCATCCTGCAAACCTTGTCCTGCCTTTCTGCCCTGACTCCATGCCGGTAAGGTGTCTGGAAAACAGGGTGTTTGCCGTTACCGCGAATCGCATCGGCACGGAGCACAGAAAGAAAGACCATTCTCTCACGTTCATAGGCAAAAGCGAAGTTGTTTCACCCAGAGGGGAAATCCTTGTCAGGGCCCCGGATGATGAAGAGGCGCTGATGGTTGTGGATATTGATCCGGAGATGGCACGGGACAAGGAGTTGAATCCGTATAATGATCTGTTGAAGGCCAGAAGGCCTGATCAGTATGGGCCGCTGTTTTAAACTAACTCTTCGTCAAGGTCGTTTCTTGTGTCTTATAAAAACTCAATTTTCAAGCCTGACACGGCGGCCTGGTCTTCATGGCAACTGTGAAAGCCACTGATATGCGGGCGCTATAAGTGTCTTGTTCCCGCCATTTGAGGCAAGCCTGTAACTGTCCCCTTCGTTTGTAAGCTGTACTGCCGGTATGTTCAATGCGCGCTGAAAAATCTGCAGTGATTTCGAAGGCTGTTCGTCAGCGATTTTTGCTTCGATCAGAAGGAAGGGTTCTCTGTAATTTGCAAGCAGAAAATCTACTTCCTGTTTTTCCTTGTTCTTGATAAAATGCAGAGAGAAATCCCCGTATCCCATGTCATTCCATAATGTGACCGCCCTGTAGAGTTCTATGGCAACCATGTTTTCAAATCGTGCAGAAGGGGCCTTTATCCTCGGAGCATCCCAGAGATAAACCTTCCTCTCCTTCTGAATGGCGCGGGTAATCTTTTCTGTCCATGTCGGGATACTGAAGACAAGAAAGAACCGCTCAAATACATCAAGCCAGTTTCTGACCGTATTGTAGGACACCTTCAGGTCATTTGCGAGCGACTGCACAGAAAGCGGACTGCCTGTCTTTGACGGTAGCAGTAAGTAAAGTGTCTCCACATCAATAATTGATTTCATATCAACAATGTCCCTTATATCCTCCCGGATTAACTGACGCGAATAGGTATTGGACCAGCGCCGGTATGTTGTTGCCTTTCCCGAAAGATATGGTTCAGGAAATCCGCTGAGGTCTGAAAGCGTATTCCAGATTTCTTTGTTCTTTTTTGCATGTTCCATACTAATATTCAAAGGATTTTCAAGAAAGGCCTCTATCTTGACATTGTTACTCCCAAGCTCTGCTATAGTGAAAGGGAATAAATGGAACATATAATAACGCCCTGCCAGAGAGTCGCCGCCTTTCTGATATATATCAAGCCTGCCGCTGCCTGAAACAATAAATTTATAGTCTTCGTGAAACTGATCATATATGCCCTTCAGATAGTTTTTCCAGTCCTTGTACTTGTGGATCTCATCAAGGATGATCAGTGGATTTGAGGTGTCTTTTCTTTTGATACTTTCAAAAAAAACAGGATTTGAAAAGAAGAGTGTGCGATGTTCTGCAATGTCCCAGTTGAAATAATAGTTGTTTGTATAAGAGCGTGCGATAAGTTTGGAGAGGGTAGTTTTGCCGGCCTGCCGGGGGCCGGCAATAAAGATCATGCTTTTCCCGGCAGCAAGCTCCTGCCATATCTTTATATAAAAGCGGCGGTTATGCATATACCCATTTTACACATCACTGAAAAATAGTCAAGACTATATTTAATTGTACTGAAATATAGTCAATATGTCTCTTGGCCCCCATCCTTCTTTGATGGGGGTCAAGATATCATCTATAAATGCGGCCTTAAATCTTCCGGCAGACTGTATTCCCTGACCTCACCGCTGACAGGGCAGATAAAGGACAGGTAACAGGCTGTCAACTGCAGGTCTTCAGTATCAGGGCCCTGCCCATACATACGGTCTCCGACAACCGGGAAACCGATACTGCTGAGATGCCGGCGGATCTGGTGCTTGCGCCCTGTTTCGATGCGGACTTCCAGCAGTGTGCGGTCTGATATCGAATCATATTTTATATAATGCACATGGGTCAGGGCGGAACGGTTATCCAAGTCTTTATCTATGGTCAGAGGGCTGTCCTTTTCCGGGAACCGGCCTTTCACAATCACCTGATATTTTTTTATCAGTGCCCTCTCCTGAAACAGTTTTGACAGGGCTGCAGCTATTGTCTTCTTATGGGCGATGAGGATCAGGCCTGTGGCGGCACGGTCAAGCCGGTGGACAATAAAGGCCGGCCGCTGCGGGACCAGGTGCTGCTCTACCCAGCGGTTAATGGAAAAATGGTCCCCCCATCTAGAGCCCTGTGACAGCATCCCGTATGGTTTGCACCAGACACTGTAACTGCCTTCATCAGCAAACAGCTGTGGCGGATCGACCTGCTTAA
Organism: Thermodesulfovibrionia bacterium; assembly: GCA_020053105.1. Taxonomy (GTDB): domain Bacteria; phylum Nitrospirota; class Thermodesulfovibrionia; order UBA6902; family UBA6902; genus UBA6902. Next base: position 72,190 of record JAGVNU010000084.1, read on the forward strand.
GGAGTATCTTTTCATTGTAATAGAGATAAAGTTTGTCCCCCTCTTTCATCACTCTGTCCATACGACGCAGCCGACGGGTGCCGCGCTTATTGGTCAGCCACACAGCCCCCTTCTGCATGGCCTGTTTTACGCGTGACTTTGAAAGACCGGAGGCTTCAGCAAGCAGGTCTGCCGCGGTTTCATGACTGGTTGTTATATTGATACTGCATTCAAATTTGTCTATGGGCATTAGAATTGATGGTCCTTTTGTTTGTCAGATAGTATGCTTGATAATCTGATAATTAGGGAGACAGGGCCTGTTTATTTGATAAATGGGATGTGGTCCCGGATTTTCCCTTCGCATGCAGCGTAACACGGAGTATCTCTCCGGGATGCCACAGGCGCATGCGCGGGCCCCACGTGCCTGTACCCCTGCAGACGATGACCGTCATGCCGTCCACTTTGTACCGTCCCCCGAGCAGAGGATAAATGCGCTGCACAAGATAGCCGAAGGGCCATATCTGTCCTCCATGTGTATGACCGGAGAGCATCAGGCCGACACCGTCATGTGCGATCCTGTCAGCATACCACGGTGTATGGGAGAAAAGGATAGTTGCACCCGGCGGCCGCTCTGCAAGTGCCTTTGAGATGGGATCACCGCCCTGACCGGAACGGTGGTTGGCTGTAAGGTCTTCCACGCCTGCAAGTACGAGGGATGGTCGGACTTCGGTCCACGAGTTGTTAAGCACCCGCAGTCCATCATAATTTATGAGGGACGCGTTTGTATTATTGCGCCCATGGAACTCATGGTTCCCCAGAACAGCCCATACGCCCATTGGCGCGGAAAGACGGCCCAGGACCGCAATCAGTTCCTCATCGGGCCGGTCGTGTCCTTCGAATATATCCCCAAGGAGGACCACGAGATCGGGTTTCTGATCCTGCACCTGTACGACACGCGCCTCCAGCCACTGCCTGCTGATCAGTGTTCCTATGTGCAGGTCGGACATGGCGACAATTACTGTGCCGTCCATCTCAGGAGGAAGATTGGAGAGATTAACATCATAGTTTTGGATCACCGGCGGTCGAAGTCCCTGTACAAGCGCGACCACCGAAAGCGCTGCGCCTGCAGCAAGAGCACAGCCACGCAGGACAGGAGCCATCCGGGGCAGGACAAAGCCAAACATGGTAATGATGTCAACTAAAAGCAGTGAGACAGTCAAAAGGAAAACAACCGCCATCCAGTTCATTCCGAGAAATTCCAGAGTACCGGCAAAAGTGCCCGTACTCCCATGACCAATGAAGCGTCCGAGGAAAAAGACAGCCCATAGGACCATGCCCGTACCGATGAGGAGTTTTCCGGAGACGTGGCGTTTCACAAACGGCACCGTGGAAGCGCGCCAGAAAACATAAATGTGCATCACAGTGATAATGGTCAGAAGAATAGTTCCAAACACAAAGCCTCTCTGGAATGAATCTGATTTCTTCCCTATTGTAACATCTGTCTCCCGCCGATTTTGTGTTTCGCTTTGTGGTATTATGGTACGGTTGCTCTGCGGCAGGACGGCACTGCTGTTCTTTTCCCGAACTGAAAGCTGATTGCCGAGAGCTGCTTTAAGTTTGAGGGGGATTCAGATTATCACAACTCAATTTTCAAGTCTGGCCCCGGCGGCTCTTCCTCATTGCATGGTGATCGTCTTGTTTCTGATCTACTAACGTCTTAATTCACGAGGTACATTCTTCAGCCATCCCACATCCATTACAGCCCAAAAACCAGCGAGAATTGCCTCCGCTGTATCGTGTCTGAGAGAAACAGGCCGGGACAAGCCGGACCATATAATGATCCTGCGCGCCGGATCATCGGCATAATGCTTGGCCTTAAGACCGGTAGTCTGTTCACGGGGATACAAAAGCTTCTGCCGCCACTTTTCAGCGTTGATCTGTATTACGGGAATTTTTCTCCGGTCAGCTTCACGCTGCCATATCAATGCAAGTGGTCCCCCGCCTTCCAGCACAAGGAAGGAGAGACCAGGAAGACTGTTAAGCAGAGTATTAACCCCGCGCCTCAGGCTTGCGGCCGATCCAAAGTTTTTGGAACGATACCAGCACAACCGTCCGTCCCGGCCGTAAAGCGCAAGGCCCGTCTTTAATCCTAAATCAACAGCAAGCAGCGATTCCATAAGAAATTCATCTTAACAGATTTACGCAATGGTGCAACAGTATCGCAGCTTTATTTTAGAGAAGAAAAACCTATTGCCATTTTCCCGGATCGATTGACATTTGTCCTGATCGTGATAATCTGATTATGTATTCAGACGGTATCATGTGAAACCATTATTGGAGGCAGGCCATGAAAGTATTAATCATAAGCGCAGATAATTTCGAGGACTCAGAACTTCTTGTTCCCTACTACAGGATGCTTGAAGAAGGGCATAATGTCGATATAGCTTCCATGAAAAAAGGCAAGATCAAGGGCAAGCACGGATACGAGGTTGATGCAAACAAGGCACTCAAAGACGTTAATCCCGATGATTATGCCCTCCTCATACTCCCTGGCGGCAAGGCGCCTGAAGCGATTAGAAAAGAACAAAAAGCTCTCGAAATAGCTGGAAATTTTTTTGACCATAACAAACCTGTTGCAGCAATCTGCCACGGTCCTCAGACATTGATCTCAGCCGGGCTTATGAAAGGTAAACACGCGACCTGTTATCGCTCGGTCGCGCCGGAGATGAAGGAAGCGGGAGCCAGGTACGAAGATAAAGAAGTAATCGTTGACGGCAATCTGATCACATCCCGTCAGCCCTCAGACCTGCCGGCTTTTATGCGAAAGATAATGAGGAAGTTATCCTGAATATTCCCTCTATTTTCAGCTTGCCCGGTTTTAATGCTATGCGGTTTTCCCCGAAGTGCTCTATGCCCCCGGTGGCTCTCAATGGGTGGTCCTTGAAAAATTAATTCAAAGCTTGTAAGATTTATTAACTTTTCAAGGGGAAAGGCTGATGAGAATCCAGATTGATCCACATACGCTTGAAAGAGCTATAGAACGTGGTGCAAGCGAGAACGAAATAAAAGATGTACTTATTTCCGGCTTTGATATTCCGGCAAAAAGAAACCGGAGAGGCAAGGCAAAAGCCTATCGGTATAATCAAAAACGACTGAATACTTCCTTTGAACAGAAGAGAATTGAAGTGATATATACTATCGAAGGTGATAGAATAATTACAGTAACCGTTTATGTGTATTACGGCAGCTGGGAGGAGACAAGATGAAAGTTACCTATGACGGGAAATCCGACCTTCTTTATATCCGTTTAGATGAAAGTAAACAGGACGTGATCAATAAACGTGTTGCCGATGATGTTGTTCTGGATATCGGAGAAGGTGATAAAATTGTCGGGATCGAGATCCTCGAAGCATCTGCACACGTTGATCTCAGCAAGATACTTCCGATCCAGCACGAAGGAATTAAAGTCTCCGCGTAGCTTCCCCGCAAACGCCAAAATGAAAGACCTGCCCCCTTCGGCCCGTACTGACGGTTAAGAACTAATTATTGAGAGCTGTCTTTTGCGCTTTTCCCGCTTACGATCTTACTATCTTCCCCGCCGGAGCCAGGTATATGGTAAATTCATCGGTGCCGTCCACGCCGAGAAGTTCGTCCATCAGGTCTTGCCGGTAAGCTCCTACAGCACAGGTCCCGGCTCCGATCGCCTCGCATGCGAGATAAAGATTCTGACAAACATGTCCCGCGTCGATCGCGATCACTTTGTGTGCCGCAAGATCGTACCGCCACTCCATCCGGTAGGGAATGGCTGTCCATATGAATACCAAAGGCGCCTTTCCCAGGAACGGCTGATCAAGGCCTGCTGTTACTATCCTTTCTGCAAGACCGTCCAATGTATTTTCGAGTACGAGCTGATGCTCGACCGGCAAATACCGGTATATGCCGAGTTCAAGCCCGGCCACGTTAAGAACGCACAGGTAAGTCTCAAGCGCATGGCGGCATCCTGTTGAAGGCACTGTGCGGTAGGCCGCAGCCGGATCAACTATCTTCTGTACGCCCTGCGTTGCCCACAGTAAAAAAGATACTTCCTCAAGTGTCATGGGGTCAGGCCTGAAATGACGGTGGCTTCTCCGTCTGTGCATTGCGGTGATGAGATCAATACCCTGTATGGAGTTCCATTTCTGCCGGGGAATAAGGTCAATGCGCTGTTGACCCTTTTTACACGGTTTTTCAACAGGCGGAGGAGGAACACCCCTGCTCTGGTCCGTTCCTGAAAAATCGATCATCAGGCGTATGCTATCCTTTAAATAAAAGCGGTATTGTTCAAAGTCCTTTTTCCCCATGACCGGCTCCGTTCTTTTGAAATGTTTCAGATATGCTTTTATTAATTATATATCAGCTGCCACTTCCCCGTACCCCCATCGTCCGAAAAGATCATCCACGTAGGCGATATTATATTTAGAAAGAATTTTCTCAACTTGAGCACGTTCTTCCACGCTCCCCTGCCATCCATTTGATTGTCCGGATTCTATAACTTCACTTGCAATGAGTTCCAGCAACCATCGCAAACGATCCTACGTCCCTGTACTTTCTTGCTACCATGTCTCCCTCCTTTTATGTTAAAAAATATATTAGCTTTCCTGTTCTTCTATATACTGCCTTACTAACTCGGTGACTATAACAGCATCAATTGTTTCTCTGCTGTATACAGACCAATATACATCCTTCAAATAATCGTCAAGTACATCATCGATATCTTCACCATCGTCATTGATCTCCCTGATGACACTTTCTGCAATGCCCTTTATGTACCAGCTCTTGTAAAATTCTTTTTTCATGATCAGCCCCCTCCTTACTCGTGTTATCATGTTAACAAATTAACAAGAACATTTTAACCGCTATTTTTTTATTTGTCAACATGTTATTTTGTTGACAAGTTGTTTTTTTTAAAGTACACTAACAAACAAAGGAGATTGGTCGAATGGCAAAAAAAAGCGTACCGGCGGCGGGAACTTCCTTACCTAACAAGGTCTTCGGTGTAAGGATGGACCCTGAGCTGGCGAAGAAGATGAAAATACTGGCAGTGAAGAAGGATACGCAGGTGTATAAGCTGCTTGAGGAAGCGATTGTTGATTTTTTGAAGAAACACAAGGAGTTATGAGAGTCAAACTGTCTCTTTGGACTGTGGTTAAAACGGCTCTATATGAATAGGGGAATTTGTTGGACTGGTTTAAAACGCTAAAATGAAGACTTGGCTCTTATGCCTTTCTCCGTTAAGCATTAAAGGCAATTGAACTGCGTGCGCCAATATGGTAACTTATATTACCGTGCTAAATCAGAAGAAAAAAAATCACAAGGCAATTAGATTCATTGATTTATTTTGTGGCATTGGTGGATTTCGCTCTGCTATTGAGCAAGCTGCTGATGAATTAGGAATACCCGTTAAATGCAAGTTCTCCAGTGATATAGACGAAGATTGCCAGAAAGCTTATGAAGCAAACTTCAGAGAAAGACCCCTCGGAGATATTACAGCAATCAACGCCGAAGACATACCAGACCATGACATTCTTCTCGCTGGTTTTCCATGTCAGCCTTTCAGCATCATTGGACACAGACATGGATTTAAGGACACTCGAGGAACGCTTTTCTTTGACATTGCCCGCATAATTGAAACAAAAAAACCGACTGCATTTTTATTGGAGAACGTTAAGCTGTTAGACTCATATAAAATTGCTGCTTGAGTTATTCGTAAATGAAAAATGCTTTTTCAATAAGAGATAAATCAATTTTAGTCGGACTTTATTTATCAAAGTTTGATGAAGAAGCATTAAGTGCACTTGGATTTAGAGGATTTAATGAAGCATTCAATACGCTGGGCTATTCAATAGGTTCAAAACCCGCTTCAATAAAAAATTACCGTGATGAATTTGACCCTTTATTCCCCAATCAGAGAAAGGGCTGGCATAAAAGACCAATCAGAGATTATTGCAAAAAGTTTTATGATGATTTTTCTAAATTATCATTTGGCTCTTTCACTGAATTGATTAAGAGTTTTGTTTTTGATAATTATGACATAGAAAAAATTGTGGAAAAAGTTGAGAAGAAAAATATGTCTGAAACTGTTGCCAAACGACTTGTGACAGGTAAAGCGGCGGAAGAATATTTCAAAATAAATTATAAACTTGTATCCAATTTTTTGAATTATGAGTTGAAAGACACGACAAATCTTGCTTGTGGATTTGACTACAAGTTATCGTTGGAAAATGATTTTTATTGTGTTGAAGTAAAAGGGTTAAATGCGAATTCAGGTGGAATCGCATTGACAGAGAAGGAATTTTATGTTGCCAATGAATTGAAGAAAAAATATTGTCTTTTTGTTGTAATGAATTTTATTGAGAAACCTAATCATCAGTTTTTCTTTGACCCATTAAACAGCAAGTTGACTTTTAAAAAAGTTGAAAGAAAAGTAACTCAAATAAATTACTCTACTACGATATGAATAACCAATGGGAATGCTATTTATGTGGCAAGGAATCTGCTCTTGAATTAATACCTGGCGGTTGGCTTGGCAATTATCATCCACTTTGCAATTCTTGCGCTGACACTGTCTTTTTTGATATGACATCCAAATTTCATGATGCTATGACTTTTCATTATTTGATCGGCGATTTTTTATAAATGATGATATAGTTCTCCAGCAAACACCTTGGGGAGCAAAGACAGTCAAGAACCGAAGACCTTCAACTGTTTCTAAAATTCGTCTTATATCTGGACGCAAGTCCCCTATCTATTCTTTTGGCGACAAAGAAATCAGCGAGTGCGCCCAAATGAACTCGGAGAGAACATTCTCTCCATCTGGAACGAGCGAGTAGCAAGTATTCGCAAACTCTACAAACATGTCAGGACAGTGGTTTTGATTAAGTCCGATGACCTGCTGGAAGCGGCAGTCTTTGAGTTTGAAACTATTTTATACAGAGCTGAGAACTTCCGGTGGCAATGGAACGAGCGAACCAATCTTGAGGGATTTGACAAGGACAGCAAGCAGCACATCTTTACATGGCAGCCTCACGGTTCTCAGTTTACCATCATAGAAGTCGTGCCTGATGATATACTTGCGATACGAATTAAGCAACCTCCACAAGTAGACCGAGACGACATCCTCAAGGCAATCAAATTTGATGATTCTTGGATAGAAATCATTAAGTGACAACATTGACACTTTTTCAAAATCTGAACGCTCAAGAATAATGGCAAGCGTGAAATCCAGAGGCAATAAATCCACAGAGCTTAAGTTTGTTTCTATCCTCAAGGACAAGGGCATCACAGGGTGGCGTCGCAATTATCCTTTGATCGGCAACCCGGATTTTGTTTTCCCGAAAAAGAGAACCGCTGTGTTTATTGATGGTTGCTTTTGGCATAGTTGCCCCTTTCATTGCCGCATGCCCGCTTCAAATAAAAACTACTGGAATAATAAAATTGGGAAAAATAAGATTAGAGACAAGAAGATAACAAGTACATTGAGGACAAATGGCTGGCAAGTGATTAGAGTCTGGGAACACGAAATTAAGTCGAGTAAGCTTAGCAATAAATTAAGCAAACTGAAAGATAAACCCTTTCAGCCCTCTTTTTCGTCTGCACCTCACGCGATATCCCTGACAAACTGCTCCTTAATAACCGGCCCCTCCGCCCAATCAAGCTTATGCAGTTCCTCCGGAGACAGCCATATCATTTCAATTAGGTAATACCCAACTTCAACGAGGTAATAACTGCCAGCTTATTACCCCATTCATGCCACCACATCCTGTGAATAGCGATAGAACTTTCAAGGTTGTTTTATCTTTCAACTTCATAAATTATTTGGATACTAGGGACACGTCCCTCGATGAAAAATGACAAGATGGCCTTAAGTGCTGTAGAAAAGAGCGAAAGCGCAGGAACGAAACTATCGAACTTGCGATCTTCCCCGCTTTCAGGCTTTCCCAATTTATTTACAAAAAACAAAGCATAGATGCTTAAAAAAGAAATATCTGATAAACTTACGTAGGGGCAAGGAACATCCTATAGATATTTAGGTATTTAAAGATCCGGGAGTTGAATAGAAATAACATTGTAAGATTTCCGGGATAAGGAACCACTATAAAAATCAAAACAGTAAGGAGTATACATGAGATCGTTTAGTTCAAATCCCCGGCGTGGGAAATCACGGCCGCAGCAGCGTTCGAATGTGCCGGCGCGCAGGGTTGCTTCATCAGATGAGATAAAGTTTCTTGCCGGTACGGCAGTAAACCCGCATACGCGTATTATCCTTGAGAAGGGCAGTGATGATTTGTCCGTCCGTGCGCTTGATCTTATTTGTCCAATAGGGATGGGACAGCGTGGTCTTGTGGTATCATCGCCCGGGTTGGGTAAGACAACATTCTTAAAGAATATATCTAACGCGGTAACAAACGGGTATCCCGACATGAAGGTGTATTGCTTACTTGTGGATGAGCGTCCTGAAGAGGTGACGGATTTTACGCGCAGTGTGAAGGCCAAAGTATATTCCTCATCTATGGACCATAGTCAGGAAAGTCATATCAAGATTGTTGACAAGGTTGTCGCAGAGGCTTTTAAGGAAGCGGCTGCAGGGCATAATGTGATGATATTGCTTGATTCACTTACGCGTCTGGCGCGGGTACATAACGCACAGCACAGGGGCAGCGGGCGTACGATGTCCGGAGGAGTGGGCGCCGGCGCGCTTGAAGTGCCACGCCGTATTTTTGGTATTGCCCGTAATGTAGAGGGTCTGGGATCTATAACGATCCTTGCTACGATCCTGGTCGATACAGGCAGCGCAATGGATAATGTTATATTTGAAGAGTTTAAAGGTACTGGTAATATGGAACTGGTGCTCTCAAAAGAGCTGGCACAAAAGAGGGTGTTCCCGGCAATCGATGTGATAAAGAGCGGTACCCGGCGTGCTGAGCTTTTGTTTGAGCCGCAAGAGTACAGACGCCTTGAATTATTACGACGGGGCATGGCATCGATGAATAATAGTGTTGCTGCTATGGAAAAGCTGATAGCGATGCTTCAGAAATATCCGAGCAATAGCGCTCTGCTGGATTCATTTAAGGATGTTAAGGGTTAGTTAGGGGACCAACCAACGCTTAATATTAATCTACCCATGCCTCACCTGCCTGCTTAAAACGTACCGCGAATGCCGGGTCAGTCACCCGAAAAACCCGCTCAAAAAGTCATTGACTATTTGGCCTTTAAACAGTTAGTTTAATACCCTAACTTGTTTTTTTTACATACGAATTACCGGAGACAACGATGACTGCATTTCCAAAGAAAATTGGTCTTAAGCCCGGCAGGCCGTTATACATAGGCTCAGTACAAAAGCTTTATAACGTGCCCGGGTGCCCGGACCTTATTATAAGCGAGACCTCCTCCGGGGGATCGGTTTTTGACGTCGGTACAATTTTTAATATAGAAGGAAGCGATACCGGCAGGGCGGCCTTCAGGCACCTCGTGTTTCAGGAGCTGCAGAACCCTAGGTCATGGAAGCGGCTTGAGGAGAAACTCTCGGGGAAAGGGAAGGTCCTTCAGAAGGACAAGGCCGGACTTTTCAATAAAGTGCTGGCCGGATTTATAAAGAGCGGCGCCCCGACCCATCATGCGGGAATGGTTGAACGTAAAACAGGTAAGGTCTATGCCACAGGATTTCCCGGTGATCTCAGCAACCTTACCTTGATAAAAAAGTTTACTGTTGAAAAACCGGTCCTTAAAAACGTAATGGGCCGGCATTTTTATGATTATGAAAAATACCACCATATAGACCGCAACGTGATTCCGCTTGAATACATCGTAAGGCTCGGCGTGACCACCGGCTCGTCCATACTGAGAAAATATGACCGCCTGAGCGATGCAGACAAAAAGGCATACCTGAAAGAACTGGGCGTTAATTCGCTTAGCCCATGGAGCAGGTTCGATCCACCCATTGTCGATTTAACCACCAAGTATGAACCTGAGGACAGGAACATCAGCCTCCAGGAGGCATCTATGATCTCCGGCGTGGATGGTGATACGTTTTCTAAATCACTGATAATGGCAATCCTCGGCGCTTATATGCTTCAGCAGATATTTGACGGCATGGGGCTGACCCTTTGGGACCTCAAATGGGAGATCGCGAGGGACGGAAAAAAACTCCTCTTCGTGGACACGATCGACACGGACTCGGTCAGGGTGACTTTCAACATGAAGCGCAAAGACAAATCGTATTTCGTCCATTTTAATAAACAGGCCATGCGTGACTACTATAAGATCATGCACGCAGACTGGTACAGCGCGGTAAATGAGGCAAAGAAGATTGCCGCTCAAACGGGCAGGTCGTTTACGGACTTATTAAAGGAAGGCCAGGCGAGGAAAAAATACGCGGGTACGCCGGTTGTGGACAAGGATTTCCTTGACATCCAGGCAGAGAAATTCCTGATGATCCAGAGTTGTATCCGTGACAATACTCAGGACCTTAAAAAAGAAGCACGGCGCATAGCCAACAAAGAACTGGATTACTATCTGCAATCCGGTAAAATTAAAGAATATGAAAAATTAAATTCGAGGTAATATGGAAAAGGAAAACATTTTCATTAATCAATCAGTAGCGATCCTCTGCGACGGCAACAATATCGAGCGGAGCATCCATGAACTCTCTAACTCAAAAAATGCAATGATCAATTTTGATAAGCTGATACCTAAACTGCTTAAGGACCGGGGATTGAACAGGCTGCTTTATTTCCGGGAAGGCAAGTCCATCTCATCAAAATTCGCTGAAAGGCTGCACGAAAACTATTACGGGTCTGTTATCCCGTGTCACAAGTCTGCGGATATCCCGCTGTCAATCAAGGCAACACAGCTTGCATCAAAGGTTGATACCATTGTCATCATGTCAGGCGACTCGGATTATGTGGAACTGGTCATTCATCTGAAAGGGCAGGGGGTCAGGGTTGAAATTGCTGCTGTAAGACAGACAACTGCCAGGATATTAATTGAGGAATCTGACCATTTTCACGAGATAACCAGCGAAGATCTGTTCATATACAAGACCCCGAGAAAGAAGTAGGGGCGGGGTCTTCCCGCCCTTTTTGAGCGGGGCAAGGCGAGATCTGGGCGAAAGAACAAGGGCGAGAAAACCTCGCCCCTACCATCCGTACAATTCAAATATAAATTCAAACCACAATCAATAATTTACCCTAACGACCGGCAGACCGTGTTCCGTTGCCAAACACCCGCTTGTAAATATAATCCACATGCTTTGTATAGAACTTGAAATCAAAGAGGTCATCTATATCTTTGGCAGACAGGTATTTGGTTATCGATGGTTCTTTTTTAAGAAGGTCCCTGAAAGGCTTTCTCTCTTTCCAGCTCTCCATCGCGGTCTTCTGGACGAGGCTGTAAGCATCCTCCCTGCTCATCCTGTTTTCCGTCAGTTTTAGAAGGACCCGCTGGGAACAGTAAAGGCCGTAGCTCCTGCCGATGTTTTCCTTCATCCTCTCGGGGTAGACCTGAAGGCCCCTGAGAATTCCCGTCATCCTCACGAGCATGTAATTGATCAGGACCGTGCTGTCGGGAATGATGATCCTCTCAACAGATGAATGACTGATGTCGCGTTCATGCCATAAGGGAATATTCTCCATGGCAGCCATTGCATTGGAGCGCACTACCCTGGAAAGCCCGCTGAGGTTTTCGCTGCCGACGGGATTACGTTTATGCGGCATTGCGGAGGAACCCTTCTGTCCTTTTTCAAACGGCTCCTCTGCTTCGAGCACTTCGGTCCTCTGAAGGTGCCGGACCTCAACTGACATCTTTTCAATCGCCCCGGCAATGAGCGCAAGGGTGTTCATGTATTCGGCATGCCTGTCCCTTTGAATGACTTGTGTAACTACGGGATCGGGCTTAAGACCGAGCTTTTTACACACATATTTTTCTATGGACGTGGGGAGACTTGAAAAAGTCCCGACCGGGCCTGAGAGCTGTCCGTAGCTGATTGTCTCACGGGCTGTCTTCATCCTCACAAGGTTTCGCTTCATCTCCTCATACCAGAGCGCGAAGGTCAGTCCGAATGTAGTGGGTTCCGCATGAATGCCGTGGCTCCTGCCCATCTGCAGCGTGTCTTTATATTTAAAGGCATTGGATTTTAAGACCTTCATCAGCTCCTGAATGTTACTTATTATTATGTCTGCCGCTTCCTTCATCAAAAGGGCCAGGGCAGTATCACCTATGTCTGAAGATGTCAGGCCCTTATGGATATAACGTGAATCAGGGCCCACATTCTCGGCAACAGAAGTCAGGAATGCAATGACATCGTGTTTGACTGTCTGCTCTATTTCATCTATACGATTGATATTGAATTTGGCCCTTTTCCTGATTGTATCGAGACTCTTTTTCGGTATTTCACCCAATTGGGCCCATGCCTCGCATGCCGCGATCTCAACATCGAGCCATTTGCGGAATTTGTTTTCCGGCTCCCATATCTTTGCCATCTCAGGCCTTGAATAACGTGGTATCAAATCGGACCTCCAGTTTTATGTTTTTGATTCTTTATCTTTAGTTTTTGTTTATTACTTTTCATGCGAGTTACTAATATATCATAAGATCCGCATAACATGCCGTACATATTCAAGAAATTATCAGAGGTTTTTCCCCTGATGCGTAACTATCCGGAACTATGCAATATTTTGCCTATTGACACCTTCTTGAAATCGCGCTACGATGAAATCAAGAGAGGTAGCAGGGCGGTAAATAGAAGCCGCCCGCCAGCAGGCCATAAGGCCTGAGAAAGGAGGTCCGATCATGGCAGTCAAACATGTCGACATAAAAGGGTATTGTGACTCCCTGTATGGCGAACTCTCCGATATGAAGAACAGGCTCATGGGATTAAGGGGCCAGATCGAAGGGATGGAAGGGAAAAACAGAACTGTGCTCGATCCTCATGTAAGACACCTTGATGAACTCATTCAGTCAATAGACTGGAAACTGGAAATATTCGCAAAGTCCTGTCCGGTTGACTGGAGCAAGTTTGGTCTCAAGAGTGAAACTACTGCGTCTGTTCCCACTACCGATAGAGAAATGCCTGCCGCTGGATACGGCGGTGGATAAGGGAAGTCCGGAAGTAACTATATAACTCCCGTAGCGGATTAATTCGCTGCGGGAGTTTTTTTATTCAAGGCTTAGCTTTGGTTCGCTTTTCTGATTTGCCCGTCTTTGTTACTGTCTTCCTGTCCCCCATATGCGCGATCTTGTCCAGTATGCCGTTAATGAATGGCGCGGACTCTTCAGTGGAATATTTTTTGGCAATCTCCAGGGCCTCATTGATTGCAACGGAACTGGGGATATCAGTCCTGTAACAAAGTTCGTATGTAGACGCGCGAAGGATGTTTCTGTCAATAATCGCCATTCGTTCGATTGACCAGTTCTCAGCAGCTTTTTTTATGATTTCGTCGATCTCTTTTATATGTTTCAGGGTGCTTGCCGCAATATCGCGGGTAAATTCCTTTACATCAGCTTCTTCAGCAATGCCTTCCCAGAATTCATTCCAGACCTCTTCGGTAAATGCCTTGCCGGTCATGTCAAGTTGAAACAGTATCTGCAGGGCGTATTCCCTTGATCGGCGTCGTTTAGTCATATAATAAAGCAGGTGCGATTCATGCCTGTGCCCTTTAGGGTAAATCGCCCCTGCAGGTCCGTATATTTAATTTCATAATTTTTTTAACAGCTGCGCCATTTCAATGGCCACCATTGCTGCGTCCCATCCCTTGTTGCCGCTTTTGGTCCCTGCTCTCTCAACGGCCTGCTCGATTGTGTCTGTGGTCAATACGCCGAATGCGATCGGGACGCCTGTGTCCATAGAGGCGGCGGCGATCCCTTTTGCTGCTTCAGCGGCGACGTAATCAAAATGGGGCGTGGCCCCACGGATAACGGTCCCCAGACATATAACGGCATCGTGTGATTTTTTCCCTGCCACTATCTTGGCAGCAAGCGGGATCTCAAATGAGCCGGGGACCTTTATTACATCTATATCCTGGTCTGCCGCGCCATGCCTTATAAGCGCGTCAACCGCGCCGTCCAGAAGTTTGCCGGTGATAAAATCGTTAAAACGGCTTATAATGATAGCGAATTTAAGACCTTTTGCCTGAAGCTCTCCCTCAAATTTTTTCATTTTCCCTCCTGAAATTGTAAGGGCGGGGTCACCCCGCCCCTACAGAAATTTTTACACTTCCTCAAGCATGTGACCGAGTTTTTTCTTTTTTACGGAAAGATATTTAATGTTTTTTTCATGGGGCTTGATTTCGATAGGCACTCTCTCAACGATCTTTAAGCCGTACCCCTCCAGGCCTATAAGTTTTTTTGGATTATTGGTCATCAGGCGCATCTTTCGCACGCCGAGTTCCACAAGTATCTGAGCGCCTATCCCGTAATCCCTTAAGTCAGCCTTAAACCCGAGTTTAACATTGGCCTCCACAGTGTCCAGTCCCTCGTCCTGGAGCGCGTAGGCCTTTAATTTATTGACAAGCCCTATACCCCTTCCTTCCTGCCTCATGTAAAGGATTACACCCTTGCCCTCATTCTTGATCATGGTCATTGCCTTATGGAGCTGCGAGCCGCAATCACACCTTCTTGATCCAAAGACATCTCCTGTCAGACATTCGGAATGGACCCTGACAAGGATATCTTCATCAGCTGAGATGTCCCCTTTAACCAGCGCGATATTCAAGGAATCATCGACTAAATTTCCAAAGACCATTGCAGTAAATTCACCGCCGGAGGCAGTGGGTATGGTTGTTGTCGCCAGCCTGCTTACAAGGCATTCGTTCTGCATCCTGTATTGAATCAGGTCTTTGATCGTGACCATTTTCAACCCGTGTTTGCGGGCAAACGTTGCAAGCTGCGGCACCCGCGCCATGGTCCCGTCGTCATTCATTATCTCGCATATGACACCGGCGGGATTAAGGCCGGCCAGCCTTGACAGGTCCACTGAGCCCTCAGTCTGTCCAGCGCGCTGGAGCACTCCGCCGGGCTGAGCCCGCAGCGGAAATATATGCCCGGGCCGGGCGATGTCATCAGGTTTTGATTTCGGGTGAATAGCGGTTTTTATGGTCTTTGCCCTGTCAGCAGCAGAGATCCCTGTTGTGACGCCGCGCTTTGCCTCTATTGATATGGTAAAGGCAGTGCCGAAACGTGATGTATTCAAGTCAGCCATCATGGGAAGCTTAAGATGCTCTACCCTCTCCGGGGTCAATGAAAGACATATCAGCCCTCTGCCGTATTTGGCCATAAAGTTGATTGCCTCAGGGGTAATTTTCTCAGCCGCTATCGTGAGGTCCCCCTCGTTCTCCCTGTCCTCGTCATCAATGAGGATGACCATCCTGCCTTCTTTTATATCGTCGATGGCCTCTTTTATTGTGTTGAATTTAAATTTTGCAGCGGTCTTTGGTGACTTCGTCTGTTTTTTACTCATCTATAAAACCTTTCTCTTTGAGCAGTCCCATGAGATTAGAATCAGGGTCCTTTTTGCCCAGAAATTTCTCAACATATTTCCCTATTATGTCCGCTTCGAGATTGACCCTGTCGCCGATGCCTTTGCCCCCGAGGTTTGTAGCAGCTGCGGTATGCGGGATAATGGCAACTCTGAATGACCCGTGGTCCAGATCAACAACGGTAAGACTTATGCCGTCGATTGCAACGGAACCCTTTTTGACGATGTACTTTAGTATTTCCGCAGGCGCCTCAAATGTATAAAATGTATATTCCCCGGCCTGCTGCCTGTTTCTTATAGTGCCGATGCCGTCTACATGCCCTGTGACGAGATGCCCGCCGAGACGGTCGTTTAACCTTAATGCCCGTTCCAGATTTATTTTATCGCTGATTTTTAATTTCCCGAGATTGGTGCTTCGTAAAGTCTCAGGCGACACGTCAAAGGAAATGTCCCCGTTGTGCTTTGTGACCGTTAAACATACGCCGTTTACAGAAACGCTGTCGCCCAGGCGCACCTCAAATTCAGACAAAGGCTTTACAGACAGACTGCAGCCGTTACCTGTATTTCTGACATCAGTTACTGCGCCGAATGTTTCAACGAGACCAGTAAACATATTAACCCAAAAAAGTATTTAACATAATGCGGATGTTGGAAAATAATTTATTTTTCGATTCCTTAAACGCATTCTCAATCAAGGTTATTATAGATATTTTCATTCAAAGACATATGCATAATTGATTATTAATTCATCGAGTTAAATAATTTATTTTTCAATGTCTGCATTATTGATTAATGAATCAGTTTCCCTAACCTGTTCCACCTGACCTGGTTTAAAAGCTTCCCCTCGTTGTCCCAGGACCAGTACATAATAAATGCCTTTCCCTTGACTTCATCCAGGCTTACAACGCCCCAGAAGCGGCTGTCATAGCTCTGGTCCCGGTTGTCTCCCATTGCGAAGAAGTTTCCGCGGGGGACTGTAAAGGGACCGAAATTGTCACGAGGGGGGCCCTCAACTGTAAGATCATTATGTATGGTGTAAGGCTCATCGAGGGGGATGCCGTTTACGTATACTCTTTTATCCCTTACCTCTATCTTGTCTCCCCCTACAGCTATGACCCTTTTAATAAAATCCTTGCAATCGTCCTTGAACAGATAGAAAGGGTTGCCGCTGCTCCACGCATTGCTTACCCTGGTTGAAATATTTTTGGAAATGCTTGTACATTCTTCCTGCTCCTTGTTCCTGGGAAAAGAGAACACGACAACATCCCCTCTTTTGGGCTGGTTGAAGATCAGCACTCTGCTGTCTGTAAAGGGCACTTGTATTCCATAAGTGAATTTGTTTACAAGGATGTGGTCGCCTACCAGCAATGTAGGTATCATTGAGCCTGAAGGGATTTTAAAGGCCTGCACCACAAAGGCCCTTATCAGGAGCGCCAGAAACACGGCAATGACAATAGCCTCAATATATTCCCTTAACTTGGATTTTCTTTTAACGGCCAATCTTGCTCTCCTTCATTTTACCTTCAGGACTGCCAGAAAAGCCTCCTGCGGGATTTCAACTCTGCCGACCATCTTCATACGGCGCTTCCCCTCCTTCTGCTTTTCAAGGAGCTTCCTTTTCCTGGTTATGTCTCCACCGTAACATTTTGCAAGGACATTTTTCCTGATTGCTTTAATAGTTTCCCTTGCAATGATTTTACTCCCGATGGAGGCCTGAATTATAACTTCAAATTGTTGTCTCGGGATAACTTCCCTCAATTTTTCAGCAACCTGCTTGCCCTTATAATAAGCATTGTCTTTGTGAACAATCAATGAAAGGGCGTCAACCGGCTCTCCATTGAGCAGGATATCAAGCTTGATGAGTTTTGACTCCCTGTATCCGATAAACTCGTAATCCATAGAGGCATAGCCGCTTGACGAGGATTTTAGTTTATCATAAAAGTCCCACAAAATCTCATTTAATGGCAGCTCATATGTCACTATAATCCTGTCTTTGCCTATATAATTAAAGTCTTTTTGGACGCCCCGTCTTTCCTGGCAGAGGTCAAGGATCGGGCCGATATATTTTGAGGGCACAAAAACAGAGGTAGTTACAAAAGGCTCTTCAATCCTGTCATATTTGTCCGGCAGTTTTGCAGGGCTGTCTATAAATAATTCGCTCCCGTCAGTCAGGATGATCCTGTAAACAACGGTAGGCGCGGTATTCACAAGGTTCAGCTGGAACTCCCTCTCAAGACGTTCCTTGATTATCTCCATGTGCAGCAGGCCGAGAAAACCGCAGCGGAAGCCGAATCCCAAGGCAGTTGATGACTCAGGTTCAAACTTGAAAGACGAGTCATTGAGACTGAGTTTCCCCAGCGCATCTTTCAGGTCTGCGTACTGATTGGTTTCTACGGGATACAGGCCCGAAAATACCATGGGCTTTATGTCCTTGTAACCGGGACACGGCTCGGAGGCCGGATTTTCTGCGTTAGTGATTGTGTCCCCGACCTTTGAATCTGATACATTTCGTATGGCTCCGGTTATATAACCGACTTCGCCGGCTTTAAGCACGTCAACCGGTTTCTTGGCCGGAGTAAATATGCCGACCTCCTGTACTTCATAAGTTGTATTGGTTGCCATGAAAAGGATCTTAGTGCCCTTGCGGACCTCTCCGTCAAAAAGCCGGACAAGCACTATGACCCCCTGATAGTTATCAAACCATGAGTCAAAGATCAGGGCCTTCAGGGGAAGATCGCTGCTGCCTACCGGGGGCGGGACTTTTTTTACAATCGCCTCCAGGACATCCCTGATCCCTGTACCCTCTTTGGCGGAAGTAAGCAGCACATCGCTGCAGTCAATGCCGATAGTCTCTTCTATGTCCGCCTTTACCCTGTCGGGTTCAGCGCCCGGAAGATCGATCTTGTTTATGACCGGGATTAACTCAAGATTATGATCAAGCGCCAGATAGGTATTGGCCAGGGTCTGCGCCTCAACTCCCTGAGATGCATCAACTATAAGAATGGCCCCTTCACATGATGCCAGGCTTCTTGACACTTCATAGGAAAAATCAACGTGCCCCGGCGTGTCAATGAGGTTAAGGATATAGTCCTGTCCGTCCAATGCCGTGTAATTAAGCCTGACCGCGTGGGCCTTTATGGTAATGCCGCGCTCCTGCTCAAGGTCCATGGAATCCAGCACCTGATTAGTGGTCATCTCCCTTTGCGTCAGCGCTCCGGTCAATTCAAGAATGCGGTCTGCAAGCGTGGATTTGCCGTGGTCAATGTGGGCGATTATGGAAAAGTTTCTGATGTTACTTCCGGGCATGATGTTATGAGGCCTTTTGGTCGGAAACTCCAGCTAAACTACTAAAGAGAAGCCCGGCAGCTCCTATTGAACCCCCGTTCTTTGATAGTGTGCTCTTGAGGATCTTTACATCTGTTGAAAGAAGTTTGAAGGCCCTTTTTTGTGCTTCCTTTGATAATTCTTCAATAAACATGTCCCATCCGCCTATAAGGCCGCCGCCGATGATTACAGCATCTATACCCAGAAGATTTATGAGGTTGGCGATGCCGATGCCGAGAAACTGACCGACTTCTCTGAAGATCTCCCTGCTGAGGCTGTCTCCGTCGAGCGCTTTCTCAAATACAATTTCCGGGGTTATTTTATAAATATTGCCGTCACAGCATTTTGAGAGCAGGCTTTCAGTGCCTTTTTCCAGAGAAGATATGGCCCTGTCCACAATGGCCCGTCCCGAGGCGTAAGATTCAAGACACCCGGAGCTTCCGCAGGTACAATAACGGCCGCTGGGCACAATAGTCATGTGGCCCACTTCCATCGGGCCTTCATATAAGCGGCCCTTGTAAATAAGTCCGCCACCCAGCCCTGTCCCTAATGTAAGGACAATAAAGTTGTCCAGGCCTTTTCCCGCTCCGACCCATTTTTCTCCATATGCGTATGCATTGGCGTCGTTCTCGACTGTGACCGGCAGTGAAAATTCCTTTTCAAAGAGTTCCTTCAGCGCTATACCGTTTATTGCGGGCATATTGGGGGACTGTATTATTCTGCCGAGCTTCCTGTCTATGAGCCCGGCAACGCCGATACCTATGCCTGAAATTTCTGAAGCTTCTGAAATTACTTTTTTTGCGGACGGCTCATTAAGAAAGTCTTTCAAATTATTAACTAACTGATTTTGAATCTTGTCCTTGTTTTTTTCCATCACGGCAGGTGTCGGGTTTTTGCTGCTTAACAATATCTCCCCGTTTTCAGAGGCAATGATTGTCTTTGTATTTGTGCCGCCTATATCCAGGCCGATGGCAATTTTCATAGCTAATTTTACCCCAATGAATTTAGATGGTTACCCCGAACACTTATTTAACATAATGCAGGCGTTGGGAAATAATCAGTAATTAAAATAGTGCTGATTATTTATTAATGTATGCATTATTTTAAATAGATCTTCAGTGTTAAGATAAAATCTTATCTTAACTAGACTAAATATTATCACAATCTATAGTTTGTGTAAAGCAAAGATGGGATGATTCGCAGAGAACATATTGAACAATTTGATGAAATAGTTATTTAATGGTATCAGTTTAAATACAAAAATTGGTCGCTGATGTCATTCCATGGCCGTCAGTTTTTTCTCGCCAATCCTCATTGCCGCCCATATCACGAAACTATTTAGAATCAACACCGCAAAGAACAACATGCCGATGATTGTCCACCCCCTGAATGTCAGCACCGATTCACTCACCTCTTTAATAAACATGCTTAACGTGGGAATGATCTCAAGCATGATGGTCATTATTATAAGCGCAAATGACAGGAGCATAAAGGCCGTTCCCTGAAAACCTGTCTGCTCCCGGTCGGTCTCTGCAGGAGAAAACCTTGCATTATACGCCCCGGTCCCTATAGCGAGTGCTGTTATTGAAGCGACAAGCACAAGGCATGTTCCGGCGCCTAACAATATAAACCATATCTTGACCCCAAGTAATATATTGGAAATAACAATCAGCAGCAGCGCCAGCAGGAGAAGGGGGAAAAAGGCCATCAGGAACTTGCTCCAGAGAAACCCACGCATGCTGACGGGCGAGACCCTGATTATCCAGAAGGCCCTGCCTTCATTTTCTATTGAGGGCAGGACGATCCTCGCGGCCACTGCTGTAATGACAAATGCGACAAGTCCTATGTTGAGAAAGGAGATCACATATTTAAGCTGCAGACTCAGATATGTCCCCCATTCAAGCGGCAGGGACTTGATGCTGAAGAGATAGATAATAATAATGGCAAAGAGCAAAAGCAGCTGCGACGATTGCCTTACATTACGAAAGAAAGTCACAATGTCTTTCTCAAAAAGCGCCCTTCTGTAACCTTTCACAAAAAAGAGCCAGACGGACAATCCAGCGCCTATGGCCCCTGTCCCTGCCAGGGAGCTTCGCGATTGCTGCGCCTTTATCATGCCGGAGTAGAAAAAGGCCCTGAACAGCCAGTTGCCGAATATTATAAAAGCGCCTGCAGTAAACAAGAGCAGCGACAGATAAAAGATAGATGTTCCTCCGCCTTCCCTGAAAAAAGGCATCAGGGACTCAGTGGTCCACATGCTGGGAAGGAACACGGACACTGGCAGTTTCATTTCAGAAAGGAAGATGGTAAGGTTTGCAAACCATTCAGGATTAGCGAAGCGCTCGGGCTTTAAGAACCTGAAAAGCAAAAAAAGCAGGGCCGTTATCAGCAGGCCGAGAAAAACAAATATATTCCTGGCCCTCTTTGCCGGCACCAGCGCCATGAGAATAATGCTTATCATGACCCCTATGCCCACAGGAATCAGGGCAAATACACTCAGCACCGGAAGCAGAAAAATGTAATAACTCACAGGGGATTTTAAGACCAGACCCAGTGCGACAAATACAGGGAACATCGCAAATAAAATCATCCATGAGGATTTAACAGCGGTCTCCAGCCACTTTGAAAGGTAAATATTCTCCCATGACACAGGAGACGACAGGATAACGGGCAGGTCGCTTGAAAGATAGAAGTTATTAATCCCTGACAGAAGACTGCTGAATATCAGAAGAAAAAAAACGAGCATAAGAAGGAGCGATAGCCCTTTTAAAGCTATAACAATCCCGACGCCCCCCCCTATCCCCTGAAGACGCGATAAGACAATTGTGAGATAATGCAGGGCCGTAACCCAGAAACCTCCCCCGAGGAAAAGCACAAACAATGCTTTTATATAAGCCGTGCGTCCGGAACGCAGGAGCCGGTTTTTAAACGTCCACCACTGCGGCGAAAATATAGTAATAAGCTCGTTCATGGCTATTAATAGCTTCGATCCTTTTCAGTCTCTGTAGGGGCGTATTGCAATACGCCCCTACATTTTCTGCAGTTCTTTTACAATATTCACTACATCTTCTCCGCCGGTTAAATGGAGAAATACCTGTTCAAGATTACTCTCGGAAGCGTGCGCCTGTGCCCTTATTTCGCCTGCAGTGCCGGTCGATATAATGCTGCCCTTGTGAATAATGGCCATTCTATCGCACATCTGCTCGGCTATCTCAAGGATGTGGGTCGACATGAATATGCACATGCCGTTATTTCGTGAGGTATGCAGTATCTCCTTGAAAAGTCTGGCGCCCCTGGGGTCAAGCCCGATAAGGGGTTCATCCAGAATCAGGACCTTGGGATCACGCATGAATACTGCTGACAGGTTTAGTCTCTGCTTCATTCCATGGGAAAAATTTTCAACAAGCTCATTTAGCCTGTCTCCGAGGGCGAATATCTCCAGGAATTTCCGGCCCCTTTCCTCCATGTCCTTTATATCAACGTTATAAAGTCCCGCGATAAACTTCATATACTCCCAGGCCGTAAGCTTCTCATAAAGGATCGGCCTGTCCGGGATATATCCCAGGATTTTTTTTGCGGACACCGGGTCCTTCTGTATATCATGACCGCCTATTGTAATGGAACCGGAGGTTGGTCTCATAAGGCCCATCATCATTTTTATGGTGCTGGTCTTGCCCGCACCGTTTGGGCCAAGAAAGCCGAAGATCTCACCGGCCTGCGCCCTGAGGCTGACATTGTTGACGGCCATATGATCTCCGTACCTCTTAACAACCTGGTCAAGTATTATCATAGCGCCTCCATTATATCAATTTTCATGTCCCTGATGACTTCTCCCAGAGAAGCCAGCTTATCTATATCTCCTTCCATAAGGCGGATGTGTGTTACATCCGCAGGGAACTGACCCATAGACGGGTCTGCGGGCACCCACCGGCCAAGCCAGACCTCGGGCCATGTATGATAATAAAAATATCCATTGAGGTACACAAGGCCCCCGACCATCCTTGCAGGCATACCAGCAGCCCTCGCAAAAGAGGTGAACAGCACTGTATGTTCATTGCTCTCCCCTGCCCGTAAGTTGAAAATATCCATGGCAGGGATAATGTGGAAAGAGGGCGTTTTTGTGATAGTTAAATATAAATTTGAGGTCAGGAACCGCGCCAGGCGGAATGCGTTTTTCTCAATAGCAACGAATTTCTTCGCATTGTATATGATCGTATGATGATCGCTTTGAACTAACGGCGTATGACTTAAGAACGGCCCCATTTCCTTGCCAGGATAAGGCAAATCATAGGCATTTTCCTTTAATACCGCTTCATTTTCTTTACGTATCGTCAGGATGTCCCCTGTTAAGACCTGACGTCCCTCGTTTAATAAAGGATACCTGGAAACATCAAGACCGGTAAGCCTGACTTTCAGATCAGGAAGTTCTTCAGTGT
This sequence comes from Thermodesulfovibrionia bacterium, assembly GCA_020053105.1. Lineage (GTDB taxonomy): Bacteria > Nitrospirota > Thermodesulfovibrionia > UBA6902 > UBA6902 > UBA6902. Next base: position 95,437 of record JAGVNU010000084.1, read on the forward strand.
TCGATAATAATTTATTTGTTTTTAGAACTGGCATGGAAAGGTAATCAAAAAAAGGCCGGGTATCTTTTGATTTTGCCTGGGCCTCCTTTTCCGCCAGATACATGACTCCGGAAGCATCTTTTTCCTTCAGTGTAATGCCGCCGTTGCTGACCCATGAGAAGTTATCGCCGATCTTTAACAGGTACGCGGTATTAATATTGATCCCGGTTTTTACAGGGACCAAATCCTGGACTTCAACAACCGTATCCGCCACAGCTAATGAAAAGATGTTGAGGATAGGGATATTAAAGCGCTTGCCCTTTTCCAGTCCCTGTGCAAAAAGCGCCTGTTTGACTGTCGCGGGCAGGTAAGGCTGTCCCTGAATATCTATGGTTTCAGTCTTTCTCTGTTTCTCCGTCTCCATAAATACCTGCAGCACATTGTCCCTGTCAAGTTCTCCATGGGACTTAAAGTAGGCATCTCCGGACCTGCTTTCAAATTCAAAGGACTTTATCCTGTATGAAAGGTCTGTCAGGCATTTAAAGCTGGAGCTGCTTTTAATGGTCTTGCCTTCCCTGTCGACTGCGGTTTCCCCTGACTGGGTGAACCTGTACTCATCCCCTATTTTTTCAGATGAAGTCCTGATATGCCCGATTTTCCGGTCCTGAAAATAGACGCCTAACCATTCTTCACTGGTCCTGAACTGGTCCCCTGATACGGCCCGGAGTCCGGATAATTCAGCGCCTGAGATGTAATGACGATAGACAAAAACAGATATGAGGCAGAGCCAGATGCCAACGATCCCTAATTGAATAAACTTAGAAAACCCTTTTGACATTTTCTAATACTTTTTTATAAATCAGTTTAAACCTTTAAACCGGTTTTTATTATTGCTGGTCCTCCGGCTTATATTTTCGGAAAGTTTTTTATGGACTTTAGCCCTGTCCTAAAAAAGATCTATCTGCACAGTATTGTCCTGCCGTGTAAGGACCGGATAATTGTCATTAAAGCATGCAGTGCAGTATTTCTCCGGGGTCGGCACCACCTTTAATAATCCGTCCAAGCTTAAGTAACAAAGGCTATCGGCTGTTATATATTTTCTTATTTCATCAACAGTGTGGGTTGAAGCTATCAGCTCTTTTCTTGTGGGAGTGTCGATCCCGTAAAAACAGGGTCCGATGGTCGGAGGTGAACTGATCCTCATGTGGACTTCCTTTGCGCCCCCGCCTTCCCTGATCATCTTGACGATTTTCTTGCTTGTGGTCCCTCTTACAATAGAGTCATCCACTACCACTACCCGTTTGCCTTCAAGGATCTGACGAATGGGATTCAATTTGATCTTCACGCCGAAATGCCTGATAGACTGCCTCGGTTCAATAAAGGTACGGCCCACATAATGGTTTCTTATCAGGCCCTGGTCAAAAGGAATGCCGCTCTCTTCCGCAAACCCGAGCGCTGCCGGCACCCCTGAATCAGGCACGGCGATAACCAGGTCCGCGTCGACCGGATATTCTCTTGCCAGTTGCCGGCCGAACTCTTTTCTTTTTGTATTGACATTACGGTTCCCGAATATATTGCTGTCCGGCCTTGCAAAGTATATAAATTCAAAGACGCAGAACGCATGTCTATGGGAAGGAAGCGTCCTGATATGATGCAGGCCGTCTTTATTTATAATCACCATCTCCCCTGGCTCAACGTCCCGGACATATTTTGCGCCGATGAGGTCAAAGGCGCAGGTCTCAGACGCAACGATATAGGCGCCGTCATATTTCCCGATACTCAGGGGCCTGAATCCGAAGGGGTCTCTGACGGCAATAAGTTCATCCTCGCTCATCAGCAACAAACTGTATGCGCCGGAAAGACTCTTCATCGTATCAATGATACGTTCGTGCAATCCCCCGGCCCTGGAGTTTGCGATCAGATGGACGATCACTTCGCTGTCCGCAGTAGACTGGAAAATGGCGCCCTGTGACTCAAGCTCATTTTTCAGTTCAAAGGCATTGACAAGGTTTCCGTTATGGGCAATCGCAAGAGAGCCCAATGAGAAATTAACCATTAAAGGCTGAACATTTTTCAGGGAACTCGTCCCAGCGGTTGAATAGCGGTTATGCCCGATAGCAATATTCCCTGGCAGTCTTTTCAGTCTTTTTTCAGAAAAAATATCAGCGACAAGCCCCATGGATTTCTCCACATAGACCTGCTTGCCGTCTGAAGAGCATATGCCGGCGCCCTCCTGACCCCGGTGCTGAAGGGCATGAAGTCCCAGATAGGTAAGATTTGAGGCCTCAGGATGGCCGAACACCCCGAACACCCCGCATTCGTCGTGGAATTTATCCGCCGATAATGATGCATAGGGGAGCTGCCCCGGCTTGATGCTTTTAATGAGTTTACTTATATTGCGCAATGACATGCCCGAAACTGATAGTATTCATTCGAATCATAGTATAACATTTATACTTACACAAAATTCCAACTCAAATATTATGTTAAGGCGCTATTTTCTATTCACTATTTTACGCCTTATTTTCTTGAACTTTAAGGCTGTTTGGGTTAAGATTAACCGATTGATTTTTTAAGGGGAAATGCACATTCCAAAACAACATGCTGCTTGATAACAAAACAAAAAAAGTAGATAACGAGCACTCGACAGTATACGACTTCCTGCGTAACTACATTGAGCATGGAAAGGTCGATATGGTTACCGGCTATTTTTCAGTCAGCGCACTTGCCAGAATAAAGGATGAGATGAATGGTCCTGAAAGATTTCGCATGGTTCTTGGCAATTTACTTAAAGAAGATAATCAGCAGGACAAGGTCATAAATCTTCTAAGTGACTCATTAGGTATTGCTCAAGTATTGAATCTCAATCAGTCGGCTAAAAGGGCAGTTGATTTTCTGAGGCAGGAAAAAGTACAGGTCAAAACCATTCAACGAAACTTCTGCCATGCAAAGACCTATATGTACCATGATCCGGACCCGCGGAAGAATTTCCATATTGTCGGGAGTTCCAACTTGACTGATGCAGGACTTGGAATCAGAGAGTCCGGCAATATTGAGTTAAATTCAGCAAGCACGGGGAATGATAATGATTTCAGGGAACTGACTACCTGGTTTAAGGATCTGTGGTCGAGTAACGATGCATTAACAACAATTGAACTACCTGATAAGTCAAAAGTCAGTGTGAAAGAACATATCATAAATATTATTCAGAACCTGTATAGGAAATACACCCCATATGAACTTTATTACAAGGTGCTTTATGAACTATTCAAAGATGACTTACTATCGCTTTCTCTTGATCCAGAATTTAAAAAAGAGATATCTCATTTAGAAGATACTCTTATTTATAAGATTCTTTATTCCTTCCAGAAGACAGGAGTAATCAGCCTTATCAAAATGCTTCAAAAAAATAACGGAGCAATTCTGGCTGATGCAGTGGGATTAGGCAAGACATGGACGGCGCTGGCTGTCATGAAGTATTTTAAAATGAAAGGTTTCAGAGTTATCTTGTTATGTCCGAAGAAGCTGGATGCCAACTGGAGACAATATCTTGAAGGACATCGCTCAAAATTTGAGAGAGACAGGCTAAAGTACACGATCCGTTATCATACTGATCTGCAGGATGATAGATTAGAGTCGTATCAGGACGGGTATAAGATAAATACTTTTTTTCAGGGCAATCCCAAGCTTTTAGTTGTAATTGATGAGAGTCATAATCTGCGGAATGATAAATCATCCCGCTATAAATTCCTCGTTGATAATATCTTTACCCGGAATAAAGAAGTAAAAGTATTGCAGCTTTCTGCAACACCAATAAACAATAAACTGATTGATGTCAGAAACCAGTTTAAATTAATGGTAAAGGGTCAGGATAATGGTTTTAAAGAGACATCGCTGGAGATAGGCAGTCTTGAGAGCATATTCCGGACGGCTCAGAAAGATTTTAAAACATGGCAAGACAAGGACAATAGAAAGATCAGCGATTTTATCCAGATGCTTCCTCAGAAATTCTTTTCGCTTACTGATGCATTGATCGTTGCCAGAACCAGGAAACTGATTGTAGGTGAATTTGGCGGCCTGTCCTTCCCCAAAAAAGAAGATCCTGAGAATGAATATATTAATCCTGAAAACATTGGTAACTTAAAGACCTTTGAGGAACTATTACACGCAATCGAATCGATTAACCTCATTGCATATATGCCACATAAATATATAGAGAAAATAGCACCAGAAAGCGTATTGAAAGACGAGGTCCAGCGTGAGGGTTTTCTGGTAAAGATGATGTACATTCTCTTGATGAAGCGTCTTGAATCAAGCTGGCATTCATTCAATAATACAGTAAATAATATTTATGACCATCACACTAACGCTTTGAAGAAAGTTAATAATTTTAAAGATAGAAAAGAAGATACTTGTCTTGAAGATGAAATATCAGAGCAAGATAATTTCGAGGATGATCTTGAGGAAACTTCTTCCGAATTTACAGGTGCTGATGATGAAACAGAACAGCTTGAGGAATTTACTCTTGGGAAAAAGAACCCTATCAATCTTTCAGATATCAGGTACATTGATATGTTTAAGAGGCATCTTGAAGATGATATTGCCCGGTTGGAGAAACTTAAATCAAATCTGGATATATTTGAGCAGAATCTGAAAGAGAAAAAAATAAAAGATATTAAATTGGAAAGACTTGTTGAACATATTGAGAAGAAAAGGAGAGCGCGCGAAAACCAGAAAGTCATTGTCTTTACAGTCTTCACAGATACAGCACAGTATTTATATGAACAGTTAATTGATAAAGGATTTTCAGGAATTGCTTATGTGTCAGGCTCACAGTCTGCAACCAGTTACGGCTATAGCGGTAAAAATTTCGAAGGGATATTAGAGCGCTTTGCTCCATATACCAAATTGTACAAGGAAAAAGACTGGAACTATTTATATGAAGAAAAAGGCATCCTGGAGCCGGAGAGTTTTGGAGATTGGAAAGATATCATAAGAAAGCATGATCCTGAGACGTTGAGGAAATTAGAAGAGCCCTTAGACATTTTGATAGCTACAGACTGTTTAAGTGAAGGCCAGAACCTGCAGGATTGCGACTGTGTGATCAACTACGATATACACTGGAACCCTGTGAGGATCATTCAGCGAATGGGACGTATAGACCGTCTCGGCTCACCCAATCAAACCATCAAAGGCATAAATTTCTGGCCGGGGAAAAATTATGAAGATTACCTCAGGCTCAAGACAAGGGTAGAAAACCGGATGGCAGCTATGTCTGTTGTTGGTGCAGAGATAGACGAGAAAATGACCCCGGAAATCGAAAAGATGGTTAAAGACAATCCCATAGTCACAAGACAGACAGAGAAAATGCTCAATCAAATGCAGTTTACCTGGGAGGATGTTGAGACCAGTGATGAAAGTCTGGGGCTGAATGACTTGTCTCTGGAGCAGTTCAGGCAGGAACTGTTCGATATTTTCCAGAAGAACAAAGAGTTATTTGAGAAAATGCCCAACGGTATTTTTACCGGCTTCCAGGCGGAACCGGATAAAAAATATACTGAATTGCCGGAGGGAATTATTGCATTACTGGGTTATCCTAAAAAGCCTGATGACGCTGACATGCATAAATATAATGAATATCATCTGCTGTATTCTCATGCGAAAGGATTTTCTACCTACAATAATAATCAGGAAATATTAAGCATATTAAGAAAGCATAAAAACAAAATCAGGCTCGTCCCTGATGATGTTGAAAATGGCGATAAGGAAGCCCTGCAATGGTTAAGCGACAGGATAAAAGCATGGATTGAAGGGCAGGTGCCTCAAAAAGCTATTGATGAAATTCAGGGGATTTTTGCTAATGGTGTGCCTAAAAAGAAATCACCTGAAGATAAGAAACTTGATGATAAGTTTAAGCCGGACAATTTTGATTTAATCACATGGTTTGTCGTGTCGGAGTGATATAGATCGTGAGAAAAATTAGGGTTAACTGTGAAATATAAAATTTTCATCAGCAGCGTCCAAAAAGAGTTTGCGCAGCAGCGTCTGGATTTGAAGGCCTTTTTGCTTGGTGATGCTGTGTTGCGGCGTTTCGTTTCCGAGGTATTCCTGTTCGAGGAAATTCCGGCAAAAGACCGTCGCGCTGATCAGCTCTATCTGGAAGAAGTAGAACGCTGCGACATATACCTCGGCCTCTTTGGTTATGAATATGGAAATGAAGACACGCAGGGCGTGTCCGCAACGGAACGTGAATATATCCATGCAACCCGGCTCGGCAAGACCCGGTTGATTTATGTCTGGGGAGCTGACGAAAAAAAGCGCGCAGCCAAGATGAAAAAGCTGGTCAGCAAGGCCGGCAGTGCCCTGATCCGCCGTCGTATTGAAGACGGGAGCGCCCTTACCGTAGAGGTCTACGCCAGTCTTGTTGACTATCTCGATACTAACGGTGCGCTGCGTGTCCCACCGTTCGATACTGCCGCTTGTCATGGGGCCGGACTGAAAGACATCTCCCGAAAACGTATCGAATGGTTCCTTGAGGCAGCCCGCCGCGAGCGAGGCTTCCCCCTCAAATCCAATACAACAACAAAGGCCTTGCTCACTCATCTCAACCTTCTCGATGAAGGGAAACCGACCAATGCCGCCATAATGCTGTTCGGGATAAATCCCCAGCGCTTTCATCGTACCGCCGAAACCAAGTGCATCCACTGTCATGGCACGGAATACCGTCGTCCCTTTGCTTCCATGCAGGTGTATGGCGGAGATCTCTTTGAACAGGCTGATGAGACGCAGGATTTCATACTGGGCAAGATCAATCGCTCAATCGGTACCCGCGCTGTGAGCATCACTGCGCCAGCTACATACGAACTCCCCACTGATGCCATTGCGGAGGCTGTCATCAATGCTATTGCGCATCGCGATTATCATAGTAATGCATCTGTTGAAGTCCGCCTGTTTGCGGACCGCCTTGAGGTCTGGAACCCCGGCACTCTGCCCGGTACGCTGACGCTCGACGCTCTGCGTGATGATCATCCTTCGGTGCCGCACAACCCCTTGATTGCCGAGTCGCTCTACCTGACGCGCTATATCGAAAGGGTTGGTTCCGGCACTCAGACGATGATTGAGCTCTTCAGAGAAGCTGGACTGCCGGAACCTCAATTCGAGCAACGGAACGGCTCATTTGTCACTACCCTCTGGCGCGACTGGCTGACAGATAAGATATTGGCTGAGCTTGATCTTAATGAGCGACAAATAAAGGCCCTTCCGGTGATCCGGCAACAGCGGCATTTAACCAATAGCGAATACCAAACCATAACCGGAGCAACGCGACCAACAGCGAAACGAGATCTTGAAGAACTTGTAAGAAAAGGTGTGGTTGTCCCAAAGGGTAGCGGCAGGGGAGCTCGCTACGAGTTATTTAAGAAACGGCTCATTAATGGTTCAAATGGATCATAAGCGGGTGGTGATAGAATGGCTCATAAATGGCTCAAATGGTTCACTGGTAACCCGTCACAAACCCGTCAAATCTGTCACGAAAAGGGCGTGGACATAGGGACGTTTTTAAATACGCCATAATGACGCCAAATAAAAAAGACCAATGATAAACCTGACCATATTCAACAACAACATCTTTGACGCAGGCACTGAGTTTTTCAGCCAGCTTGGCATACGCCTGAACAGCAATACCGCCGTCTCATTAGGGTCAAGAGAGCTATTAAAAGACCATTATAAAGACAAAGATATTTTCAATGCCATTACAGAAACATATTTTCTGGGCCTTGTGGATGACTCGGTTTTTGAGGGAAACGCCCCCCTTTTGGGCAAGAAGAAAATCTCTCTCAAAGAAGCGGAAAACAGGATCGATCCGGAATATAAGGGGTTGATGGTCTTTGCTGTAAAGCTGAACGATTCTTACCTTCCTGTTAGAGGTAAGATAGCCGAACTCACAAGGGCGTTTAACAGGGTAAGCAAAAGTGTTCCGGTTGTACTGCTTCTCAAATATGGCGGTCTGCTTTCCTTTGCTGCTTCTGAAAGGACTAAATATAAACAGGCATGGAGAGATGGAGAAAAGATAGGGAAGATTTCTCTCCTTAAAGATATTAATCTTAAGTCCCCTCATACCGGCCATTTAAAGATACTTTATGATTTAAAGGTTAAGGCTGATGTAAACACCTTTGATGCCCTTTATAAGCAGTGGCAGGAGGTGTTTAATGTTCAACTGCTGAATAAGAAGTTTTTCAGGGAACTTGCTGACTGGTATTTCTGGGCAATACAGAATGTTGAATTTCCCGATGATGCTGAAAAAGACAAGGCTGTCAGGAATGCAATAAATGTGATCCGGTTAATCACTCGGATAATATTTGTATGGTTTTTAAAAGAAAAAGATTTGGTGCCCGATTCATTGTTCATCAAAAGCCGTATAGACAATATTCTCAACTATACGGATAAAACCGGCTCTACATTTTACAAGGCAATCCTGCAGAATTTGTTTTTCGCCACTCTCAATACTGAAATGAACAAGGACAAGCCCGGAAACCGTATCTTTGTAAACAGGCAATATGGGATAACAAATCTTTACCGGTATGAGAGGTTTTTTAAAGACAAAGATAAGGCATTGGCATTATTTAAAAACATTCCATTTCTTAACGGCGGTCTCTTTGAATGTCTTGACAAGGATTTATCCCCCACTTTGGAAAAGGGGGGTGAGGGGGGATTTTCCAATAAAAAGACAATCCGCATTGATTGTTTTTCAAACAGAAGAGATAATGAAACACGCCTCACCGTGCCGGACCATTTATTTTTCAATCCCGAAGGCCGGATAGTTGATCTTAGCGATGTATATGGAGACAAGAAAAGGAAAAGCGAAAAGGTCAGAGGCCTTATCGACATCCTCGACAGCTATAAATTCACCGTCGATGAAAATACACCTATTGAAGAGGAAATCGCGCTTGACCCTGAATTATTGGGCAAGGTATTTGAAAATCTTCTGGCAAGTTATAACCCTGAGACCCAGACCACAGCACGGAAGCAGACAGGATCTTTCTACACACCGAGAGAGATCGTCAATTATATGGTCGATGAATCGTTGATTGCGTATTTGACCACAACCCTTGAGCGTCATTCCCGCGAAGGCGGGAATCCAGAGGAACTGGATGCCCGATTAAAAACTTCGGGCATGACGGAAAAGAAGAACAACGATTCCCGTCTTCGCCACCTCGTCGCATACAATGACGACCCGCATAAATTCACCCCGGTTGAGGTTGATATTCTCATTGCAGCAATCAATACACTGAAGGCCCTCGACCCTGCATGCGGTTCCGGGGCCTTTCCGATGGGAATGCTTCATAAGCTGGTTTACATCCTTGGCAAGCTTGATCCTGATAATTCAAAATGGCGCGAGCTACAGAAGCAAAAGGCGATCAGGGAGACAGAAGAAGCCTACAATATCGGCGACAAGGAAGAGCGTAACAAGCGCCTTCAGGATATAAGTGAGGTTTTTGAAAACAATGCCTCTGATTATGGAAGGAAGCTTTATCTTATTGAGAACTGCATCTTCGGCGTTGACATTCAGCCGATAGCAGTGCAGATCGCGAAGCTGAGGTTTTTTGTGTCGCTGATAGTTGACCAGCGGATCAACCCCAAAAAAGAAAACCTCGGTGTGCGGCCCTTGCCTAATCTTGAGACGAAGTTTGTGGCGGCAAATACGCTGATTGGGATTGATAAGCCGAAGTTTATGACATTGGGATTAAGAAATCTCAATATTGACATAAAGGAAAAAGAGCTTAAGCAAGTGAGAGAAAAACACTTCTCTGCAAGGACGCCTAAAACCAAGGAGAAATACCGGAATGAAGATGCCAGACTCAGAGCAGAATTAGCAGAACTTTTTAAAAACGACGGATTCAGCGCCGAGACAACTCACAAGTTATCCGAATGGAACCCTTATGACCAGAATGCCCATGCCGATTTTTTTGATCCCGAATGGATGTTCGGCGAAAAGAACGGATTTGACATCTCCATCGGCAATCCGCCTTATGTGAGGGCTGATTCGGGCCTTGAGCATTTGGCTCTGCGCCAATCTATTATCGAAAGCAAGCAATACGAAACTCTCTGGGAGAAGTGGGACCTATTTGTTCCCTTCATTGAGTATGGTTACAAGCTTTTAAAACCGGGCGGTATAACCACGATGATAGTGTCCGACGCCTATTGCCATTCCAAGTACGCACAAAAATCTCAAAAGTGGTTTCTGCAAAACAGCAGGATTTTACGCCTGGACTTTTTGAGCAAGATAAAGGTATTCGAGGCTGGTGTTCATAACATTGTCTATTTCTTCCAGAAAGCTGAAGGCAGTGGCAACAAGCCGGAGCGGCGGGAACATGAGGATGAGTTTGGAAAGGTGAAGGTATTGCCGACAGATGAGCAGCGGAATCTTACGTATCGGGCATTCTTCCCTCAGGAACAAGGGGAAAATATTAGTGGCATACCGTTAGAAGAAATATGTTATATCACTTATGGTTTAAGGCCAAGCAGCGATGAGCATGAAGCAAAAGGGGAGTTTGTTACCGCTGATCTGGTATCTGAAAAGAAAGATAGTATTCATTGTAAACCTTATGTTGAAGGGAAACATCTTAACAATTGGTATCGCGGTACGCATCTTTGGATTGAATGGGGTACTAAACGCGCACCAGCACTTTTTTGCCGTCCTACATTCCCTGAACTTTATATAATCAAAGAGAAGCTTCTTGCACAAAGAAGTCCTGGTCCCGATCCGGTGGCGTGTTATGACGATGAAAAACTTGTATTTACACCTGCCAGTGTTGGCTTCATCCCTTGGCATGACTTGGCAGGAGTTCGCAATAATTCACTGAAAAAGGCGGCTCGTTACCGTGGCGAACGTCCTGTTCGTCATGACATGCCGAAACGTGAAGAGTTGGAAGTCACAAGCAAACGCTTTGAGGTTAAGTACCTACTTGCGGTGATGAACTCGACAGTGGCGCGTGATTTTCTGCGGGCAAATCGTCGGAGCAATATTCACCTCTACCCTGACGACTGGAAGAAACTGCCTATTTCCGATGTCTCGCAGGAGAAGCAGAAGCCGATTGTGGCATTAGTCGACCAAATCCTCGCCTCCAAAAAGAAAGACCCCAACGCCGACACCTCCGCCCTCGAAAAACAGATCGACGAAATGGTCTATGCCCTCTACGGCCTCACGCCGGAGGAGATTGCGATTGTGGAGGGGAAGGGATGAACAAATCAAACCTACTTGTTATTATCGCACCATTCACTGGCATTCTGAAACATCCTAAGCCAGGGCGACGCTTGTGAGGACGCATTGCCATATGCCCCTACATTCTCCGGCATCCACGGCCATTGCCATTTGAGAAAGGTCCTTTCAGGATGAGGCATTACAGCAAGATGCCGCCCATCAGGGGAGCAAAGTGCTGCGATCCCGTTGGCCGATCCATTCGGATTGAACGGATATTTCATGGTGATCTCATTACTGTCATCTACGTAGCGGACGGGTGCGAGATTTTCTGCCTCTATTCTTTTTAAAATATTTTCATCCGGGAAATATGCCCGGCCTTCGCCATGCGCGACCCATATGCCGAGGGCGGAACCTTCCATGCCCTTCAGCATTATCGCGGGACTCTGCAATATCCTGACTGTAGAAAAGCGGGACTCAAACCGTCCGGACACATTGTGAATGAACCTCGGCTGGATGCTGTTTTCAATGCCCTGCCACGGTACCCATCCAAGCAGGGCCATAAGCTGACATCCGTTGCAGACGCCAAGGCTGAAGGTGTCTTTTCTGTTATAAAATTTCCGGAATTCATCCCATATTTTATTATTGAACCTGATGACCCCGGCCCAGCCCTTTGCAGAGTCCAGTACGTCCGCGTAACTGAACCCGCCGACAAATGCAAGCCCGCTAAAACCGGCAAGCGAGACCCTGTCCTCAAGAAAATCGGTCATCGTTACATCCCAGGGCTCAAACCCTGCCTGATAAAAAGCAGCCGTCATCTCCCTGTCGCTGTTGCTGCCTTCTTCACGGATGATCGCAACCTTCGGCTGGGCAGGCATGTGGGGACGGGGTTTGGTCTCTTCCGGTTCAAAAGTCAAAACGTATTCAGGTCCCTTCCTGTCAAAAATATTTATTTTCTCTTCTTCAACGCATTCAGGATTTGCCTGCAGGCGCTCAAGCTGATAACTCGTTTCTTCCCAGATGCTTCTAAGAGCGGGCATGTCTTCATCGAGCAAAGTGAGAAGTGAGGCGTCAGAAGTGAGAAGTTTAACTGAAATTCTTTTTTCGGATAATGTTTTACCGATGATATCGTAAGGGACAGAGGAATTCTTTAGAACGGAAATAATATCATCCTCTTTCTCCGGTAAATATTCTATCACCATGCCGAGTTCTTCGGAGAAGAGTAGGGGCAATTCATGCCTGTGCCCTTCAGGGTAAATTGCCTCTGCGGATGAAATGTCTACATCCATTCCGCAATTCCCTGCAAAGGCCATTTCAAGGAGAGTTGTGATCAACCCCCCATCGCTTCTGTCATGACCCGAGAGAATCAGGTCTTTGTCGATCAGCGCCTGCACTGCAGTGAATGTTCTTTTTAACAACTCCGGATCATCAACATCCGGGGATTCATCACCCGTCTGATTATATACCTGGGCCAGTGCGCTTCCGCCGAGGCGGTTTTTCCCTGTGCCCAGATCAATAAGAATGAGTTTGCTCTGTCCCGGTCTTTTAATATCAGGGGTAATTACCTTTTTAATATCAGGACAGGTCGCATAAGCGGATATAACAAGTGTACCTGGGGATTTCACAGTTTCGGAGTTGCCCGATGCGTCCCTTACCTGGGTCGCCATTGACAGGCTGTCCTTTCCGCCGTCAATAGCTATATCGAGTTTGATTAATATATCGCTGAGCGCAACCGCCGCGTCATACAGCTTCGCTCCTTCTCCGGGGAGCTTCGCGGCCCACATCCAGTTGCCGGAACACTTGATGTCCTCCAGGGAACTGATCCTGGCCCAGACTATATTGGTTAATGCCTCGCCAACACAGAGGCGAGCCATGGCTGCCGGATCTATCAATGTCTTTACCGGCTGCTCTCCGATAGATATAGCTGCACCGGTCAATCCAAAATGACTTTGGCCGATCACTGCCACATCTGAAACAGTAAGCTGTAACGGCCCGGCACACTGTTGTCTCGCAATCAATCCGGTGACGCTCCTGTCAACTTTATTGGTAAGAAACCTCTTTGATCCAACCGAGAGCAGACGTAACACCCTGTCAAGGGCCGCTCTTACGGTTAATCCTTCGGGTAATTTTAACGGACTGGGTTTAAGCCGGATGCGGTCAAGGTGAAAGGTCTTCTGAGGCATTTCGCCTAATATTTTGCCAAGGTCCAAATTGACCGGAGTGCTCCCGTCGGTTTCGTCATAAAGCACTGCAAATCCGTCTCCTGTAATAACACCGATAACGGCAAAAGGGACCTTTTCGCGCAGACACATTTCCCTGAATATCTCAATATGCTCCTTTTTCAAAAGCAGCGCATTCTGCTCCTGATACTCGGCGCCCCATATCTCAAGGACTGAAAGCGTGTTATCGCCAAGCTGGATCTTTCTTACCTCGATCTTTGCCCCGGCAGGATAAATGATCTCCTTCACAACATTGCAGTTCCCCCCCGCGCCCTGATCATGGATACTGACAACAGGATTCTCACTGCCCAATTCAACACAGGCGCGCAGGACCCTGTTCATCTTCTGCTCCATCTCGGCGTCACCGCGCTGTACTGCGTTAAAATCAAGCTCAGCAACATTTTCACCCTGGATCATGCTTGACGCAGCCCCGCCGCCGATGCCTATCCTGTATGCCGGGCCCCCGATCTTGACAACCAGCATCCCTTCTTCAGGTTCACCTTTCTTTATATGCGTCGCGTCCATCTGGCCGATGCCTGCGGTAAACATTATCGGCTTGAGCCATTCATACCGCTCCCCGTCAGGCAGTCTCATTCCGAATGAACGGGTATATCCCTGGATAACAGGCTCACCGAATTTATTTCCGTAGTCAGACGCCCCGTTACTTGCCTGGACCTCGATATCGAGAGGGGAAGCAAGGTTGGGTGGATATTTAAATGATTTGTCTTCCCACGGGAGTTCATAACCGGGGATGTGAAGATTCCCTACACAGTAAGCGGCAGTCCCTGCAATGACCAGCCCGCCCCTGCCTGTGGCCTCGACATCCCTTATCCTCCCGCCGGTGCCGGTTTCAGCCCCTGGAAACGGTGCGACCCCGCTCGGAAAATTATGGGTCTCTGCAGTAAAGATAACATCATACATCCGCTTGGCCTTTTTATAAGCTGCCGGCGCGAGGTGATTATCCGGAATGATCGTATTAATTTCATATCCCCGGATCGAACTGGAATTGTCCTTGAATGCAATGACGCTGTTTGCAGGGTTTGCCTTGAGGGGTTTCTGGATTATCCTGATAAGATCATCCGGAACTTCTTTGCCGTCAACTATCAGCCGGCCTTTAAAAAACCAGTGCCTTGAATGTTCGCTGTTTGACTGGCTCAGATCAAAGCATTCCACATTGGTAGGATTTCTGCCGATGTCATTGACAAAGAGGTTATAGTAATAATCAATGTCCCAGGCGTCAAGCCCTAGCCCCATTGCCTTATTGATTTTTTCGAGCGCTGCTTTCCCTTCTTCTTTAAGCCGTATTTCAACCACCGGTTCGGGTTTGGTCCCGGTCTCAAATGTTGTCAGCGGCTCCGGATATTGGCACTCTGTCATCCGGTCATAAAACAGTGATGAGTGATGAGTGATGAGTGACTGGCAAAAATCTTCCTTCTGCTTATTGCCGAATGATTCATCTTTACTGAATGTAAATTTATACCTGCGGGACCTTTCAATTCGAGTAATCTTTTTAAGCCCGCATGCGTGACATACCGATACAGCGTTTGCGGACCATGCAGTAGTAAAGTTCATGCGTGGACCGACTTCGAGAATTATACCGGGCACGGCGCGCCGCGCCCCTGCGGGGACATCTGCCAAAAAACTATGCTCAGAGAAATTCTCCGGTTCAAATGTCTCGGAAAGCAGCCAGCGGAGGATGACCATTTCTTCCTGCTCTACCGGGCCGGCCGTCTCTATGTTAAAGCAGTATTCGGTTTCAATTTCTTCAACTGCTGACGAAATCCTCTGCCTGAC
The DNA here is from genome assembly GCA_020053105.1 of Thermodesulfovibrionia bacterium. GTDB lineage: Bacteria > Nitrospirota > Thermodesulfovibrionia > UBA6902 > UBA6902 > UBA6902. The sequence goes on from JAGVNU010000084.1 coordinate 110,626, forward strand.
AATCGCGAGCAGTTCATTTTGCTGTGCTCCTGATAAGGCAGGGGCTCTGTAAAAGTGCATCAAGGCCATTTTGTTTCTCCATGGGGAAAAGCTTAGCAGACGCTATTGTATCATTTTTAAAAAAGCCCTGTCATTAACCGTGAAGACACCTGTTTATATTTATCTTCCGGCTAAAGCTTCCCCTCAGACGTGCCGATATCTAACTTAAGGAAACATGATAAAGAAAGAAGGTGAATATGTATAACTACATGGTGTTAAATGTGTCAAAAAAGAAATTGTTCAGGGACTTTTTGGCGTATTACAAGCGGAACCCGGATGATGAACTTTATTATGTTTCCATCAATAATCCGAAGTTGTTGAAATATCTCGAAGAGTTTATAGAAAGAAGAATGAATTAGAAACGAATAGCTTAATCATTCGGTTATGTCCTTTATGGCCTCAGCAGTGATCCTGGTGAGGCTTTTTAGTTCCTGGAGGGATATGGTTAACGGCGGCATCAGTACGATAACATTTCCGAGGGGTCTTATAATAAGTCCTTTCTCCCGCGCCGCATAACAGACCCGCCAGCCGATTTTATCCTCAAGCGGATACGGCCCACCGGTTTTTTTATCTTTTACAAGTTCAATCCCGACCATGAAGCCTTTCTGCCTGATGTCTCCGACGTGTTTGAAAACAGACATCTTCTGCAGTTCCTTTTTCAGCAGTTCTGTTTTTCTAACCAGTTTCTGCAAAGTTTTTTCCTTTTTAAACACGTTGAGATTAGCGATGGCGGCTGCACAGGCGAGTTGATTGCCGGTATATGTGTGACCGTGGAAGAAGGTCTTTAATTCACTGTAATTACCGAGGAATGAACTGTAGATTTTTTCCGTTGCAATTGTTGCAGCAAGTGGCAGATAGCCGCCGGTTATTCCCTTTGCAAGACAGAGGATGTCAGGACTCACATCTTCATGTTCGCAGGCAAACATCTTCCCTGTCCTTCCAAAGCCGGTAGCGACTTCATCCGCGATCATGAGGATATCGTAACTGGCGCATATTTTTTTAATCCCCTTTAAATATCCCGGAGGAGATGCAATCATGCCGCCTGCCCCCTGCATAAGAGGTTCAATAATCAATGCGGCTATTTCCCGTTTATGTTTTTTAATTATTTTTTCTGCTTCTTTAAGACAAAAAAGCCTGCATGAAGGATATTTTTTCCCGAGTTCACAGTGGTAACAATATGGAGAGGGTATTTTATATGACTTAAAAAGCAGCGGAGAGAATATATTATGAAACAGGTCGATCCCCCCGACGCTTACCGCTCCTATAGTGTCCCCATGGTATGCATTATTAAGGGATACAAATTTTGTCTTACTCTTAATCCCCTTGTGCTGCCAGTATTGATAGGCCATTTTAAGCCCAATTTCTACGGACGTCGATCCATTGTCAGAATAAAAGACCTTTGAAAGACCTGCCGGTGCTATTTTAGCGAGCACCCCGGCAAGCTCTGCTGCCGGGGGATGGGTCAACCCGAGGAGGGTGGAGTGGCTGATCCTGTCTATCTGGCCTTTTATTGCGTCGTCTATTTCTTTTTTTCTATGGCCGTGGACTGTTACCCAAAGGGAAGATACACCGTCAATATACCACTTTCCATAAATGTCTTTAAGAAAAGAACCCCGTCCGTCGGTGATAATCAGGGGGCTTTCTTCTGACCACTCTTTCATTTGTGTAAAGGGGTGCCAGAGATGCTTTTTGTCAAGGTTTTCGATGTGGCTTCTATAAGACCGGATGTTCATTTTGTTACCTGGCTTCTCACATTTTCTTTCGCAACTAAAGTTACCATTGACAATTTAAAATGTCAAAGTATCGCATATCATAGCTGATTCTGATCCGATGACTTTCCATCTTGTTTTCTTACTTTCATCTTTCCCCTTATACAAAAATATATGTATGTTATATTATAAGTTTACAAGGTTCGGTAACCAAGGTATAATTTAGAAAATGAAGAAAATAACTATAGTTACATTAATAGTAATTGCCTTAGTTTCAGGGTACATAATAGGCAACAGAACGGATTTTTTCTCTTCCAGGCCGGCATCTCCTCCTTATATGTACAATCTTCAGCTGCCCAAAGAGCTTTCAGGAGATAATGCGGCCTTTTCCGGAGTTGCCAATGTTATCAGCCCGGTTGTCGCAAACATTTCTACTTCAAAGACTGTTGCGCGTAAAGACATTTCTCCGAATCCTCACTCCTTCGACGGCCCCTTGAATGATTATTTCGAGTCTTTTGATATTCCGAAAAAGTGGAAGGAACAGAGCCTGGGGTCAGGGGTTGTTGTATCTTCTGACGGATACATCATCACGAATAATCACGTTGTGGAAAAATCCGATGAAATCAAGGTGACACTATTTGATCAGCAGAATTACAAAGGTAAAATTATCGGCACGGACCCGAAGACGGACCTTGCTGTAATAAAAATATCAGCGACAAACCTTCCGGCAATAAAATGGGGGGATTCCGACAAGCTTCAGGTCGGCGAGTTTGTGCTCGCATTCGGCAATCCCTATAGTTTAGGTCATACGGTCACGATGGGCATAGTCAGCGCCCTTGGCAGGGCCAATGTGGGCATCGCGGATTATGAAGATTTTATACAGACCGATGCAGCTATCAACCCCGGGAATTCAGGCGGGCCGCTGGTAAATATCAAAGGAGAGCTGGTGGGTATCAATACCGCTATCTTTTCAAGGACCGGGGGATATCAGGGGATAGGGTTTGCGGTGCCGAGCAATATGGCAAAATCCGTTATGACACAGCTTATGAACCAGGGAAAGGTAACACGTGGATGGCTGGGGATAACAATACAGAACCTGACCCCTGAACTTGCAGGGGAATTTAACCTGAAGAAATCTTCCGGAGCCCTTGTCACGGATATATTTAAGGGAAGCCCCGCTGAGAAGGCCGGGGTCAGGAGGGGGGATGTGATACTTGAGATAAACGGCAAGGAGATCCGGAACGTCGAGTCCCTGAGAAACATAGTGGCCCAGAGCAAAGTGGGAAGCAGGATCAAGCTGGAAGTCCTGCGCGACGGCAGGACCTTCCCTGCGAATGTGAATGTAACAGAATATCCCCAGGAGTTGGCCCAGGCAGAACAAGATGGATCTGAGGAGGATGTGTTTACAAAAGAGAAGGCGCTGGTCGGTATGAGTGTCATGGACCTTACGCGGGACATTGCCAAACAGCTGGGACTCTCAAAAAACGACAAGGGCGTTGTAATCGTAAAAGTCGATACTTACAGCGCAGCAGAGGAAGCAGGACTGAAAAAAGGGGACCTGATCCAGGAAGTCAATAAGAAAAGGATCAAGGATTTAAGTGATTTCAATAAAATACTCCCTGGCATAAGGGACGGAGATACGGTTTTGCTTTTTATTAACAGAGGTGGTAATAAATTCTATATCACCTTGAAAACATATTCTTAAAAGAGGAGAGAAAAATGTTATATAAAATTATATTTTTCCTCGTATTTGTAGCGGGCGGATATGCTATAGGAATAAGAGAGGGCCTGAATTATCAGGGACTCATATGGGGCGCGGGAGTCGGGATTATTGCATTGGCCCTGGAGTATGTATTAACGATGGTGGGTTTCGGCACAGTGCTTGGGGGATTGGCCGGATTATCGATCGGGCTTTTATTCGCCAAGTTAATCTATTTACCGCTAAAGACAATTTTCACCAGCATGGACGGGACCTATATCGGCGTTATCTTTAATACAGTATTCGGCTACAGCGGCCTGCTCCTGGGGTTGCGGGCAGGGAAGGACTTTACCATATCGAGCATTATCAAGGCCTTCAAAAGCAGGGTGGAAGAGGGATATGCCAAGGTCATTGATACCAGTGTAATAATAGACGGCAGGATAGTGGATGTCTGCGAGGCGGGCTTTATTGAAGGCACTTTCATTATCCCCCAGTTTATACTGCAGGAGCTCCAGCATATCGCGGATTCAGCGGACTCCCTGAGGAGGGCCCGTGGTAGAAGGGGCCTGGACATCCTGCACAAGATCCAGAAGATGAACAATATCACCGTAAAAATAGTTGATGAAGATTTCCCGAAGATAAAGGAAGTGGACGCCAAACTGGTGGCATTGGCCAGGCTGATAGGAGCCAAGATTATAACCAATGACTTTAATCTTAACAAGGTCGCCGAGCTTCAGGGGGTGACCGTGTTAAATCTCAATGAGCTTGCAAACGCATTGAAGCCCGTCGTGCTGCCCGGAGAGACGATGAATATCTTTATATCCAAAGAAGGCAAGGAATCAAATCAGGGGGTGGGTTATCTGGATGACGGGACGATGGTTGTAGTAGATAACGCGAGGAAGAAAATAAATCAGCAGCTGGACGTGGTTGTTACAAGTGTCCTGCAGACAACAGCAGGGCGAATGATATTTGCGAAGCTCAAGGAAGAAGCAGACAGGGAAGAACGTCAGATGGCCCGGCATTAATGGACACAAAGATAATCGCGATAGTGCCTTCAGCAGGTCTCGGTAAAAGATTTGACCCCTCCAGGAGAAAGACATTTGTCAGCATAAACGGCGTCCCTCTTCTCATTTACACCTTGAAACGTCTCCAGAGTGAAGCCTTGATAGCGGAAATTATCCCTGTAATCAGACAGGATGATACGGACCGGTTTAAAGAAATGGTAAAAGAATACCATCTGGACAAGATCAAACGGGTGGCGCCGGGAGGGCCGGAAAGACAGGACTCAATTTATAATGCGCTGAGACTTATTGAAGCGGAAGGGATTGCTTATTACAAAAATAGTTATGTCTTAATTCACGATGGTGTCAGGCCGTATATCCCCGAAGGCATGATTGATAAACTTGTGGATGAAATAAAAGACGTTGACGGGGTGATACCGGGAGTCCCGGTGAAGGACACTATTAAAGAAATCGACGGGGGTGGAATGGTTGTTTCCACTTTAAACCGCGAGAAGGTCAGGGCTGTGCAGACCCCGCAGTTTTTTTCTTTCAGGGCACTTAAAAAGGCTTATGATAAGGCCTATGAAGACGGCCTTTATGCAACAGACGATGCAGCCCTTGTTGAGAGGACAGGCGGCCGGGTAAAGATAATCTTAGGCAGTCCCTTTAATATAAAGGTCACTACACCTGAGGACCTTAAGATGGTAGAATATTTGCTCAATAAGGAGTAAGTTTCATTATGAGAATCGGGACAGGCTATGATTCACACAGGCTGGTTGAGGGAAGGAAACTTGTTATCGGCGGCGTGGACATCCCTTTTGAAAAGGGGCTGCTTGGACATTCTGATGCCGATGTATTATGCCATGCAATCATCGATGCCATACTGGGGGCGCTCGGAATGGGCGATATAGGGACACACTTCCCTGACACCGACAGTAAATGGAAAGACGCCTCAAGCATCGCCCTGCTTTCAAGGACCGTAGAGCTTGTGAAGAAGCATGGCTTTGAGATCTCATGGATTGACTCCACTGTTATAGCGGAAAGACCAAAGCTCCAGCCGCACATAGAGATAATGAAAAAAAATATTTCAGGCGCAGGGATACCCTCAGGCGCAGTTAATATAAAGGCCAAGACGAATGAAGGCATGGGGTTTATAGGACGGGGAGAAGGAATAGCAGCGCAGGCTGTGTGTCTTATAAAATCCCTATGATTTTATTCGCGGGAGATTAAGGTCACGGCATTAGGGTATAATAGATACCGCCTTTTCACATTGTTGTCATAATTAGTATTTAGAATAACTGCGTTCAAGATACCATGGAGGATAAAACATGAAATACAAAGGACCTGTTTTAATAATTATTATTGCTATCGGGGCCGCGATGCTGTTTCTTATGCCCGGAACAAAAGAATATGAAGAAATCGCCTCGGTAGGCAAACCTGCCCCTGATTTCAACTACCCTGATTCCACCGGCAAGATGTGGAAACTATCGGACCTCCGGGGGAAAGTAGTGTTTATCAGTTTCTGGGCCACCTGGTGCACGACCTGCGAATCGGAGATGCCATCAAAAGATTTCCTTTACAATAAAATGCAGGGCAAACCCTTTCAGATGCTCGGCATGCTGTTCAGGGATGACCCCTCAAATCTTGTCCCATACAAAAGGACACATGTACTTAACCTTCCTACTCTCATAAGCCCTGAAAACGAGGCCGCAAAGAAATACGGCATAACCGGAGTACCAGAGACCTTTATCATTGATAAGGACGGAATAGTCAGGGAAAAGCTGGTCGGTCCGAAGGCCTGGGACAGCCAGGAACAGATCGCCCTGATTGAGAAGTGGTTATAGACTGATGTATGAAGAACTGAAGGCCATTGCACATGCATCGGGCGCAACCGCATTCGGCGTAGCCCAGATAGAAGACCTCAGGACCCATTTTGACGCGCTGCCGATGGACCAGACCGAAGGCTTGTCCATTGGGATCAGCATCGGATCAAGGGTTTCTGCAGCCGTATTAAGGGGCTGCATCATCGGCCCGACACGCCACTACCTGCACAACTACAGGATGATCAACTGGCTGCTTGACCAGACAGCAGCTAAACTGTCTGTCATGATTCAGAACAAAGGCTACAATGCCATGCCCATCCCTGCAAGCCAGATAGTTGACTGGGAGGCGCAGACAGCCCATCTGTCCCATAAAATGATAGCGCTTCGCGCAGGGATAGGTTGGATTGGAAGAAACAACCTCATGGTACACCCCGAGTACGGCTCAAAGATCAGGCTTGCAACCATCCTGACAGACATGCCTCTTAAAACGGACTCTCCTGTTGAAAGGGATTGCGGCGCATGTAAAAAGTGCATTGAGATCTGTCCGGTGAATGCTATAAAAGAATCACACAAGGATTGGGACAAGGTGGCCTGTCTTGAGAAACTGAAATACTTTGCCAAGGCACATAATGTGGGGCAGTTTATTTGCGGGCTTTGTGTTAAGGCGTGTCAGCCGTAACCTATGGGAATAATAATCGAACCACACCCCGTCAAACTGTTCATCGGCATGCTGTCTCAGGATATGTCCCTGATTGAGCAATTAACCGATAGCCTTCAAAACATGTTCGGCCCGATTGACCTTTCAAGTCCTGTCCTTCCCTGGGAGCATACGAAGTATTATGAAAAAGAAATGGGGGAGGGCCTGAAGCGGAAGTTTATATTTTTTGAAAAACTGGTCCACCCCGGAACAATCGCTGATATTAAATTGAGAACCATGGAGCTTGAAAGCAGGCGCCTTAAGGATAAGGGTGGAAGGGAAATTAATCTTGACCCCGGGTATTTAGACGCCGCGAAAATAGTTCTCGCTTCAACAAAGGATTTTTCCCACAGGATTTATCTTGATAAAGGGATATACGGAGAAGTGACCCTTATGTATTCAGGCAAAGATTATCAGACTCTGCCTTATACATTTCCTGATTACAGGACTAAAGAGTATTGGGACATTTTTAAAACAGCCAGGGAATTGTTCAAATCAGAAATAAAGAAACGGTTAAATCCTGATCAATAATACAGCAGGTATTGTCGAATACTAGATGTCTGATTGGGTGACCTTCTACTCCTTCTCATGAACAGCCCCATCCATATATCTCATGACGTCATCATAATCTTTCCTGATCTTTTCGTACATGGTGGCATTTTCTATCGCGGTCCCGCACTGCTCAGCTAGTGAAGAGGCAAACTCTATTTCCTGCTTTGAAAAATTTCTCGCCTCACCGGTCAGAAGCCTCAGTATGCCAAGCACTTTACCCCTGGCAATAACCGGTAGAGTAAGCATGCTCTTTATCCCTTCTTCTTCGGCTTCTTTCTTGTAGCGTATTCTGTGGTCCGTTGGGACATCATAAATGGCAACAGGGTTTTCTTTCAATGCTTCGGTGACATTCTTCTCAGCATCGACAGGACCTTTCTTCAGGTATTTTTCGCTAAGGCCGTGTGAGGCCACGAGTTTCAGTTTCTTTCCTGAAGGATCCAGCAGTCGCACTGTAGCTGCCTTTAAATGCATGACCTCGGGGATCTTCCTTGCGATCATATCAAGGACTTCATTGACATTCAAGGAAGCACTCACTGCTTTGGAAATTTCCTGAAAGACCCTGAGATATTCTTTTTCCCTGGAGATCTCTTTTTCAAAGTACTTTGCATTGACGATTGCGATAGCGGTCTGCTCAGCTATTGCGGACATGAATTTGAGGTCCGCGTCCTTATATTTGACCGGCTTGGTTGTATAGAGTCTTAGCACCCCGATGACCTCCTGCTGAAAAAACATGGGGATGGACAGAATGCTCCTGATGCCTTCCTTCACGGCCTCATGATAGTACTTTGAATCTCTGTGCTCTGTAATGTCGTACTCCGAAACCGGTTTGCCGGCAAGGGCGTCATCAATACTGGCGTCATATGACACCGGCCCTTTGTTGGCATAATTTTCACTCAATCCGTAATACGCGGCAAGCTCCAGCTGCTTTGTGTCTTTGTTTAAAAGCCGGAGTGAAGCGCCTTTCAACCCCATCACCTGCGGGATTTTTTGAGCGATCATATCCAGCACTTCTTTTAAATTCAGGGTGGAGCTTACGGCCTTTGTAATTTCCTCAAAGACCCTGAGATATTCTTTTTCCCTGGACACGGCCCTTTCAAAGCGTCTGGCGTTTACAATCGCGATCGCGCCCTGTTCCGCAATCGCGGATATGAATTTCAGGTCTTCGTCAGTATATTTCACCGGCTCAGTGGTATACATCCTGAGTATTCCTATTACCTGCTTCTCAAAACGCAATGGGATGGAAAGGATGCTCCTTATGCCCTCTTCCAGAGCCTCGCTATAATATTTTGAATCTTTATGCTCTGCCATATCATAGACAGACACCGGCATCCCGGCAAGCGCGTCGTCAATGCTTGCATCATAGGCAACCGGGCCTTTATTGACGTATTTTTCGCTGAGTCCGTAATGCGCCGCAACTTCCAATTGCTTCGTCTCCTTGTTAAGCAGCCTGAGCAGGCTAGCCTTGACATTCATGACTTTGACGACATTTGTCGCGATCAACTGCAGGACTTCGTCAAGGGATATGCTGGCGCTTATTGATTTGCATATTTTCTGATAACTTTCGAGATAGACTTTTTTCTCAAATATTTTCTCAGCGCACGACGGGCACATGCCGTGAGTGAAAATGCCGAAGCCTTCATTTGTGAGATACGTTTCGAGCTGTTCCCAGTAGTCCTCATTGCTCCTGATCTTTTTGCACCAGCCGCATATGGGGATCAGCCTTTCCTTCCTCTCGGACTTCAGCCGCTGTTCCACGGCCCTGGTAAGATGAGAAATGTCCCTGAAGGTTGCCACTACGCCTGTCATTTTACCTTTTTCATAAAACGGAGCGGCGCTCTCTTCAACGGGTATTTTATTATTGTCTTGTGTCTTCATGAAAAAGGTTCTGCTGATGATCTTTCTTTCCTGAAGGCAAAGGGAAACCGGGTATTCGAAAGGCTGCAACGTATTGTCCCCTTCACCTTCAAACTTGATATAACCCCCATCAATGGCCTTACCGACTATCTGGTCAGAGGTTATTCCTGTCAGATGTTCCGCGGCCCTGTTCCAGTACTGTACCTTCTGGTTCAGATCGACAAAGTACATGCCGTCTGTCATGCTGTCAAGTATGTCACGATATTTTATCCGGTACCAGCTGAACATAATAACCTGTGATCTCCTTAAAAAATATAATTATAAATTTTACTATATCAAGAAGTAAAAATCAGAAATGGGCTGACTGTGGCTTAGCTCTACTCCGCAGCGAACACGACGTTCTTCGTTGAGAACTTGCCGTGGTAAAGCGCCTTGTCAGCAATCGCGAGCAGTTCTTCCTTGTTTTTTGCGTTGACGGGAAAAGAGGCAACGCCAAAACTTGCGGTTATTCTGACGGGATGGTCCTCACTCTTCAAAAAAACGCTTTTTTCAATTGTCTTTCTCAATCTGTCAGCAACCATGAAGCATGAATCCTTTGAGGTCTGGGGCATTATTATCACGAACTCGTCCCCGCCGTAGCGTATTATTATATCAACCTTTCTCAGATTTTCCTGAAGCACACGGGCGGTTTCTATAAGCACCCTGCTCCCAGTGAGATGACCGAATCTGTCGTTGACTTTCTTAAGGTCGTCGATGTCCATAAAAATCAGCGAAAAGATCGATCCGAAACGATGCGACCTCTCTATCTCGATATCAATCGACTGATTGAGAAATCGGATATTATAGAGGCCGGTAAGGTCGTCAGTCAGCGATATTTCTTCTATCTTTTCCTGCTTGGCCTTTATCTCCGCCCTGAGCGCGCTGTTTTCCTCCATAAGTGTTTTGATATTCAGAAGCTTCCCGGCCCAGGAAACAAATTCGGGGAATGAAAGAGGCCCCCTGACAGGGACAGCGTATTTGTCGTTGAGCCACAGGGTCTTATCATAAGAACCATCTTTGCCCAATAAATAAATCTTCGGCTTATCAGCGGAATTATTTCTGAAACCGGCCGAATTTACTATAGCGGAAGAATTGTCCAGGTCGATGACAATCATATCAACATCGTTGTTTTTCAAAAAGCGAAGCGCTGTTTTGATGTCTCGAGCGTGCGTTAATTCATATTTTTTCTTTGCCAGGGATTTTTTGAAGTTGTGGACAGAGGATGTACCTTTGTCAATAAGCAGGATTTTAGGCATTTACACCACAGCACTTCTTGTATTTCTTGCCGCTTCCGCAAACGCAGGGATCGTTTCTCCCTATCCTTTTATCTTTGACGACTGTCTGCGGTTTGGCGCTTTCTCCTCCGCTGCCCCTGCCGTATACCATTCTGGCGGGTCTTGGAGCGAATTTTTTCTCCACAGTGTCTTCTCTTGCGATCTGGACTTTCATCAGTCTTGCAATGACCTCTGATGATACCCTGTCGCTTAAGCTTGAAAAAATTTCAAAGGCCTCTTTTTTGTACTCAATTAAAGGATCTCTCTGTCCGTATCCCCTGAGGCCCACGCCTTCTTTTAAATGGTCCATGCTCAGGAGATGGTCTTTCCATTGTGTGTCGAGTACCTGGAGCAGGATCATTCTTTCAAGGTACCGGAATGTCTCGGCCCCTATTTCCTGCTCCTTGTTTTTATAAGTCCGGCTTATCTCTTCAAGGAGTTTATTCCGCAGCTCTTCCAGGACTGAGAGCTCAATTTCCGGGGAAATGGAAAACTGGCCATAGAGCGAGTCTTTAAGGCTCTTTAAATCCCACTCCTCCGGATGTTTGTTCTCCGGGCAGTGGACAGAGAGGACATCGTCAAGGACATTTTCCCTCATCTCGGCAATCCTGTCCTCCAAGCTGTCGGCGGCGAGTATCTCACGCCTGAATGAATAGATTTCGCTTCTCTGCATATTATTAACATCATCATATTCGAGGAGGTGCTTTCTGATATCAAAGTTATGGGCCTCGACCTTTTTCTGGGAAGATTCGATGGCCTTTGTGACCCACTTGTGTTCAATAGGCTGGTCTTCCTCCATGCCCAGTTTGCCCATGAGACCGGCGATCCTGTCTGATCCGAAGATCCGCATAAGGTCATCTTCAAGGGACAGATAGAACCTTGAGGATCCGGCGTCTCCCTGCCTGCCGGAACGGCCCCGGAGCTGATTGTCGATCCTTCGGGCCTCATGCCTTTCCGTGCCGAGTATGTGCAGGCCGCCTGCGGTAATGACTTGCTCCCGGTCCTTCTCGCAAATTTCTCGGGCCTTTACCAAGGTCAAGTTAAATTCCTCGTCGGAGTATTCCTTTTTTTCCCGTAACATGTCCTTTGCAAGGCCTAGTGGGTTCCCCCCGAGAACAATATCAGTGCCTCGGCCCGCCATATTGGTAGCAATCGTTATCGCGCCTTTCCTGCCTGCCTGGGCAATTATCTCTGCCTCATTTTCATGATACTTGGCATTCAGCACTGAGTGAGGTATCTTTTTCTTCTTCAGCAGGGAGCTGAGGACCTCGGATTTTTCAATCGATATCGTGCCTACCAGTACGGGCTGTCCTCTTTTATAACAGTCTTCTATCTCGTTAATGACGGCGTTGAATTTTCCGGTTTCGGCTTTATAAATTACATCTGGGTTATCGACCCTGATCATAGGTTTATTTGTAGGGATTACAAGCACATCAAGGTTATATATCTTTGCAAACTCCGCGGCCTCTGTATAGGCAGTGCCTGTCATGCCGGAGAGTTTGTTATACATCCTGAAATAATTCTGAAAGGTGATGGTGGCAAGGGTCTGGTTCTCGCTTGCTATCTTAACGCCTTCCTTGGCTTCTATCGCCTGGTGAAGTCCGTCGGACCATCGCCGGCCCGGCATGAGACGGCCAGTAAATTCATCTACGATAATGACTTCATCGTCCTTCACAATATAATCCACGTCTCTCTTAAAGAGGGCATGCGCCCGCAGGCCCTGATTTACATGATGGACCAGTTCAACGTTTGCCGGATCATAGAGGTTGCCTGCACCGAGCAGCTTTTCAACTTTGATGTTTCCCTCCTCTGTGAGAATAGTGCTCTTGGCCTTTTCATCTATAGTGTAATCTTCATCCTTAATGAGCTTGGGGATTATCTTGTCGATTTTATAATACTTGTCCGTTGATTCTTCAGAAGGCCCTGAAATTATCAGGGGAGTTCTTGCCTCGTCTATCAGTATGCTGTCTACCTCGTCTACAATAGCGTAATTCAGTTCCCTCTGCACATAATCATTTATGTGGTACTTCATGTTGTCTCTTAAGTAGTCAAATCCAAATTCATTGTTCGTCCCGTATGTTATATCTGCGGCATAGGCCTCATTTCTGCCCACGGGTCTTAAATATTTCAACCTGCTGTCTTCTGAATGATAAGAGGGGTCATAAATAAAAGAGCTGTCATGCTGGATAATCCCTACGGTTAGTCCATGAAAATGATAAAGAGGACACATCCATTGCGCATCCCTTTTTGCGAGGTAATCATTGACGGTAATAATATGTGCGCCTCTGCCGTCAAGCGCATTCAGATATACGGACAGGGTGCCCACAAGTGTCTTGCCCTCACCGGTCTTCATCTCTGCGATTTTCCCCTGGTGCAGGACAATGCCGCCGATCAACTGGACGTCAAAATGCCGCATGTTGAGGACCCTGCGCGAAGTTTCCCTGACCACTGCAAATGCCTCAGGAAGGATATTGTCCAGACTCTCTTCGTCAACAATTTTCTTTCGGAATTCATCGGTCTTGCCCTTCAGCTCAGCATCGCCAAGGGCGCTGATTGACGGCTCAAGGATATTAATCTGCTCTGCGATCTCCCAGAGCTTTTTAATGTCTCTCTCGTTTTTTGTGCCTATAATCTTTGCTAAAAAATCAAACATGGTTTTTATTATAACAAAAACACTATTATTAACATATGGTGTTGCAACAGGCGGATTCAACCGGTATTGGATCATGACTGTTACATTAAATTCTAACGGTCCAGCAGGGCTGCGAGGAATTGTTTGATTAAATTACCAAATAAAGTTCTGCTTCTTGAATTATAAATTCAGGCAATATACAATATCTCATTATTCCAACGTGCGGGTGTAACTCAGTGGTAGAGTGTCAGCTTCCCAAGCTGGAGGTCGCGGGTTCGAATCCCGTCGCCCGCTCCAAATAGTAGAATTCCTGCAAGGTTCTCACGGCAAGAAAAAATAAACGAGGGAAAAGAGTGTTTGCAGCTATTGATTCATCTGAAAAAAACTCAGCGGTCTGTTGAAAAAGCAGGCCCTGCCAGTCAGGGCCTGCCTGCATTGATTATAGCTTTTCGATATTTGTTGCCTTCAGGCCCTTATCGCCTTCGACAACATCAAAGCTCACCTTATCACCTTCGGTAAGGTTTTTAAAACCATCCCCCTTGATCTCTGAATAGTGAGCGAAAACATCAGGCCCCCCATTCTCCTGGGTTATGAAACCAAAACCCTTGGACTCATTGAACCATTTTACAGTTCCCTTTGCCATTCTTACTTCCTCCTTGCTTGATAAGCTGGATCCCCGCGGAATCCAGCGCTTAATAAAACGGCCACAAAGTTAAAAGTCTTTGTGGCCCTATGTGTCACAACACCTGAAACTTATTATCAATGATGCCATCTTTTATTCTGAAAAGTCAATGACAATTTTCCGATCTTATTTTATAATTATCCTATTGTTATGGATAAAGATTTTATAGCTGCTATCGGATTACTCGCGGGGGCCTGCACAACTCTATCTTTTTTGCCTCAGGCAATTAAGACCTTCAAGATGAAAGAAACAAGAGATATTTCACTGTCTATGTACATAATCCTTGCAGCAGGCATTCTGTTATGGATAATATATGGCATATTAATTCATGATCTTCCGGTAATTCTGGCAAACTCGATTTCTTTTGCCTTTGCAAGTCTTATAATAATTCTCAAAGTCAAACACGGATAATCAAAATTTGCGTCTTTCTGTATTATGATAGTAGCGATGGATTATTTTATCTCAACGGCCACTGATCAGGAGATCAAGAAAGAAAAACAGAAGGCTAGAGACCTTCGTAAGACACAGTGGTGGAAGGAGAAATGTGCCGAACGTAAGTGTTATTACTGCGGGACGGAAACTGCACCTGAAGATCTGACCATGGACCATATTGTTCCCGTTATACGGGGGGGTAAGTCAGCAAAGAATAACGTTGTGCCGGCGTGCAAGGAGTGTAATAGTAAAAAGAAGCACTCCCTTCCCTTCGAATGGGCAGAATACATGCAAAGGGTGAAAAAAGAAACGATTGAATAAAAAATCGGGACAGACAGTTTCCACTCTTTATCGGACCGGACAGTAAGGGCCTCTGGACTATGTCAAAATATGCACTGAAATCAAGATTGGAATTACAGTCATGAAATGCAGAATAGATTCAGCATACCTGATTTTGGCTTAGCAGTTTGGTGCCATCCTTAAATAGGATCTCCATTTTATTAATCTGAATTACGGATAAGACGACGCCGACTCCGAATTTTGGATGGTCCAGTATCTCATCTTTCTGATAATTTTCATTAAAGCTGTATTTTCTGGCCCTGGACAGGTCGCCTCCGGTCAACCGGGACAGATATTCTTCATAGATTGCCCCCTTAACTCTTGTCTTGCGTACAGAGGGTTTTAATTTTGTACGGCTTGTTTCAGATGATTTGACACGATAGTTATGTTGTCCTTCACATGTATTACATTTGACTTTTTTAGGCATATTATCGACCATGGCAACAATTGTATGGCCCAATTCCAGTTTGCATTTAGTACACCACGCTTCAATATATCCACCGGCTTCGAAATTCTCATTCATATTTTTATCCTTTAATAAATTAGTATTGTCAATTTATGAGAAAATTAACTCGCCCTTATTCTAACTTATATTTATGTAAATTCACTACAGCCCGAAGCCGACTGACTATCACCTGCAAAACATTTTACCTCGGGCCATCACTCTTTATATACTCTTTTCCATTATAGTAAAGTTAATAATGAGACTATTTTTAGTTGTGTTTTTCCTGATATATGGTTCCCTGCATCTCTATGGATTTCTGAAAGCAAAAGCCGCCCTGTCTCTGGGCCCTAAAGCATGCATTTCGCTGATTGTCTTTATGTCGGTCATGACGTCTGCGCCTGTGATTATTCGCTATCTCGAAGGACATAAACTGGAATTCTTTGCAAGTCTTATGTCTTACACCGGCTATATATGGATGGGGGTCCTGATATTGTTCTTCGCTTTCGCCATATGTATTGATGTTTACAGGCTGCTGCATTATCTGCTTAAACTTATAGTTCATACTGATCTATCTGCTATATCAATTTCCGTAAAGGCATCTTTCTTCATTCCACTTATAACTGCCCTGGCTGCGGGTTGTTACGGTTTTTTCGAGGCAAAGGATATACGGATTGAGTATTTAACTGTTAAGAGCCCCAGGATTCCTGCGGAAAGCAACGGTCTTAAAATTGTCCAGATATCTGATGTCCACATCGGATTAATTGTAAGGGAAGAGAGGCTGAAACGAATCGCTGAAATAGTAATGGCGGAATCGCCTGATATTGTGGTGTCAACTGGTGATTTCGTGGACGGACAGATAAACGGGCTTAAAGGGCTATCAGAAATATTTTTGAAAGTTGACCCTGTTTACGGTAAATATGCGATTACCGGCAATCACGAATATTATGCGGGACTTGATCAGGCGCTTGAGTTTACCCGAAGGGCAGGGTTTACCATTTTGAGAGGAGAAGCGGTTGAGGTCGCAGGTATTTATATTACGGGGGTTGATGACACTACAGTAAAACAGTTCGGAAGGTCCAATGGTAATTCTGAAAGGGAGCTGCTTTCTGGTCTTGACAGTAATAAATTTAAAATCCTGTTAAAGCACAGGCCTCTTGTCAGTAATGACGGTACCGGCCTGTTTGATTTGCAGCTTTCAGGGCATACGCATAAAGGACAGATATTCCCCTTCAGCCTTGTAACAAAACTTTACTATCCCAAACACGCAGGATTTTTAGATCTTAAGAACGGCTCTCACCTGTATGTCAGCCGCGGCAGCGGCACATGGGGGCCTCCGATACGTTTTCTGTCACCGCCGGAAGTAACAGTCATTGAACTGGAACATGCAGATTAAATTTGCCTGACGAAATTAACAGGAGAAGTTGATAAATCAGATGGTTAATTATAATATATCGCATAGTTGCTGACTTATGGGGACATGGAGGAATCAAATGAGAGATAAAAGCGTAAATACTACGTCACCAGTGGTTGATATACTGAAAAAAGTTTTCGGTTTTCAGTCCTTTCGGCCGAATCAGGAAGAGATTATACGGAATATCCTTGACGGCAATGATGTCTTTGCGGTCATGCCTACAGGCGGGGGGAAGTCGCTCTGTTATCAGCTACCTGCCAAACTGATGAAAGGGACGACAGTGGTAATTAGTCCCCTGATTTCCCTTATGAAGGACCAGGTGGACGCTGCCCTGGAAAACGGCATCTCTGCGGCTTTAATAAATAGCTCCCTGTCACCGGAAGAAATGACTTCTGTAGTCCGGAGTTTCAGAAATAATTCACTTGATCTGCTTTATATTGCGCCCGAGCGTTTTGCCATGCCCGGTTTTTGCGAAATATTAAGGACTGTCCCAATTTCTCTTTTTGCAATCGATGAAGCGCACTGTATTTCTGAGTGGGGACACGATTTCCGTCCGGATTACCTGAGTCTCTCAGATATAACAAAAACCTTTCCGGAAACTCCTGTATCAGCCTTTACGGCAACCGCCACCGGCAAGGTCCAGAATGACATAATCAGCAAGCTAGGCCTGAGATCTCCCTTTACAATACGGGCATCATTTAACCGCCCTAATCTTTATTACCGGGTTGAGAATAAAAGGGAACTGAAGACCCAGGTGCTGGATATTATCAAAAAATATGCTGGTGAGCCCGGGATAATCTACCGGACCACCCGTGACTCTGTGACTAATATGGCAGATATGCTGAAAGAAAACGGTATCAGGGCCCTGCCCTATCACGCAGGTCTGTCGCAGGAACAGAGGAAGGCAAACCAGGAGGCGTTTAACAGGGACGAAGTGAATGTCATTACGGCAACTATAGCCTTTGGCATGGGTATAGACAAGTCCAATGTACGCTTTGTCGTCCATGCTGACCTTCCCAAGAATATAGAGGGTTATTACCAGGAGACAGGCCGTGCAGGCCGTGACGGTGAGCCTGCCGAATGTGTCCTCTTCTTCGGCAGGGAAGATATCCCGAAAATAAAATACTTTATTAACCAGATGCCTGATGGGCCGGAGCGGACTGTTGCAGTGGACAAGCTCAATCAGATGATAAAATATGCATCGCACAACGTCTGCAGGCGCAGACAGCTTCTTTTCTATTTCGGTGAAGATTATGCAGATAAGGACTGCGGTGCATGCGATATATGTACTGAAACAGTCGAAAAAGTCGACATTACAACTGACGCCCAGATACTTATGTCAGCCATGTCAAGGACAGGACAGCGCTTCGGTACATTGCATATTGTCGATATTGTCATGGGTGCAGATACAAAGCGTGTCCGTGAACTCGAACATGACAAGATCAAGACATTCGGCGCAGGAAAAGGCCGGGACAAAAATCACTGGCGCTTCATAGTTGATGAGCTTCTTGCACAGGATGTAATACATCAGGATGGTGACAGATATCTGGTATTAAAGTTGATGGAAAAGGGTAAAACTATTCTCTTTGGCAAGGAAAAGGTCAGCGCCCTTAAAAGAGAAGGGCCCAAAAAGAAACTACGCGCCGGGAAGGGGGGCGGATTTGAAAAATATGATGAAGCGCTGTTTGAAAAACTTCGTGCGCTGAGAAAAGAACTTGCCGATAAACAGGGGGTGCCTCCTTATATAGTTTTCTCAGACAAGACACTTCATGAAATGTGCAGACTCTATCCCGCGTCCTTATCGGATATCGCAGGGATTACCGGCGTGGGCGCTGCCAAGCTTGAACGTTACGGAGATGACTTTATTAAAGCGATAAAAACCTATCTCAATGAAACCCCATCATTGGAACGTTTTAAAAAACAGCAGGCTATACTGGGCGAAAATTGTAAGGGCTTATTGCGGGGGCAAGAGAATAATTAATTATCAGAAGTTTCTATTATTATCGCAGTCTATTGCAAAGACATCACCGGCAACACGTGTGCCTGCGCTCCCTGTGGCAGTAGCGACGAAGCACGGTGTTTGAGCTGCCATCCCTCCTGCGAACGGTACGGGAACAGGCGTTGTAAGAGATTGGTTCAGGGTCAGTGCATAGGCAAAGCTTGCCGACGGTCCTGGCTGGAAAGACGGGAAGTCACCTGCTATGTCAGCAGTATAAACGGCATTTTCTGAAAAGAACTGCGCCTCATGCATTCTCAGTGCTTCGAGGTTAGTATAAGCCTCTGTACGCGCTGCCTTTAAAGTCGAGCCGATATATGATGTTATGCCAACAGAGCCGAGGATTGCAATAATACTCATTACGATAAGGAGCTCGATAAGGGTAAAGCCTTTGTTATTATTTATTTTAGTTCTTGACATTTGTTTGAATAAAAGAGAGGGGAATAAATCCCCCTCTCTTCAGTTTAGTTAATTTATTCTGATGTAACAATAACCCTTGACATCAATTCAGCAATACCACCACCACCGCCAGGGCCGTTAGATGTTGCAGCAACTGCCACTGAATTTCCACCTGCGCCTATAGCTCCGAGATTGACCTGACAGCGTGGCCCAGCAACGCCTGCTCCAGCATCTGCTGCCATAGCGAACATTCCAACACCGGCAGCGCAATTAGTCATTCCAGCCCACGGCGAATCTTCAAGAGCAAGAACGTTTCTTGCATTAAGATAAGCTGTAGGAACGTCAACATTGGCGACTCCTGTTGCAAGTAAAACGGCATTAGTACTATCAGCGGCCGTAATCTGACCGTCCCAGTCAGTGTCTACTTCTCTAAGAAGCGCACCGTTCGATGCAGCAACTGTTCCTTTTATTGCTGAGTTCATCCAGTGCTGGAGATCTGCCTCTGCGGATTTAGCAGCCTTTGAAAGGTTTGACTTCCTTGCCTTTTCCTGTGCGCCGATATATGCCGGAACAGCAATGGCTGCAAGGATGCCGATAATCGCGACGACTATCAGCAGCTCTATCAATGTAAAGCCTT
The DNA here is from genome assembly GCA_020053105.1 of Thermodesulfovibrionia bacterium. Classification (GTDB taxonomy): domain Bacteria; phylum Nitrospirota; class Thermodesulfovibrionia; order UBA6902; family UBA6902; genus UBA6902. The sequence continues at coordinate 130,286 of JAGVNU010000084.1, forward strand.
TTTGTTCTCTCATGTTGTTAATTGCCTTGTACATTCTTTCCTCCTATTGATTAGTCTGGTCAAAATGACCGTTTATGATCGAGAGAAGTTTATTTGCTTCTCACGTTTGCTGCTTACTCACCACCTCCCTTTTTTATTGCTAGTAAAGCTGTTGAGTGTTAGTAAAGCAGGTTTAATGCCAGATGATTTATTGGCGGGGAAAATAAACAATACAAGTAGTTGAATATTGTTAATTACGGATATTACGGAATTGGACAGTCAACAATATGTCCCTAGTGACATTTATTGTCATAAATAAAAACACTTGACCTGTAGGGACCCACTGCTATAATAGATACGGAAATAGAGCACATGCTGATAAAGAAAACCTTAATACTGCTTCCCGTAATTATCTGTGCAATACTATTGCAGTCCTTCTTCTGGGTGCCCACCTATGATGAACAGGTCAAAGGCAACCCACACCGCCTGAAGGAATTCATTAACGCATCAACCGGTGATGCAAAGATATTAAATCCCATCCTTCACGCCGATTCTTCCAGCGGGGCCATAACAGACCAGGTATTTGACGGCCTGATCGACAGGGACGAGAACCTGATGTTTCGGGGCCGGCTGGCTGAAAGCTGGGACATATATGAGGAGGCCTACTTCTATGTCAATCCGGCGGCATCGATAAATGGCCAAAAGATATCACGTCCAGAGTCGATAAAGGACATGATTTTTTCTCACAAGAAAAGCAATAATGCTGACTCTTCATTGGCAGGTACCTTAAATAATATAAAGGACATAGAGATTCTTTCTGCTAGAGAGGGAGAGACCGAGATACAAATCCCGGGCCCGGACACCAACAAGGACGGCCTTCCCGATCCTGTCAATATCAAAGTCAGGTACAAAGCCCCACCTCAATTAAAAATCACATTGAAGGAGGTGGACCAAGGCTTCTTTGATAAAATGGAGCAGTTTCTTGGCAAAGGATATTTTAAGAATTTCTCTTCGGATGATTTTATCGAGATTGTCACTCCCGGTCACGATGATAAAAAAGCAGCTATTGCCAGTGAAGTCCTGCCGGCAACAGAACACAACCCTGTTATTGTTTTCCAACTGAGAAAAGGTGTGAAGTTTCATGATGGACATGAATTTGATTCCGGGGACGTTCAGTTTACATATGACGCAATAATGAATCCACGGAATCTGTCTCCCCGCGTATCTGACTTTGAGCCGGTCAAAAGGCTGGAGCCAGTGGATAAATATACTGTGAAGGTAATTTATAAGAGATTATATTCACCGGCCTTTGGGACATGGAGCATGGGTATGCTTCCCGATCATATGTTAAACGCAGAGGCGCTGAAAAGAGAGGCTGAATCAAAAGGGGCAGACGCTGCGGAATTTACCATCAAAGACAGTGATTATAACCGGCATCCTGTCGGCACAGGCCCTTTTGTCTTCAGGGAATGGAAGTCCGACCAGTATATTGTTCTGGACAGGAATGAAAAGTATTGGGAAGGGGCGCCTAATTATAAAAGCTATACATATCGTATTGTGCCTGATCCGCTGACCCAGGAGATGGAATTTTACGGCGGAGCTATTGATAGTTACGGGGCAGAGCCACACCAGGTGGAACGCCTGAAGAATGATCCAAAGTATCAGGACTTCTCAGGGCTTTCATTTGGGTATACGTATATAGGGTACAATATGCGCCGGGAATTGTTTAAGGACAAGAGGGTGAGGAAGGCCCTGGGGATGGCTGTTGATGCTGACAAGATCATCCGCTATGTCATGTATAATGAGGCAGAGCGGATGACCGGCCCCTTTGTAAAACAGACGGATTATTATGACAAGAACATACAGCCGCTGCCCTATGACCCGGAAGGCGCATTGAGACTCTTAAACGAGGTTGGCTGGAAGAAAAACAGTGAAGGCTGGCTCGAAAGGGACGGCAAGCGGTTTGCCTTTACCCTGATCACGAATAGCGGCAATGATCTGAGAAAGAGCATACTGACCATTGCTCAGGACTCATGGAAGAAGATCGGAATTGACGTAAAGACTGACCTGGTCGAATGGTCTGTCTTTATCGGCAAACATGTTAACACCGGAAGTTTTGATGCCCTTATACTTGGCTGGTCCATGGGCATAGACCCTGATCTCTACCAGATATGGCATTCAAGTCAGACCAATGAAAACCAGCTTAACTTTGTGGGGTTCAATAATAAAGAGGCCGATGATTTAATCGTTAAGATCAGGCAGGAGTATGACTACGGCAAACAGGTGGAATACTGCCATAAGCTTCACAGAATCATAGCCGATGAACAGCCTTACACGTTTTTATATGTCGGCAAATGGACTGCTGTGCTGGATAAAAAGATCGTAATACTGGAACGCACACTGTCAGGCGAAGAGCAAATTAAGAAGATAACCCCGACCAGGACGGGGAACCATACATTTTATTTTAACAAGTGGATCAAGCTGGCAAGTAATCCAAGGTTTGAAACGGAGTAATATCACATGTTGTCTTTTACGATAAGAAGCTTTTTTCAAAAACTGGTTACATTGTTCTTTATCTCGATCATTTCGTTCCTTGTCGTCTATCTGGCCCCGGGAAAGCCGAGCCAGATCGATCCGCTGAACCCCAAGTTTACGCCCCAGGATCTGGTCAGATTCCAGAAGGAATTCAACCTTGACAAACCGCTGCATATACAATATTACCTCTATTATAAAAACCTGTTTACCGGACAACTGAAATCATGGAAAGACAATCAGCCGGTGATGGGTAAAGTATATGAAAGGTTTCTAAACAGTCTCTGGTTGTTTATTGTCGGGACAGTGATAACGTGGTGTCTTTCTTTTCCCATTGGGATAAGCGCGGCAATAAGGAGGGGTTCTGTCTTTGACCGGTCGACCACTTTTTTGTCCTATGTGTTGATCTCTGTCCCCGGCTTCTTTTTTGCCTATATACTTATCATCTTTGTTGTGAAGACATTTGATGTCCCTGTGATTGGCATGCAGACCTTCGGCATGTCGAATGCGGAAAATATCTATCAAATAATGGATAGAGTCTGGCACCTTGTGCTCCCTTCAATCCTGGGGGCATTGGGGGGTATAGCGCTCCTCTCAAGATATGTGCGTGCGCAGATGCTTGAGGTAATCCATCAGGACTACATCAGGACCGCCAGGGCCAAAGGGTTGTCTACGGACATGGTTTATTACAAACACGGATTTCGTAATGCCCTTCTTCCGTTTGTAACAATGTTCGGACTGATATTGCCGGGGGTCATCGGAGGGTCGGTAATTACAGAGTCCATATTTGCATGGCCGGGTATGGGAAGGATGGGGTATGAGGCCATTCTGGCGCGTGACTATCCCATTATCCTGACATTAAATTTTATCGTTGCGGTATTGGTGTTGATAGGGACATTTATCTCGGACCTGTTATATATGGTCGTGGACCCGAGGATAAGATTGTGATAAGGGGTAGGGGCGTATTGCAATACGCCCTTACGGTGACATTTAGAATATATTAATGATAAATGAAAACAACATAAACGAACTCCACCATGGACTGGCCGTGGAGGTCTCACGATTTTCCGAGGGCTGGAGGATATTTAAAAAGAACAAACTGGCCCTGTGGGGGCTGATTATCTTTGCCGTGTTTTTTATGGTGGCAGTCTCCGGACTTTTTTTGACCACAGGAGATAATCCTGTCCTTGATCCTTCAAAGGTGCGGCTGTCGGAGAAACTATTGAAGCCGTTTACCACTGTTGACATGGAGATGATAAAACCCGGTGACCAGCCCCTGTTCGGGACCTACCTGCTTGGCACGGATGACCTTGGCAGGGACATATTTGCAAGAATGATGCAGGGGGCCTGGGTCTCATTGACTGTCGGCTTTGTGGCAGTGGGTATATCAGTCCTGATCGGCATTATCATGGGAGGAATAGCGGGCTATTACGGCATGTACAGGATAAAATTAATACATGTCCTGTTTCTTATTGCCTTCTTCTGCTCCATGGTGTTCCTGGCGTCGGGGCAAAGAGGTCTGGCGGTTAATTCGGCGCTGCTCTCTCTGTTATTCGCGGTCATCTCAGTGATATATAATTATTTTTCGCTGAAAGTAAACAGAGGTCCTGCGATCCTGAACATTCTGTTCTTTGACACATTCACTGTTGATACCCTCATCATGAGGTTTGTGGACGTTATGCTGTGCTTCCCGAGCTTTTTTCTTATTCTCACCATAGTGGCGATTCTTCCGGCCAGTATTTACAACATCATGATTGTCATCGGGCTGACCAGCTGGATGGGGACAACCAGATTTGTCAGGGCTGAATTTCTGTCTCTCCGTGAGCAGGATTTTGTATCAGCGGCAAAGGTCATGGGGATACCGGACTTAAGCATAATATTCCGTCACATGATACCTAACGCCGCAGCCCCTGTCCTTGTTTCCGCTGCAATCGGCGTAGCCGATGCCATACTTACGGAGGCAGGGCTGAGCTTTCTGGGATTCGGTGTGCCGCCGCCTCACGCCACATGGGGTAATGTCCTGTCAGACGGAAAGCGGTTCCTGTTTGATGCGCCGTGGCTTACATATATTCCCGGTCTTTCCATCCTTGTTGTTGTGTTGTCCTTCAACCTGTTCGGAGAAGGACTGAGAGACGCATTAAACCCTAAATTGAGGAAGAGATGAGTATCTTGTGATGGAGATAATATCTTTCAGCATCCATGAAAGCCTGTTCCAGAATTTCTATAATCGACAAACGGCATATTACATTTTTGCTTCAGGGCAATTATGTTGTTCATCTGACCCTAACCACTGTCTGCTATCCGCTGACTACTCTATAAAGGTGTCGTATAGAAATTCTTCCACAGCCTTCCATGGATGCTGTCGGAATGGACGTCATTATGAAACATAAATCTGAAAACGAAGAACCGATACTGAAAATCAAAGACCTGAAAGTCTACTTCGATACCGACGACGGAGTGGTGAAATCGGTTGATGGTGTTGACCTGCAGATTATGAAAGGGAAAACCCTTGGACTGGTCGGTGAATCGGGGTGCGGCAAGAGTGTGAGCTGTCTGGCCATACCGGGATTGGTCCCTTCACCCCCCGGCAGGATAGCAGGCGGAGAGATTATATATAAAGGGAGAAACCTTCTGGACTTGCCGGAAAAAGAGATGGAGGTCATACGCGGCAATGATATAAGCATGATCTTTCAGGAGCCGATGACTTCCCTCAATCCTTTATTTACCATAGGCGACCAGATCAAGGAAACCATTATGCTTCATCAAAAGAAAGGAAAAGCCGAGGCCCATGAGCTTACCCTTCAGATGCTGGGTAAGGTAGGCATACCATCACCTGCGGTCCGCATCAACGATTATCCGCACCAGATGTCGGGCGGGATGAAGCAGCGCGTAATGATTGCCATGGCCCTCTCATGCACCCCGGAGATATTGATTGCTGACGAACCAACCACTGCGCTTGATGTCACGATCCAGGCCCAGATACTTGACCTGATGCAGTCGTTACAGGACGAATTCGGGATGTCGATCCTCCTGGTTACTCACGATCTTGGTGTCGTCGCCAACATAGCCACTGATGTGGCCATCATGTACGCTTCCCGGATAGTTGAATACGGCAAGGTGGAAGACATCTTCGGGAACCCCCGCCATCCATATACCCTGGGGCTTTTCACTTCTATCCCCGTCATTGGCAAAAGAAAGGAAAACCTTTATGTAATACCCGGCAGTGTCCCGAACCCCTTGGCCTTTCCCGCGGGGTGTAAATTCTGGCCCCGCTGTTTATTCGCGCAGGAGATTTGCAAGGTCAATGAGCCTCTTCTGGAAGAGGTAAAAGAGGGGCATAAGGCAGCATGTCATTTCAAAACTAGCATTGATAAATATGTCTGGAACGAAAAGACGGAAACCTCGTCCTTTCTAATATAATCGCAGGATTAAAATGAACGGAACAAATCACAAAATCCATAATATTTTAGAGGTCAGGAACTTAAAAAAATATTTCCCCATTACGAGAGGAATATTTTCCAAAGTCGTCAACTCCGTGAAGGCGGTTGATGATATCTCTTTTAATATAAGGGCAGGGGAGACGCTGGGCCTGGTCGGCGAATCAGGCTGTGGCAAGACAACTGCAGGCAGGGTCATCATCCGTCTGGACAGGCCGACGGATGGGAATGTCTATTTTGAGGGAGGAGATGTATTTAAATTGCGTGGGGAAGAGCTGATGCGGTTTCGCAAGAATGTGCAGATCATATTTCAGGACCCCTACTCGTCATTAAACCCGAGACTTTCCATAGGAAGCATAATAGCTGAAGGGATCAGCGCTCACGGGATTGCCCGTGGGAAAAAGAAGAAGGCGGCAGTCGAAGATTTACTGGAAAAGGTAGGACTTTCTGCCGGCTACTATGGCCGCTATCCTCATGAGTTCTCCGGGGGGCAGAGGCAGAGGGTGGCGATTGCCAGGGCCTTGTCCCTTAATCCCAGGCTTGTTATATGTGATGAACCGGTTTCAGCGCTTGACGTCTCGATCCAGGCCCAGATACTGAACCTGCTGGCAAAGCTGAAAAAGGACTTCAATCTTTCCTATATGTTCATAACCCATAATCTTTCAGTAGTGGAACATGTATCGGACAGGATAGCCACGATGTATCTGGGGGAGATTGTGGAATTAGCTGATACTGCGGAGTATTATTCAAACCCTCTTCATCCTTATACCATATCTCTGTTGTCCGCCAATATGCTTCCAGATCCGAAAAATAAAAAGAAGGCGATCATACTTAAGGGTGATGTCCCGTCTCCGATTGACCCGCCGTCGGGATGTCGTTTCCATACGAGATGTCCGGTTGCCGAGGAGATATGCCGTATTCAGTGTCCTGTGCTGGAAGACAAACCCTCTGGACATCTGGTACGATGCCACCTGGTATCCAAAAATGAACCCAAACCCCCTGTAAAATTCGGCGTTGTAAAAGAAATTTAATAAATGTTATGATTGCTGGTTGACCAAAAAGGTATTTTTTGTATATATTATCTATTCTGTTACAGGATAATTGCGTTAATTCAACGTTTTTATCAGAAATTATATATGCGCCGATGTAGCTCAGTTGGTAGAGCAGCTGATTTGTAATCAGCGGGTCGGGGGTTCGAAGCCTCTCATCGGCTCCATTTAAAGAGTTTAGAGGTGTGAGTTATGAAGGAGAATTTATAAAGTGTATTTAACTCATCACTCTATCTGATACGGAGAGGTACCCGAGTGGCCAAAGGGGACGGGCTGTAAACCCGTTGGCTCAGCCTACGGAGGTTCGAATCCTCCCCTCTCCACCAGCGAACAAATTAGTAAGCAGTAAGAGGTGAGAAGGTGGAAGTTAACAGCAGAAGAAATAAGGCGAGGAATCAAGAGGAAATTTTAAATTCTTTATTTCTCACTTCCCACTTCAAAATTATTACTTGTTATAGCGGGAGTAGCTCAGTGGTAGAGCGTCAGCCTTCCAAGCTGAGGGTCGCGGGTTCGAGTCCCGTTTCCCGCTCCATAAAACAGCTGTCAGCGGTCAGCA
>JAGVNU010000106.1 GCA_020053105.1 Thermodesulfovibrionia bacterium
ACACAGAGCAGGACAAGGACAGTGACAACCGAGCCTGCAAACGGCGGAGCAGAGTGTCCGGCATTAACAGAGGATCAGGCGTGTAATGAGCAGGCGTGTAACATTCCTCCAGTAGCAGACTGCGGTGATGACCAGAATGTCTCGCTTGGGGATACAGTAAAACTCAATGGCAGTGCAAGTTATGATCCTGAAGGCGCGCTGATCTCATACAGGTGGGCATGTTCGGATCCCAATGGAGCAAATGCGACAGCTGTCGCGCTTTCTGATCCTTCGGCTCCAACCCCGACATTCCCGGCTGATATTGAGGGAACTTACATGTGCACACTGGTAGTAAATGACGGAGAACTGGACAGTGAGTCGTGTGACAACCTGATTAACGCAAAACGGAAAAATGTCGCACCAAATGCTGAGGGCGGAGATGATCAGAATGTGGCCGAAGGAGACATTGTGGCCCTGGACGGAAGCGGCAGTGATGATCCGGATGATTATCCACAACCTTTGACATACCTATGGTCATGTACAAATCCAAATGGAAACAGCGTGGCGCTTTCTGATCCTGCAGATCCCAACCCGACATTTACTGCTGGAATTTATGGCATATATGTATGCGGGCTTACTGTGAATGACGGTGAACTGAATGACTCCGACACTGTCCTGATACATGCAAACGGAGCGCCCAATGCATATGCCGGAGATGATATCTATGTTTATATCGGTGATTCGGCAACGCTCGACGGAAGCGGGAGCAATGACCCGGACAATTGGCCGCAACCCCTATCATACTTCTGGACATTTGTCTCAGTGGCAAACGGCAGCGTTCTGACCAACGCAGATATTAAAGATGCGGATAGTGTATCACCAGGCTTTGTTCCTGATGTAGACGGAACGTACGTGCTGGAACTCATGGTGAGCGATGGATTAAACGCTGATTATGATAATGTTACAGTAGAGGCTGGTATAAAAGAGCCTGAAATCATAAATACTCTTGTATCATTTAATGCCGTAGCATCAAGTTACAAAACCACTACTGATACAAGCGGGTGCCCTGCCGGTTTTGTCGGTAAATTCAGTTTTAATTCAACGCTTAAAAATACAAAAAATGCCTCACTGTATAGCCTCATTGTCAAAGTCGCAACATTGACTAACGGGAATTTACTGCAGAATGCGGATGGCGGTCCAGGCGGGGCAGGAGCAGTAATGACAGTACCATGGAATGGCAGTTACTCGGATGGAGAACTAAATCCAGGCGAGTCTGTCGTTGTTCCATTTAGTCTTTGTCTGAAATCGAAGAGTGCGTTTAGTTTCTTTGTAGATATATTAGGAATAGTAGAATAAATATCGATTAAGTTACGGGTTGCGTTTTAAGACGCAACCCGTAACTTAAGGACTAACATCCTTGTTAAACGCCAAGCATTGGACCGATATCCTTTTAGGAATTATTGTTCTTTTGTCCCCGCTGATATTCTCCAATAACGTAGCAGGCGAGAGAGTCAACGGGGAACCCACAAAAGAATCAGTTAGCGGACCCAGTTATTCTCTCACAATAGAGGAAAACATGGTCTCTCTGAAAGCAACGGACGCTTCGTTAAAAAAGATCATAGAAGACATAGGTAAACGGATGAAAATTGAAGTTAATATGATGCTCCCTGAAGATGAAAAAGTTACTGTTGAGTTTGATAAATTGCCTTTAAAAGATGCGTTAGAAAGATTAAGCTCCAATTACGCTTATCTCACGAATTCAGAGAAACAGGACGGAAGGATTACGAAAATAATGGTTTTGCCAAAAGGTGAGGGAACGGGACACTCACGCGGGGTGAAAGTAGAGACCATCAAAAACAAATCCTCACAATCAAATACTCAAGTAAATCCCAAAAAAGAACAACAAAAACCAGAGCCCTTTAAATTTGGGTTCGACCCCTCACAGCACATGAAGGGGAGTAAATAGTACCTGACTAATAGAACCTGAATTAAGATAAGAGATTCTCTAACGAAGAAGCGGTCGTTAGTATAATTAATCTTTTTTCAATTTCATCTGTAAGGTGACGCAGTTTTTCACTTTAATTTTTTACAAGTACAGATAAACATATTTATTGTTTTGTCGCAGGAATAAAGTTAATGGTCCTTATGAGAAATTTAAGTTTATCAGTTCTGTTTTTATCTATATTATCGCTGTGTTCTTTTATGATGGGTCTGTCATATGCAATTACGGACCAGGACAAACTCCATATACCCACGGCCGATTATCCGGAAGCGGGTATAGTGTTACAGAATCAGGACGGAAACATGAGCGCTTCCGGATTTGCTTCGGGAGAAGATGTGCTTGTAAGTGATATACAGCCGGACATGGAGGGACATCCTGATATGGTCAGTACGCCTACAAAAGGATATTTCCTTGTGGCAGAGAGCATGGATACAGGCAACAACTGCATCAACATCTTTCGCTCTACAGATGGGAAGAACTGGTGGAAATATTTCTGGCGCTGCGGCAGCGGTAGTGATATTTTGAATCCTTCCATCGCTGTTCCGGAAAAAACTGAGGATTTTATCTATGTAGTCTATGAGTTTGCAGACCAGATTCAGTTGTTGAAGATTAATCTGAATGATGGCGTATGGACCACACATACGGTAGTTCCAGCCAGCAGCCTTAAAGTCCGCAATCCCAGAATCGTTACTGACGGCATTGTTTACACCAGCAACTACTATCTCTATGTAGCGTATGATTCCGGGCCCGGCCCGGACAATGAGCACTGGGCCAATACTATCGTGTCTGCAGACAGAGGCATTACCTGGGGAAGTTCAACCAGATTTGCCAACATTTCTTTTAATAATACCCAGCCTGACATAACATGGGCGGGCAATCTCTACGTTACTTGGACCGGTGAATCATCGACACTGCAAAAGACATATATAAGCCTCAGTGCCAATTTTGGCTCGACATGGTCTTCACCTGCAGACCTGTGTTCTTACTCTGCCCAGGACTGCACTGACCCAAGGGTAGCGGCTATTAATGGCGCGGATGAAGTTGTCGTGACATATACCAAGCATTATGGCAGTGATCTGGATGTATGGTACGCATACAGCACTGACGGGGGAAGCACCTGGAGCCTTGTCAATTGCCTGAGTTGTTCTTCGTCCAGAAACGAGAGCAACCCGGACATCACTGTTGATCCCAGCCTTGGGGATTTTCATGTGGCTTTCTGGGATAATTATGATATCAAATATTCACATGCTGCGTACACCGGGCCTGCCTTATGGTCGTCGCCTGAATTGGTAAACGATACTAATCAAGCCAGTGTTTCCTACCTCCCGCCGGCTGTTGCTGTACACTGGGCAAGCGGTGAGGCTGGTGTTGCCTGGTCGGATTTCAGGACCCTGACTTACGCCATATATTTTGACAGGGCTGATAAGACTGCTCCATCCGGAACAATATCCATCAACAGCGGCGCGGTTTATACCGCATCCGCTGCGGTGGCATTGTCGCTTTCCTGCATAGATAACTGGAGCGGCTGCTATCAGATGAGGTTCTCCAATGAGGGGGCGGCCCTGTCTGACTGGGAGCCCTATGCAGCAGGCAGATCATGGTCTCTGAGCAGTGGAGAGGGCAACACTCATACGGTTTATGCTCAATTTAAAGACAGGGCTGGTAATGAATCAGCGTTATTTTCCATCGGGGACAATATTATCCTTGATGCCGCTGCGCCGACCGATGGGACGCTTTTGGCAACTGCCGGAGATGCACAAGTTTCATTAGACTGGACCGGTTTCTCAGATGCCACAAGCGGTATTGTAAACTATAAACTTGTATATAGCACGACCGGAACGCCGGGCATTAACTGCACAAGTGGAAATCAAATCTACTATGGTGCCGGCACATCATATCCCCACTCCGCGCTGATCAACGGGACGCCTTATTACTATCGTGTATGCGCTGTTGACAATGCTCAAAACACCTCTTCAGGCGCAGCAGCAAACGCGACACCACGTCCGGCATCTGTTTCTATCACGATAGATTCCTCTCCTTCCGGCAGGCAAATAACTGTTGACGGTGTAAATAAGACAGCGCCTCAGACGGTTAACTGGACTCCAGGCTCATCACATACAATCGGCACATCATCACCTCAAAGCGGAGGCACTGGAATCCAGTATGTCTACTCCTCATGGAGCGACGGATTGGCACAGACTCACAATATAACCACGCCGTCATCCGAGGCTACTTACACGGCAAACTTCATAACACAGTATCAACTAACGACATCAGCAAGTCCGACAGCAGGCGGAGGCGTGAGTCCAAGCTGTCCATCAGGCTGCTGGTATAACAGCGACACATCAGTCGCTGTAACAGCAACAGCAAACACCGGTTATGCATTTACTGACTGGTCAGATGCCTGCAGTGGAACGGGCGCGTGCAATGTGCTAATGAATGCAGCCTGGACAGTCTCGGCGAACTTCTGTCAATTGAATACCTACTACAGGGATTCTGACGAAGATTATTACGGAAACCCGTCAGTGACCAGGCAGGAATGTACGCCACCTTCCGGTTATCTGACTGATAAAACTGATTGTGACGATACCAATCGTGATATCCATCCGGGAGTAGCAGAGATATGTGACAGCAAGGACAACAACTGTAATGGGCAGTCAGATGACGGTATAGCGCCGCAACCGACAGGCTGTGGCATTGGAGATTGCTCACGCACAGGGTGGAAGACCTGCTTAAACGGAATATGGGGCAATGACACCTGTCTGGCCGGTCCCCCTGCAGAAGAAATGTGCGATGGCAGAGACAATGACTGCGATGGTCAGACAGATGAAGGGGTGCCCAGTAATTGTGACGATGGGAACCCCTGTACACAGGACTCATGCATACAGCAGAACGGGACATGCCGGAACGAGTATATATGCAATGCGCCATTGACTCCAGCGGACTTCAGTGCGTCAGCAGACCGTATCAATTTTGACAATCTATCACAAGACGTTCCTTTAACATTTCAACTCATGACAAAAGGGGTGCGTGTCTATGCCGGAGACAACTCGCTTGTTAATGTTGTGGATTCATCCGGGTTGGCAGGCGGCAATATACCTGTTTCATTGCCAAATGCCGTGAAGACCGGAGAGGGCGCAACACTTCAGATCGACTTTCTTACTTTAAGAAAAAAGACTGGTTTCTATTTTATGACAGGTCATATATCCGCATCATTTACAGCGCTCCTCAGGGCGTACGGCGCTAATGGTCAGGTAATAGGAACGGTTGCTGTAATTGTGCCGAATCTGACAGCGAGATCATCGAATACATATTTCATCGGGATCGGTTTTGACGATAAATTGATTAATCGCATTACATTCGAGTATGTCGGCAGCAGCGCGTCCAAAATTATAGATGATCTTTTGGTCGATCCGCCGCAGGAGATCAATGTGTCGGTGGGGCAGGCAGAGGTCACGCTTCTGTCCTCTGAAGCTTCACAGGACGATAAACTCGCTGCGATTGACAGCCTGCAGCTTATGCCTTCTGAACAGGCAAGTGAAATACTGCAGACCGTGGCCAGTGCCGATGCCGACTTTTATGTGCGTGAGCGCGCGATCATGGCCCTGACACAGGTGCGCGATCCGGAGGCGATTCCGGCGCTCGTTGAGATCGGGCTCAATCCGCCGAGCAGTGACATAAGGATAGCCGCGTATAACGCGGTATGGGCCTTGCGGCAGCTTTTCCCTCTGCCCGACCCGCCGGTGATCACGATTCAGGCGATCACACCTATACAGTTGGGGCAGGAGTTTGATGTTGAGGCAAGGATAATTTCTCCGGTGGACAGGGAATTTGTACAGGTCGCGATCGGCTCAGGCAAACTCCTTACCCAGATTAAATCAGACTATAATTACTCATACAAAGGGCCTCTCACTGCCAATGAACCAATCACTCTACGCTCACGTTTTATTGCAGATGAGATCGGTATGACCAGTCTTAAGTTTACAATGCGAATAAACATCAAACGTGTTGACGGCGGGATGTACAGGGTCCCTCTGTATATTGATATTCAGCAGGACGGCGGCTCTGCAAGTATGACGATGTTTCCGGGAACAAATGGAACTGATATACATGTTATACCGATAGAATGATGGACAAGAATAAAGAAATACATCTCCGTTGGCTAAGTATATGGGCTTTATGCCTGATGTTTGTGTGCTTTGCATGGACAGTAAGCGAAGCGAGGGACTTTAATGTAAGAGGAAGGGTATTATTTCAGGACGGCGACCCCTCCGGGCCTGCCACAGGATCAATATATCCCGTTTTAAATAATATTCACCCGGAACCCGGACGGTTTGTAAAAGTGATGATTACCCGGGATGGCGATAAGCCAATCTGCTATAACAATGTGGTACAACCTTCACAAGGTTTCTGCTATATAAAAGGAGAGGGTTGGACAGACAATCAGGGACGCTTTGATGTTAGGGTTGTTGGTGCGCCTGATAATGTCCAAATGAAAATCTTTTATGAACTTGATAATTCCATAGTCAAAGTGTGGGCAAATACTGATTGGTCTAATGCACGTATCATTGCTGAAAGCCGCACTACTTTTAATTCCGGTATTTCAGGAGATATAGTCATAAATGAAGAAGAAATCATAAAAGCATATTATAAAACGTTAACTGTAGAGGAGGCGCTTTGGATCGATGAGGATATCAATGTTTCCTTTGCAGGGGCCATGAATATTAACCATGTGATTTTGAAAGTATGGGATGATATATCAGCTAACCGGGCTCCCGGGGAAGATGATGAGATAGAACAGGTTTATGTTGAATATTGTGATAAATGGAGATCCTCCCATTATTTAAGTGATATTGTTTTGCTCTGTTCAAATTCTGACGACAATCCTTCCAAGATAGATTCTGGTTTTATAGACGAACAAATTACCCATGAATACGGGCATCATCTCGAATATACAATTAGTAGTGTTGATATCGCATTTGTAGAGCATCAGTTCTGCAGTGAAATTGAATATACTTGGGGGGTTGATGATGAAGTAGCCTGGAATGAAGGGTTTCCCGATTATTTAGGAATGTATATTGTAAATAATAATCCGGGGATGACTTACGTAGGTACACATGATCCAGAAAATGGGTGCTCGGGCGATTTTAATTCCGAGATATCTGTTGAGGGGAACATTACTGCAGTTCTCTGGGATCTCACAGATGGCCCGGGATTTGAGAGTTATGATCAAAGAGCCGGTAACGGCGGAGATGCATGGGATATAGTTGATGGAAAAACAATAAAAGGGCATCAGAAAATCATTCAGATATTTGACAAAGAACTTGATGACTACAATGTTTTTGATTCACCAACTTTAAAGGATTTTTATAAAGCATGGGTGGACCGTACGGGTAAGGATAGCTTAATTGAAGGCCAGCCTGCTCTTGATATGATACTTAATAGTTTTGGAATTGTTCCAGGTGAAATGTTTTTTGGAGGAGGTTTTATAAACAAAATGCCTCCTTACGGATTTATAGAGGCAAAACCCATTCTTCCGGCTAATTCTCCATGGGTGTCAAAATATTCTCCGTCAACTAATACACCCACATTAGAGGCTTCCTGGTCATACAGCGATAAATCATCATGGGGTGGTTTTCCCTATCCCGTAGATATCAAAATAGGTGTATCAAATTTAGGGGACATTAATATGGGAGTAATAGGCATGCAGGGTAGCGCACAGCAGGCAAAGTCGGCTGAATTTTATACATATCCTGTTTACACGGGAGGAGATGGTTGGCTTTCAGTTACTTTGTATGGCGTGATAACGCCTGGGAAATTAGGGCAAGTCCTGCTCCAACTTGACAAGGATGTTGTCAAGACGTTAGGTAAAGGCATTCACGAGGCAGTTGTAAATGTTGTATTTACCATAACACCTGTAACCGGTTCTGCCTTCACCCAAACACGGACGATCAATGTGCAATTACTAGTTTGGGACGGTGGAGATGATGATCCTGACGGAGATGGCCTTACAAGCAGGGAAGAAGTGGAAATTCTTCCTAACAATAATTACGCAAGGTATTCTTGCCTTGATCCGAAGAAGAATGACTCGGATGGTGACGGACTGACTGACGGGGAGGAAGTGAATAAATGGCATACAAACCCGTGCACAAGTGATTCAGACGGTGACGGCACAAAAGATCGTACAGAAGTAGACTATATGAATATATTCCATTGTTCTTATAAAACGGAGATCGCCTGTCTAAATCCAAATGTACCTGATGAGCCGGATAAGGATAATGACGGACTTACCAATGAAGAAGAATATAAAATAAAACAAGGGAGGCTTCATGATTTATTAAACCCTTGTAACCCGGATACTGATTGCGATGGAATTTCTGACGGGGGAAAAGATCCAGATAAGGGGGGGCCTATTGAGCCCGGTCCAGACAATTGTCCTTTTACACCTAACACAGATCAGGATGACAAGAATGGCGATGGTATTGGTGACGCATGCCAACTGGATTATGAATTGACGCTATGGCTGGAATATGCTACCCAAATAGATCCACTTGAATTACTGCCTCATTGTCTAAGCTGCCCGCCCTTACCACAGTGGTTGCAGATTTACCAGTTTGACAAAGACACCATGATAGCATTACAGACAAATAATGTGTTACCGCTGGCAGGTGATTACTCAGCGCCAAATCTGTCGCTGAACGGGACAATGCAGATATTTGCGCTTGGTTCAAATGAATCCGGCATTCTTAAAATAACTCTTGGCCCGTTGATCAATAACGCAATTCAGAGGATGTCGGCAAGCATGAATAGTACGGTTACCGGCGGAGTTTACGCATTACTGCTGGATGCGGACGGCAACGAGGTATGGCGTGCTGAAGGTATCCAGGATATTACTGAATTTACAATAAACCTTGTGCCGGGGAAGACATATTTACTTATCGTAAATGGTCCAACAGGGACACAGGCAAGCCTTAAAATCGATCTTCCCGGCGCTTATCAGACAACCGCTGGAATTCTAAAAGGGTTCAACCTGATCAACATCCCGCTTGATATGTCCGGCAAATCGCTGATATCGCTCCTGCCGCTTCTGGGCAATTCAGGGCAGATTGAAGGCTTAGAGTTGATTGATAAAAATGCGGGTATGATCCGTGAGGTTTATTATGATGAGTCGGGTAATCCAGCAGGAGACAATTTCACACTCAGTAATGGAGAAGGGCTGATTGTTAACAGCAAATCCGACAGGGTCATTTCATTTACCGGATTTGCCGCATGTCCAACACTGGATCTTAAAGCAGGTATGAATATCATTGGGGCACCCTGCGCTTTAGTAGATACGACTGCATTTCAGTTGCTGCGAAAGATAGGCAATGACTCAGTCGTTTCCGGTATCCAGAGATATAACCCTGACACAGGAAAATTTGAAACTGCAGGTTATCTGAATGGTCAGGCAGTCGGCGTGAACTTCCCGATAAAAGCAGGCGAGGGGTATTTTATTAATATGAAGAAGGATGTGATGGGCTTTCAGCCGTGAGAATTTATAAAAGACAGTGACAAGTAACGAGTAAAGAGTGATGGGAAAAGATACAGGATTCAAGATGTAGGATACAGGAAGTAAGAGTTTCAGCAATAAAATGTACAGATGCCGTCATTGATTGTGAAATTCCCCTCTTTGGTAAAGAAGGGTCAGGGTAGATATTATAAATAAATTATCTGGTTTCAAAATCCCCCCTTACCACTTTTTACGACGGGGTGAAATAAATTCTCATACTCAAGAATAATATATTTGCCTGTGATTATTTTTATACAAACAGTGAGGAGGGCAAAATGAAAAACAGAAGAAGCAGGAAATTCACAGGAGGCATTTTGTTTCTGGCAGTAATTTTATTCATCGCATTTTCAGTCTATGCGGAAGTGCCTAAAACAATTAATTATCATGGGTACATTACAGATAAAGACGGTGTTCCTGTAAATGGCAATGTAAATATGATCTTAAAGATTTATAATGTTGCAACAGGAGGAAACGCTCTATGGACTGAGACGCAAACCATATCAGTCAGCAACGGGATATATGATGTAATCCTTGGGAAAATATATCCTGTTTCTCTTACTTTTAATGAGCAGTATTATCTTGGAGTAAAAGTCGGTACAGACGACGAGATGACGCCAAGGATACAACTGACAAGCGTGCCGTATTCCTTCCGGGCTGAGTATGCGAACAATGTAGGGGGCAGCATTTATTCGGGGGTCTCAGGCAATGTGGGAATTGGGACGACAAATCCTCTGGAAAAATTAGACGTCAACCTTGGAGACATAGTTGTTCGAGGTCCAGGCAGTTTCAACGCGAGCGGAGAGGACGCACGCTTGATCCTGGGAGATGGAAACCACTGGATAAAGGCGATCTATGGTGGAGGGGTGAGAATTGGAGCAGGATGGGGTGCTACCGATGCAGTTACCATATTAGAGCCATCAGGTAATGTGGGAATAGGAACGACAAGTCCGTCACAGAAACTCACCGTTGCAGGAACAATTGAATCAACAGGCGGAGGGATTAAATTCCCTGACGGAACAGTGCAGACAACCGCAGGCGGCGGGGCAGGCGATATTACTGCAGTGAATGCAGGAACTGGGCTGTCAGGCGGCGGCACATCGGGTGATGTTACCCTTAATGTTGCAGTACCACTTTCATTGAGTAGCTCAGGTAGTTTTGGAGTCATCCAAGGCTACAATTCGGGCAGCGGTGTAGGCATTTATGGTGAAAGCTCTGAAGGATGGGGTGTTGGGGGCATCAGCACTAACGGCTCAGGTGTGTATGGTAGCAGCGACAGTGGCTTCGCAGGAAATTTTGAAGGCAAAGGGTATTTTTCCGGCAATGTCGGAATCGGGACAACCAATCCGACAGCAAAGTTATCTGTAGTTGCCCCTGGTGGCTTAGGCATTGATAGTGAAGGTCTTTATGGAATACACGGAAAAGCCTCAATGGTCTTAGGTTATGGTGTTTGGGGTGAGAGCACTGCTGATTTTGGAATGGGCGGTTATTTTACAACAAATGGTGCTAATGGAAATGCTGTTTATGCACGAGCAACAGGAGCAGGCGGGACCGGTATTTTAGCTTCTGGAGGCACAGGTGGTTATGCTGCTATTTTTGATGGGAATGTAAAAATTATGAGTAAAACATCAGGCGTAACTGTCGTAGAGCTTGGGGAAGGGCTTGACTACGCGGAGGGATTTGACGTTTCAAACATGAAGGACATTGTGGCAGGGACTGTATTGATCATTGACCCTGACAATCCCGGCAAGTTAGCCGTAAGTGATAAACCCTACGACACACGGGTCGCAGGTATTGTTGCAGGTGCAAAAGCGCTTGGTTCAGGCGTGAGACTTGGCTCAGGGAAGTTTGACCACGATGTTGCCCTCGCAGGACGTGTGTACTGCAATGTTGACGCAACATACGGTGAAGTAAAGCCGGGTGATCTGCTGACCACTTCTTCTACTTCCGGTTATGCAATGGCAGTGAAGGATCATTCCAGAGCGCAAGGAGCAATTCTCGGCAAAGCTATGGAACGACTTGAACATGGCAAAAAGGGACAGATACTTGTCCTGGTTACCTTGCAATAGGCTGGAGGTTATGATCATGAAAAAAATAATAATTATTGTCCTGAGTGTTTGTTTTACAGCAGGCAGCTTAATTCCGGATAGAACTTGGGGATACACAAAAACCAATACAGTCAGACAAGACGGAAGGATTATCGTCTTTGACGAGCAATATCAAAAATGGCCCCATTCCTGGGCTGTTAAAAAGGCAATAGATCTTTTAAGAACTGATGGTTTCGTTGAGCAGGCGAATGTGGCTGAGAAATACCTTTTGCCGATCATGCTGGGTACTGTATTTAACGATGTCTGGGGTGATGCTGATCTTGCGGGAGCATCCGTTCTGGACTACTACAAACCTGATCCGTCGGATCACTACAACGGTTACGGCGATCCCTTCTGGAATATTTACCAGAATTCAACCGGGGATTACAAGTTTCATCCGTTCTATGGTTACGGCAATGCGGCAGAACATGCTCAGTTCCGGTATGAAGCGGCCAAGCGTGCCTACTTAGGAAAGTGGGACACGGATGCCAACTACCTTCAAGACCACATGGCAGGGTGGGTTGTGGATAGAGTGAGTGGTCAAGAAGATCCAATACAGGGAAAATGGGCATGTGGATCCGCGGGATCCACATGCCCAAGTGGATCCGCAGGGATCGATAATCCGAATACCCGTTTCGGCGACGGACAAACGCCCCAATCTGCCATAACAGACCTTCTCCAGAATCACTCCATGTATAAGGTCGTGTTTCCCCAATATGATACGGATACGGAAAAATGGCTTTCCCGTATCTATGTGCCAAACTTAGAAGTATTTGATCATCATGGTGGCGTAGAATGGCTTGATGACCACTTCGAGAATGCCGACGATGTTGTGGCTTACATGGGATCTGACGGTCATGGAAGCGCCATATATGCAAATTGGACATTCGACGCATTAGGACCACCCGACGATGACTATTCTTCGCCCTTACTTTTCTATGTTCCCGAAAATTCGAAGGAGCATGCCTTCTTCTTATTAGGCTGGGCGATCCACCTGGCGCAGGACTGTACTGTCCCAATGCATACCACCGATGATGACTATGATAAATTCAATTTTGATAAACATAACAATATTGAAAGTCTAGCTGACGACCTTCTTTGGCAAGATTTGATGTGGGATGGTAAGGTTATAAAGAATTATCTGCCTGCCCTCACATCTTCTAAATTCACATCCCTTTACCCATTTCCGCCGCCGCCGCCGCCATCGCTTGATCCGCCGTTACCGAACTGCGTGTCATTGGCAACTGATCCAGCGTTCTATTATAAGCAGCGCTGGTATTCCAATACCCTGACCCCAAAAACAGGAGAAGGAGTGGCCCACGCCTATACAAGAGAGGCCGCGGAGATAAGTCAGCATGTTATGCCTTACCTTGAGTGCATCGAGACAGTTCGTGATAGGAACTGGAACACCATGGGATTTTTTACAGCCCTTGAACTCGATCTGGAGGTAAAGGCAGCGGCTGGATTGATTAACAGATACTTAAACGAGGTCGGCATTGTTGAAGGTGAAGTCTATGATGGCAATGGAGGGCCATATTGCAGCCAGGGGACATCTTACCATATTAACGGGACGGTTACTGTTCCTGCGGGAAAGACACTTACACTTTGTCCCGGCATCACATTAGAATTCGCTCCCGGCGCTAAAATCAAAGCCAATGGCACACTGGTGGCAAACGGATCTTCGGGAACGGGAACAATCAGGTTTGTGTCTAAGGCTGACAATACAAAAGGTATGAAAATTTCTTATGAGTTCACCCTGAAAAATGGGGGCGAGGTGAAATTATATTAACAATTGATAAATATAATTCTATTTTCAGGTCAATGACAGAAAATGAAAAAGATGGCAATATGAAAAAGAAAACAGAATTCAGGAGGTATTTATCAATGGTTGTTTTTGCAGTAGTCTTGTTAATAACTGCAGAAATGCTTTACGCCGCAGGGCAGTCCAGCGGCAATTACAAAATACCTGCTGACGCAATCTCAGGCGGTGGCGGTAGCGGAGGCTCGGTAAATTATAACTTATTACACACAACCGGACAATCCACTTCAATAGGGACATCAACAAGCAGTGGTTACAAAAGCTATGCAGGGTTCTGGTATGTGTTTTCAGTGGCACCTTCAATAGACACTGATGGCGACGGTATCCCTGACGGCAACGGGACAAAGCCATGCATCGGGGGCAATACAACAAATTGTGATGACAACTGTCAAGATACCCTGAATGCAGACCAGGCGAATGCAGACAACGACGGCACCGGTGATGCCTGCGATCCTGATGATGACAACGACGGTATTCCTGATGACTGGGAACTTCAATATGGGTTAAATCCTAAAGACGCTTCAGATGCAACAGAAGATCCTGACAATGACGGGTTTAATAATCTCCAGGAATATCAGTGGAACACGGACCCTAATAACTCTGCATCAAAACCGGTGAATGTAACAATAGATCTAAAGAGGAACTTTAATTTGATCAGTTATTCAGGAACAGACAATCCTCCGATTAAGGCATTTGATTTTATCAGGATGCTTGGCAGTTCACATGAAATTCAGAGCGTGATGAAATTTGACAGTACTTCCGGCAGGTATAAGGAAGTAAGATACAGTGTTTCGGGTGTACCTGAAGGAGAGGATTATGAACTCGTAAATGGAGAGGGGTATATTATCTACTCAAAGGGTGCAAAGACAGTTGATCTTGATGTCAGCAACCAGTGTTCAGTAACAGGTCTGCAGACAGGAGTGAATCTGATAGGCACTCCATGCTTTTCTGGAAACATTACGGCGTATCAACTTCTTCAGAAGATAGGTGATGACTCAGTTGTCTCCAGCATTCAGAGATATGACCCTGACACAGGAAAATTTGAAACTGCAGGTTATCTGAATGGTCAGGCGGTTGGCGTGAACTTCCCGATCAAGACAGGCGTGGGATATTTTATTTACATGAAGAAAGATGTGTTGGGATTTAAGCCGTAACTGCTATGTATCTCCCTGAAAATAGGGGGAATTGAAGGGGAGTAAGAAGCAGAGCAAGGGAGAGGATATCTTGAAAAATAACGGGATATTTCAGTTATACACTCTTGCAGGATTTTTCCTGATAGGTCTTTGTCTGTTTAACACACAATCATGGGCTGTTGATATGGACTGTGGGAGAAACGTCATTAACCTTACTCCAAATGTTCCTTATAACGGGAATACCATTGGCGGCCCCCTCAGTGTAAGTTCTTATGGCTGTACCTCAAAGAACGAAGGAGGTCCGCACAGTATCCACAGTATAGACACCAATTTTATTCATGGGGATATAACCGCAACGCTGAGCAACCTGAACGGCGTAGACCTCGACGTCTTTATTCTGAAAGACAGACAGTGCGAAAGCAATAACTGCGTTGACGGAAACACAAGTGCAACGTACAACAGGGCTCCTCCGGGACCACATTATATTGTAGTTGATGGATATAGCAACCCAGATATTACTGCGCAGGGACCTTATACGCTCACAGTGAACGCGGTATGCAGCGCTCCGGTAAATTTGACACTCGGAGCGCCTTATAGAAATACAACGATCGGAGCCCCTTCAAATGCAAGCTCTTACAATTGTTCAGACTGGAGCGAGAGCGGACCCGAGGTTGTCCATAGTATTACAACTACTATGAAGGGAGACCTCAGGGCTGAGCTGAGCGATCTCGGCGGTGTGGACCTCGATGTCTTTATTTTAAGCGATTGCACAAAGGACAGTTGTCTTCCCGGGGCCTACGGTGACAATGCTGTAACTTATTCAAATGCGCCTCCGGGGACTTATTACATAGTTGTTGACGGCTTCCTCGGCGCTGCCGGCTCTTATACGTTAACAGTAACCGGACCTCCCAAGACTCTGATATTCGGTTATGGCGAGGTCCGGGATGGGCTGAATTACGAGATCGCGGCACAGGTTGATTCTTATACCTCCATTAATGATCTGGGCGGAGGCTCTTACAGGATATCAGGAAATGCTTATGCAACACTCGGACAAAGGACAATCAATTTTGCTTTCACCGACCTTACGGCGGAAGTATCAGGTACAACATTTAAAATTACCGCCGGCGCTGCATATTCCATTCTTGAGCCGGTGATCGATATGTCCACAATAGATACCACGAACCTTAAATATACTTTTGGCGGTATCGTTTTTGACAGTACCGGCGCCAAAGCCGCCGGTTGGCTCACTATGCCGGAAGGCACAATGATAGGCGACGGCGATTATCCTGATCCTTATATGATGCATAATCTGAACATGCCTGTGACTGATTCCCTTGATTTCCGCTATACAGTGCCTGATATTTCGCAGTGGTTTTTCCGGGCCGATGATCTGCCGATCAAATTTAAACCAAGATCCAAAATCCGGTTTTTACCGCAGAAGATCGAAATAGGCAGTTCAGATATAGAGTACATTGACAGGAGTTCTTTATCTGATTCTCCGGGCGGGTCTTTTGACGTGGCAAATGACGGCTACTTTAAACTCTCGAAATGGCGAGTAGCTTTAGATATTTTAGCATCGGGTATTGAGGCGGGGTTTGAACTGAACAATACAGAAGCTCCTGAAGAATCATATGCGACCCTGTTCCCTATGGATGCGGTAGTCACCCCTCGATCCGGTTATCTTCAGGTGAGCGGAAACCATATTGTAAACGGTGAGTTCAATGATGTTGACTTTGTTTTTATGTATAAGTCAACGGATTGTGACAATAATACAGGTATAAAATTATCAACTTTATTCGTAAATGCCCCTACGGCAAAAATAGGCGAAGACGGGTCTATCTATGCTGATAAAGACAATGTCCAATTGCAGGACACAGCAATTTCATGGGGCAAATTTTCAGTAACAAGAAATACGAACGACCCTGTTGAGGTATATGTGCCGGGGTTCATTGCATGGGCTGAGATCAAAGACACGGACGGAGACCTGGTAAAGGACTTTAATGATCAATGTCCGTCTACTCCAAAAGGAACAGGCGTTAACAGCGCAGGATGCGGTGCGGCTGAGACTGCCGACAGTCCCCGTAACAGGGTGGAAGACCATTTCAAAGCGCGCAGGAACGGCAAAGACTTTTTCAGCCAGATGCCGGGAAGCGGCATATACGCGGGGCTTAATATTCTTGGGGCGCAGACCCTTACCGCACAAATCGGAGGGACTATACTGACGTACCCTTTAACAAAGACATTGTTCCATATACGCCTGGGTGGAATTACCGGCGTAACCGATGCAGGCGCTGTAAACACGGATACGACGATATATAGCTACGACTTCAGTTTCAGCAATTTCGGATTAAATTATCTTGACAGCTCCCCGGGCGATACAGTAGTTGACGGGGCAGTGTCTCTGCCCTGGCCTTCTGATTTTGCCCTCGATTTAAAAGGCATATCAATGTGCCCCTGCGCTGACCTTGATAAGGCTTCCATTGAACAGCCCACTTACGAAAGGAACCTCGGTTACTGGGACACTGATTTCACGCCGCTGGGGATCGTATTTCAGGGGGATGTCTCCAGCAGCAGTTGCGCCCTGGACAATAACAACCGCACCCTCTATGTCTCCATGACCCATCCGATACGGCACTTTTCAGAAAATGTAGGCACCCTCACGCCGTTTCATCACACTGGACAACCCGGTTATCTTAATGATGTAAATCAGGAACCGTCAATAAAGGGGAAGATCGACGTCCTGACCAGCCAGCTGACATTCGATGGGTTTACAACATTCCCGGAAGAAATCATTTTCAGCCCATGGGACGGATCACCGAGGAAAGACTTGAATGATTTACCCCCGTATTCTGATGAACATCACATTTCTTATTATGGTTATTTCGATGTAATCGGCGGTGTTTCCCTGCCCCATTTTGGTGTTTCAAGAATGAAGGTTCAAATATACAGGGGGGATTGTCCGGACGGCATTCATGACCCGGGTGCAAATAGAACCTGCGGTGAAGCCCCTCCTTTGTCCAAATGTTCAAACGGAAAAGACCCCGGGATGAACGCTCTATGTGGGGACTCCGACGATGTGGATCCGCAGAATGACGATGTCACAAGTGCAGTATTTGTGTGGGACCCTGATAAGCCCGGCACTGTTAAATTATATACTGAGAAAAAAATGGAGGTGGCGGGGATAACGTTGTATGAATATAAATACGGCCTTGAATATCTGCAGCCCACAAAGGAAAATGAGCAAGGAATATTTCATTCATACAACCCACTCCTTAAAATAAAATATTTGCTGGATATTGAGAGCTCAGCGCTGATCACTCCTCAGACCGTTAGGCTAAATTACGGTTTCCTTGCAGATGCGGCTTACTATTGGGCATTGCGTGATGATAAATTGAGGCAAAATATTACTGATGATCATCTTAATAAGTATAAAAAAGACTACGATAACGCGGTGACTGATATAGGTTTCTGGGGGCGAAAGACGAATTATCCGATCGCATCTGCTTCAGCCGCGATTCTTGTCGGCATACTTCCTCCAGGCAAAAAACTGGTAGATATTGTCAAGAAAGTGCGCCCGGAAAACTGGGGAACGTATGATTTAAGCAAAAATCCTTTTCCTGACATTGACTTTAAAATGGCAAAGTTCGCCGGCTCCGCGGACTTCATAAACAACGGCGAAGACTGGCAGGAAATCTATGCAGAGACCGCGCTTAAGACAAAGTCCTTTGTTAACTTCGACGCATCGTTCCGGATGACCCGGTTTCTAGTAAATGACGGCGTGTCCCCGCCTCATCTTGAAGTTGAGTTTACTGCAAAGGACATAATGCTTAATACTCTGTTGAAAAATAGTGATGCGCTTGGACAGATGAAAAACCCTGAGAATCCGACCGGTTATTTAAATGCATATGCAAAATTGATAGAGCTTGTTGTATTTATTGATCCTAATCAGACAGTGCCTTTAACGGGTATTGAAGGCTCTTTGGTTCTATCAAATGTAAAATTTATGGAGGTAGGTTTCAGCGAGCTTGGCGCCGGTTTAGGGATAGGAAATAATTTCTACTATTACTGGGGGCTTGCAAACGGGGTATTCGGCGGCAATACACTTGGAGGAGGAATTCTTGTCGGCAAGACCCCTAATCTTGGTCCGCTGATGAAAGTCGACCCTGACGTTGCAGCAATGCTGTCTGTTCCAAATGTTGAAGGCCTTTATGTACGACTTGATGGAAGTTGGTCCATATTCAATGCCGGTTGTTTGTTCAGGATAAATGCCGGCGCAGGAGTTGGAGTTTGGGTATTACCCGCTGTAGGCGGAAAGATCAAAGGGTATGTGTTCGGCAAAGTAGCTTGCGTAGTAAGCGCAAGGGGTGATATTACATTAATTGCTCTGTATGACCGGGAATTCTCGTTCAACGGCACCGGATTTGTTGCAGGCGGTCTGGGATTCTGTGAGCCAGAGAGCTGGTCGTCCGTAGCAAGGGTCTGGGAAGACGACTGGTGCTGGACCTGTGTGGCTTATCTGACTCTTCAGTATGTGCGGGAATGGGATGTTAATTATGGTACAGACTGTGAATAAGCTGATCGTATCAAGAGCATATATTAAAAATGAAAGAGGATCATGCAATGAAAAGGTTATGTAGTATTTTCATGCTGGCGGTATTATTAATTGGTTTGCCTGTCCTTTCCGATGCGCAGGACAGCAGGGGGCGGATCCTTTTTGTTGCAACTGTCGGAGATAACAAGGTGCTTCTCAGATGGATGGGCACAAAGGAAACAGGCAGGTTCTCCGGTTTTAACATTCACCGCAGGGAAGGGGGGTCAGCGTCATTTACAAATATAAATTTCGCACCAATAAGACCGCTTGCCACCATTTCAGAGATACGGGCAGTCTTTGAGACCCCGGGTGAAGGATTGATATTATCGGACATTCAGACGCTCCTCGGCCCCTATTATTATGACGAGATACTCAGGTTTAGAAAATCAGGAGAGTCTTCAGACCTTATGCAGCTTGCGCTCCTTGTGAACACCAACTACGGGGTGAGCATTACAGAGGGGCTCGGCTTTCTTGACAGAAACGTCGCAGGCAACAAGTCTTATGTTTATGAGCTCTGGGGAGTTGACGGCGCAGGGACTGAAACAGAGCGCCTCGGCAAGGTTAATGTCATTGCCGGCAAGAAGACAGAACTGTCTGCTCCTCAGGAGTTAGAGTGGGTAAAAATCATTGGTCCAACAGGAGACAGGAAGGTTTACTTGCGGTGGAAAGGCCTGCCTGCAAAGGATATAATCGAAAAAGAAAATGCAAGCATTGGCTTTGGTTATGACATATACCGGAAAAAAGGGTCTGACACTAATATCATCTCAGATGTCGTCATTAATAATGATCCTCTGGTGTATTACAAGGCAAATGCCCTTCCTGTAATAATACTGCCTGCTCAGGATGTACAGAAGGGAAAAGAGCTTTTTGCTACAAATTGCTCAACCTCGCAATGTCATCTTACAAGGAATGATACGAGAATTTCTGGAAAAGCCGTGAGGGAGTTTCGCAGTGCGGAAATACAGGAGCATGCAAGCTTGTCTCCAGACCTTGATCTGACCTCAATTTTTAACTATATCAATGATTTCTTTTTCATGGATGAGAATTCCATTACTGCCGGACCTCCTCTTGAATACGGCGATTATACATACTGGGTCGTCGCGCGTGACCTGCTCCGCCAGCACGGCACATTCAGCAATCCGGTAATAGTTACAGTAAGAGATACACTTGCGCCAAAGGTCCCTTACAATGTGCGGACGTCTGTAATCGGTGATGTGCCGAATCAAAAAAAGATCAAAGTCACTTGGGACAGGAATATGAGCGAGCCCAATCCCCTGAATGAACCGGGCAAATATCTGGATGATACGATGAAATACAATGTGTATAGGAGATTCGGGAACATGGAAGCAACTAAGACATTAGTGGGCTCTGTTGATGAGCCGCGAACAGGACATGAGGTCACCATTGAGTATGCTGATATTTCGATCACAAGGAACGACTGGGGAAATATTTATTGGTATCATATTACTGCAGTGGATGTACACGGGAATGAAAGCGCTTTCTCAGGGCCTGCAAAGGGCATAGTCTATGACCTTGAACCGCCGCTTCCTCCGGTTTGTAACGCTTTCTGTGAAATTGAATATGATAATAAAGTTGAGAGCGGACTCATATCGTGCAAGAAATATACCCCTGATCGGGGACCGGACATTGTCACATTTGCGTATGTTCGTGATACAGGTGATCCAACAAAAGCGCCCTATTTCCCCACGTTCACCTGTTCAAGACCGGCTGACAGCGATGTAGAAGGCATCAAAGTCTACAGGAGCTTTAACGGGCAGGACTTCTACTATCTCAAAGATGTGCACTTTACGGTCGGGGATAATGAAATTGAGATCAAAGACGACAATTACCTGCCGCGTGTCTCACAGCAGGCATATTACAAGTTTAAGGCTTTTGATGAAAATACTAACGTAAGCGATTTCAGTGTAATATCCGGCATGACCATGATCGTAGGCGAGCCGCCGCCTGCTCCCATAATTGTTGGAATGAAGCATATCGCGAGTTCAATGGCCCCGGACGGCATTGTTGATACTGTAGATATCCTGATAAGCGTGCTTAACCCTGACGGGGTTGCCGGGTTCAAGCTATATCGTGCCTCATCCAGCGAAGGCACTGGTGCATCTCCCTTATTAGTCGATCCGTCTCCTAATGCAAACTGGGGTAAAGCGGAACTGAAAAACAGCACAACTGATGTGCCTGTTAAATACGGCATCTCCCTCGCCAAACTGCCTGCAGGTGGTATGGAGGACGATAACAGCAAAGTTACCTTTGATCAGGACAAACGTTATTACATATTGCGGGCCAAGAATGTACCCAGCCCAACACGCGGTAAATACTATGCAGTCACAGCTCTTGATTTTGCGGGACAGGAATCCGACGCAGTTTATTACTTCTGGTCAGGAGATGATATTGCAGGGCCGGGGCGAAATCTCCCCTGGCCGATCAGGGACAGGAAAAAACCAAAGGCATTAACTTTAAGCTTTAGACCGGCAAACCAAAACCCGGGAGAAATCTGCCTGAACTGGGAAGTAAACGGCAAAATAGTGGATGAGAACAATGAGCTCTTTCTTCCGTATCTTTATTACGTTGTTTTCAGGGTGCGCGGCAACCCCAATCCCGACCGCTTTGTACAGGTAAGCCGGCTCCTTACGGGACCTTTTTATGCTACACAGGGTCCCGGGTATGATCCGGAGGAATATTGCGATAAAGATATAATGCCGGGAGAAACATATACATATGTTGTATTGGGCATAAAAAAGGACAATTACATTAATACCTTTGAGGATGAAAAAAAGATGGACAGCAATCATGGAGAAATTGATGAATCATTCGGGCCGGCGTCAATGAAGCCCGTTGAGTAAAGGTGTTTACATGAGATCAAAGGTCCTGATAACAATTATTGCGTTATTATCAATCCTGCTGCCGCCAGAGAAGGCGCCTGCTGCCGTCCCGCTGCACGGTAATGTCTCTGTCTCTCTCGGCACGGACGGCGGTGAATACGGGGAGGTCCTTGAATATAATCTCGGCGACTGGTCGCGCGTCGCGGTCGCAGGAATTGTAAATGCAGACTTCTATACTGATATCGTAGCTGCCTATGAAAACATCATGGGACAAACTACACAAAATTATATTATTGTGCTCCTTGGAAAAGGAGACGGCACTTTTCAGCGGACAACACCGTTTCCTGCAGGCACAGCCGGACAGGAGGTTTACCTCATGGAGTTGAAAGATAGTGTCGGGAGCCCGTCTCCTGATATTGTGCTGTACGCGGGACTTGATCCAAAGGTAAATTCCTCAGTGAACGTTTATACCTATGAAGGTAACGGAGACGGGACTTTTAAAGCGCCCGTTATCAGTACGATATTGCTTCTTCAAAGCGCCCCTGGTGAATCGCAGGCTTTTTTAAACAGTGATTCTTATAAAGACAAGGTAACGGTTAACAGGCTCAGAGACAATATCTCCACTTTGACGGAAGTCAGCAGCGCGGACCCGCCGCCGCCCGGCACTCTCATTGTAAAAGCTACACCTCCCGGAAGAGATTACTCTATGACAATAGGTGTAAAACTTACCCCCAATATTGCAGACACAGACAACGACGGCAGAAAGGTCGATATTCATTATACGGTTGACGGCTCAGAGCCTGATCCGGAGTATTCTGCTTTTATTCCCTATCCATATACCAGGAGCATATATCTGATGAAATCCGCGACACTTAAATTTATGGGGAATGATCCTTCTAACAGGAAAAAGAGCATAGTCATCACTGAATTTTACAATATTAATCAGCCGGCCACTGTGGACACGGACGGCGATGGAATACCGGATGTCTTTGAGATTTCCTATAAGAGAGATTGCAATGTAGATGGGAATCCTGATATTGAATTTGATCCGCTTGTGTCCGACCGAAATAAAGACTTTGACAAAGACGGGATCAGTGACATCGATGAAATCATTCTATCAACGGACCCGTGCGATATTAATTCAAAGCCGCAGGAGAACCCATGCAGCGGCGCGTGCATTACTGGCCGGGTGCTGGACGCCTCCGGAACTTCCCCTTTCCCTAACGACTCAGCCGTATTTGTTTATGACATGCAGGGAGCACCGGAGGGCTTGGATCTATTATTTAGAAGCATAGCAAGCGGTCTCGGCGGTTATTATCAGATAGACTTGTCCGGCAGCGACATGGCGCTGAGCTCCGCGAGAAAAGACAACGCCAACGTCGTCATCAAACAATTCATTCCCCGTGTGAGAGAGCCTGACGCCCTGTTGATGAATAATTTCACCACTGCTGATGAATGGCTTGCCCTGATGAGGGCGCAGGCTAATAATGTCATTCAAGTGTCGGGTCTTGTGGCCGACGGCTCTACAACTGCTGCCGTGAAGCTTTTAGAGAAGGCGCTGGAAGATGATCTTTTGAGGTGGCAGGACCAGGACTATGACGGCATTGTGGACGGAAAGGATAACTGTCCGGCCGGCTATAATGATTCACAAGTCGATTCCGATGCCGACAGCCTCGGTGACAGGTGCGATAATTGTGTAAATAAACCCAACCCGGACCAGGGGGACGCTGATGAGGACGGCGAAGGAGATGCGTGCGATTCTGATTTTGTTACGAATGGATATAAACCGGGGCCTTTTGAGATCGATGTAAATCTCGGCGGACCGTATGGAGGACTTTCCAGCGGACAATTAAATCTCCTTTCAGGATATACCGATTACAGTGCCTTATTTGACGGGATACAGGCCGTGATGCAAGCCCCTTCAAACCTTCTGTTTGACCTGCACAGAGATGTTGTAATTTTCACGATAAATGCTATTGAAGCAGAGGAATACTTTCCGCTTAACAGCGATCAATTTATAAGCGGGATGATGGATGGAATAACTTATCCCCCTACGGAAGAATACCGGTTTGAGCAAAAGATTATCGATGGGGTCGCTGCCAATTTTGCCGGATTAACTGCTGACGCTTATTCTAAGATCATTACCTCTTCAATCAGCGTTATAGAATCTCCCATTATCGCTGCTGTTGCTATGGATTTGGACCATGATCAGGACAGTGTTAAGAATATTTATGACAATTGTCCTACCGTATATAATCCGGACCAGGCTGATTCAAATAAAAACAGTATCGGCGACGCCTGCGAGGGAGTCGCTGAGCTGCCATTTGAGGGGAACCTTGAAAATCTGAAACCGAATATGGATATTGTCGCGGCGGTGGCAGGCCGGAGGGCCGGTGACCTTGCCGCCCTTGGCGATATAGCGGCAGGCGGTAATGTAATCATGAGTCTGGTCAATGCCGCTGTCAGGGCTGAGGAGAAGGGGAGGACAAATGCGCTTTCCTGTCTCAAAAAAGGAGCAGGTCTGATAGCGGATATACTGGACCTTGCTGATTCAAGTCATGGGCTTATCAATGACCTTGAAAAGAAATCGAGGCCTTTGGTCGGTGCATTGTATTACGCCTGTGATGATCCCGGTAAGCTGGCTGATCTGAAATCAAGGGCCAATATTTGGCTGATGCCCGATTCTGATTCTGACGGACTGCCGGATGCGATTGAAATAGCAATGGGCACTGACCCATTTGATGATGACACTGATGATGACGGCTTGACTGACGGAAGTCTTTCAAGTGAAGATGTAAACGACAATGGATCTGTTGATAATGGAGAAACAGACCCAGTGCTTTGGGATACTGATGGAGACGGCATCAGCGACGGCGCAGAGAGAGGCCTGACCGGACCGGAAGGGAACAACACAAACATGAATATCTTTGTTCCCGATGCGGATCCTTCTTCTACTACGGATCCGCTGAACCCTGATACAGACGAAGACGGGATTCCGGACGGAGAGGAAGATACGAATCGCGACGGTAAACAGGATACCGGAGAAACATTGCCTGATAATCCTGATACTGACGGTGACGGGATGAAAGACGGGTACGAAGAAACTTATGCACTGAATCCGCTGGTCAATGACGCAAATGAGGACCCTGATAATGACGGTTTTACCAATCTTGATGAATATAAGGGTGGAAGCGACCCCCGTGATCCTGGGTCCATTCCGGCCAATAAAATACTTGTAAAGCTCTTCAAGGGTTTCAATCTGATCAATATTCCTGATACAAACAACATAACCGATGCATATACGTTACTGTCTGTTCTCGGTAATCAGGGGCAGATCGAAGGCGTACAGAAGTTTGATAAAGTTACCGGAAGATTCCGCAAGGCCGGATACGATGCGTTGGGAAATCCGTCGGGCGACAACTTTATGCTCACTAATGTTGACGGGTTGATAGTTTATGGCAAGGCTGATAAAACGATCTCCGTTAACAGCTTTGCCGCCTGTCCATCACTGAATCTAACAATAGGCATAAATATAATCGGGATACCCTGCGTTCCTGCGAATATGAAAGCGTATCAGTTACTGCAAAAAATCGGCAATGATACGGTTGTCTACAGCATCCAGCGATATAACAATGATACCGGGAAATTTGAGACTGCGAGCTACCTCAATGGTCAGCCTGTTGGCATTAACTTCCCGATAAAAGCAAGTGAGGGGTATTTCATTTTAATGAAACAGGATAAGTTGCTGTTTATACCTTAAGCAATTTGATATCAAAGTATT
This sequence comes from Thermodesulfovibrionia bacterium, assembly GCA_020053105.1. GTDB lineage: Bacteria > Nitrospirota > Thermodesulfovibrionia > UBA6902 > UBA6902 > UBA6902. Next base: position 25,779 of record JAGVNU010000106.1, read on the forward strand.
TGAAGAAGATGAGGTAATATTATCTGACAAAGCAAATATTGCCATGCAATGAAGATAAAAGGGGTTGTCTTTCTAAAATCGTGTCAAATTAATTTACTATTGGCTCGTACGTGTTGCATTATTATATTGACATGCATAGCATTTTTTTTATAACATTAAACATACAACTTTCTATTGGGCAAGTCTTTTCGCTTATATTATTCATGAATTTTCAAGAAATGTTTTGTCTAGTTATTTGACAACTTTAATTGCAAATATTTTATAGAGAAAAGGTGGTGACAGAATGAGAAATATCAAGAAGAATTTGGAAAAAGCAAATCAGGAAAACGTGGATAAGAAGCTTTTTGTTGAGCCCAAAGTAAGTTTTATTGAGCCAAAGCTTATTAAGCATGGAGACGCAACCAAGATTACCGCGGGTTTCTTTGGTGGATTCAGTCCGTCGGCGTAATATTCTTTGAATGAATTGCTTGTTAAAGTTTTATTTAGCTGCAGGCGTCAGTTTGCGATTTAGAAGTTGTATGAAAAGGATAATCGCGTAGATTTAAGACTCTGACATTGATATTCTTTTAACTATATATCATCACAGAATCTTATCGTGACTTAATAATTCCCTGAAGCCAAAGAAGAATCGCCTGACTTTCAAAAACAATACTGGGGTGTCGTATTGTAATGGACAAAATCCTGTGGGCAAATAGAGAAACATAATCTTGTGGAGACCTGTAACTCATGAATGAGACGTGCCGACTGCGTGATGCCGGGTTATTCATAATATTTTTTTAAGAGGCATTCTTATTCAATGTGTGTCACAAAATCATACTCTATAGCTCACTTAAACATGCAGGTGGAGTGTGAAGACAAGCTTTTAAGTGAAAAGGTTCTCAGTGCACTGGGAAATTGCTTCTTTTTGAAAAGCAACAGTACAGATTCTGATTCCCATCATCTCAACCTCAAGTTTAAAAAAAATATTGACCCTTTTAAATCTCCTGAAAATATCAGTGAACTTTTTACTTCTCCTCACTTGCGCGTTTTTAAAAAAGGGGATTCATGTTATATAGTGGGAGAAGACTCTTTTTTTCAACTGGACTTAACAGCTAGTCAGGGTACTGGATATCTGAATCATACCTTCTGGGATAGACCTCCTAAATTACAACAAGAGTTCCTGATGCTTTCTGTGTTATGGCTTTTCCATAGGCACGGATTGTTCGCAATTCATGGAAATGCATTATTTAAAGATGGGCTCAGTGTTCTAATCGCAGGAGACAGCGGCAGCGGGAAATCAACCACAGCCCTTGGCCTCATACAAAAAGGCTGGAAATATTTATCAGACGATGTAACTCTTATAAATCAAAGTTCACAAGGAATTAAGGCGTTAGCATTTCAGAAAGGTTTTTCATTTGACCCGCGCTTAGCCAAATATTATCCAGAGATTAATAAGCTATTGAAGTCATCATCCTGGAATGGGCAAAAAAGGTTCTTGGACATTACCTCGATTTATCCTGAGAATCATTTGTCAACCTGTGTTCCGAATATATTGATATTTCCCAAAATTGTTTCAGAAGGCAAGAGCCAGCTGATCCCAATAGATAAGACATCGGCCTTAATTATGCTGATGCAAAGCAGCGGCGGTATCATGGTGGACAAAGAAATGGCTGCACAACAAGTTGAGGTCCTTAAAAACCTAATTTATCAGACTTCAAGTTATCGGCTTCTTGCAGGACGTGATCTGTATGAAGAACCTGAAAAAATTTCTTTTATGCTGTCATTTAAGTAAGAATGCAGATTCATTTCGCCTCGAAAAAAGATGTCTTACAACTATCAGAACTTTTTCGACAGGATGTCGAATATCACCAGTCCCAGGCTGGTTATTATGAATTAATAGGAAATTTTGATTGGATTACTTATACACAAGAAAGGTTGAATGCTCCAAAAGGACGCATTATAGTTGCAGAACATGATGGATTATTAGCCGGTTTTATTTATATCAGAATCATAGCGTATCCGTCGGGAAGCGGACATAAATCGATCCTACAGCGTATTCGAAGACAGTCTAAGTCAGGGACATCCTTACCAATTAAGCCTTTGCTGTGGGGTGTTATTGAAGAATGCTTTATACTACAATCTCTTCGCAGGCAGGGTATCGGTAGTCAGTTAGTTCAGAGTGCCACAGATTGGTTTAAAACAAATAAAATCAGCCGTATTGAGCTGTCTGTTATTGTCAGAAATAAGGAAGGAGAATCATTCTGGGAAAAATTAGGATTTGAACCAAGCAGGTTTTTGTTTTCCAAAACAATATGACATAAGGTTAAAATACAAAATTGAGTGCGAAATTAATGAGATTAAGAACAGGTGAACATAAATGGCATCTCTGGTTATAGAGCTTACAAATCGCTGCAATCTCAAATGCCGGCATTGCTATGGGGAAAGGCATCGGGCTGACAAAGACTTGCCTTTGGACCTTATCAACAAAATGCTATTGAGCGCAAGGGATTATGGATTTGATCATTTTTCCTTCACAGGTGGAGAGCCGACGATGCATCCGGAATTTACGGAGATCATTGAAACAGTATACAAAGCTGGTTACACCTTCGGCTTTGTCTCTAATGGATCGAACTTCACCGGTATTTATAAAAGAATTCTCCCTTTTCGGGATCGATTGAGCGGGATCACGTTTAGTCTTGACGGCGCCATAGAAGAAACACACGACAGGCTTCGTGCAAAAGGATCCTATCGACGAATAATGAGCGCTGTCAGCGTTTGCGTGGCAATGGATATACCGTTTACATTTAATTCCCTTATGACAACCAATAACCATGTCGAAATAAGAGAGATAGCAGATATTGCATATAAATTAAGAAGCCGTGGGCTGAGATTCGGTCACCTTATACCGACTCCTAAGATGAACAGGATGAAATTAGATATATCCCCTGAGCGGAGAAAGATGATTGACTATACGATATTGCAACTTGATAATAGCCGTATGCCAATCGTCATTGCCCCTGGATATTATACTAAAATTCTTTTCCCCTGTGCGCCTCTTACAAGACAAGAAATGAATATTGACTGCCTCGGGCAGATTACTATGTGCTGCCACCTATCCGGATATGGAAATCGTGCAGGGACTGGTGATGTTATAGCTGATCTTCACCATACGGATTTTCATAAGGCGTACAGCGAATATAACTCATTTATCGATAGGTTTCATCAGGACAAGATTAAACACTTTAGCAGTGATCATATAATGGATACGGACTACTTCCCCTGCTGGTATTGTTTAAATTATTTCAAGAAAGTTGATTGGATTTCTGAGTTCCCGGATAATCCATGGAATGAGGGAGTTTGGAAAAAGAGTATCGATGAAAAGGAGACGAACAATGAGCGAGTTGCCGCAAGCCATAATACTTAATCCGGATGTTATTTTTACAGACGTTGGGAATAAAGAAGCCGTACTGTTGCATCTAGGGACAAAAAAATACTATAGCCTGAATGAGACGGGGGTCTATATCTGGAAGATGCTTGAAAGCGGGCTAACACCTGAAAATGTTACTCAAAAACTTCAGAATGAATTTGAAATTTCCCCCTCTAAAGCCATAGAAAGTGTCCTTACCCTCTTGAATGATCTTGTCAGTGAAAAATTAGTTGAGACCTCAGGAGGATAGCTGTTAGTGATAATCAGGAAATTCAGAAATAATTTTCACTCTCTTCAGGATATCAGGATATTCTGTTATGTTTTTCTCATTGTCAGCATACTACCCATGATGATGAAATTTCTATCAATTCCCAGGCTTATGAAAGCGCTTACTCCGAAGAATAAGGCGAAGAACAGAAATCATTATATAACAGGAAAGCAGAAAAAAATCGTAACGTTTACGGACTTCATCTTAAATCAAAACATTTGGATATATAGCAGTACGTGTCTCAAGCGCTCCCTGATTCTCTACCATTTTCTGAGAAAAGCCGGTATTAATGTAACTCTTTGTTTTGGAGTCAAATATGATGGCAGGTTAAACCATGAAGCGATTAAAAAGCTGGAAGGTCATGCCTGGCTTCTTTACAAGGGGAATATTATCTTGGAACGTAATTTAGAAATCACGAAAACCTATACAGTGACATATTGTTTTCCTATGGAGAGAGCAGGATATCCTCAGGAAAATTCAACTACTCAGAGTTAATTATGATCAATTTGTCTCATGAAATCATGCTTCTCCTAACGTGCGTCCGGGGCGGAAGGCCAGACGAGACGACTCGTAAGATCAATGAGATTGTGCAATACCCATTAAACTGGGAAGAGATTCTGGCATCTTCTTTCTGGCAGGGTATCGCATCGCTTGCATACTATCATCTGAAGAATATTCAGGGGAGAAGCCCTGTCCCCGCAAATGTCATGGATCAGTTAAAGGGGGCCTATTATGCAAACACTGCAAAAAATACATACCTATATAAAGAGCTGTCCGCTATCATCGATGCCTTTAATGAAAATTCTGTTGATCTGATCGTATTAAAAGGCATGGCTTTGGCAAAAACCGTTTATAGTGATATAGGGTTAAGACAGATAGGTGATATCGATCTGCTTGTCAAAAGAGAATATCTCTCTGGTGCTGAGAAGACCATGTCTGACCTGGGATATATTGTCGATGAGAAGAGGCCGCTGGAGTGGATAAAGGAAAACTCCCATCACATATGCTTTATCCATCCGGGAAAGAATATTAAAGTTGAAATACACTGGCACATCACGTATAAAGCTCATCCCGTCTCGAATTTTACCTATGATAGCAGCTTCATCAATCGGTGCTGGGAGAGGGCTCAAAAGACTGAGATCTTCGGCAAGGAAATTAGAACACTTGGTCCGGAAGATTTACTCATTCACCTTTCCCTCCATTTTATGAAACATCGGTTTCTGAGTCCCGAATGGGGCTATAAGAGATGTTTTATAAGCAAGGGGGCGCTTATTCAGCTTTATGACATTGCTCTGGTGCTTAAACATTACTGCAAAAATATTAACTGGGAAAGATTTCATCATGAAATCAAGGAATATAAGTCGGATCATATGGTATATGCTACCCTGTTTCTCGTAAAAGATATTATGGGGGAGTCTCCGGGCTTGCAAGATAAGTTGAATAGTTTAATTCCTGTAAAATTTGATCCTGACATAATGAACATTATGATAAACCGAATTTTTATCAGAGAAGATTCTTTTCCAGGTGTTAACAGATTTCTGACACAATCATTCGGGGAGAATACAGTGAAAAATGGGATATTAAAGATCCTTAAAGTTATGTTCCCTGCGCCGGAGGTTATGGCTGCAAGATATTCTGTCCCCGTCTCTTCCAGAAAGATTTATCTTTGTTACGCAATTCGTCCATTTGATGTCCTTTTCAGGCATAGGAAAATCATGACGGATATACCGCGGATAAGAGATGAAGCAATACTTGACAGATGGGTTTATTCTCAAGTGTTGATGATTAACAAGAAATAGTGAAAAACATCGAAATCCCGCCGGTTGCTGATTGTTATTACATGGTTTGCTGAATAAACAGATAAATACTACCACGGTTAGCTTCTTTTACACTGCATCTTTGTTAGTGAGAGAAATTACCATTCAAGTCATTCCTCACCGTAACGAGACATGATATTTATTACAAAAAATTATATCTCGCGGCATAAAATAAAATTAAAAAAGCCCGGAGGCTAAATTTAAGCCCCCGGGCTAATCCATACTTTATATATCTTCCTGCGGGTATTTAGACGCAGGTCGGCCGTTCTTAAAGCTACCTGATGCGTGCGGGCCTGTTTTACAGTCCACAAAGCAAGGCACTTTTTCTGTTCGACAATGCCGCCATAAGCGGGTATTCCATTAATTAAATTAAATTCTTTTATGATTTCCCACCGGTTCTTTGTTCTCGCAACATCTGCAATCACCGCCTTAAAGCCCGCGTAAGTCTCTTTCGTAAAGCGAACAGAGCAGACCTCATCATTGACGTATACAACAAGCGAAATGTTATCGCTTATCTTTAACGTCAGAGGCTTCTCGCAGATATCCGAAAACTTGTCATCATACAGCACATGATCTTTGGAGCCATGCGTATGCATGATGATCGCAGTAGATTCATATCTCAGATAAAAGAAATTCGCAACACGCTTTTCCTTTAGTCGGTACCGCTGGAACTTGGACTTTTCTGTCCCATACTTCCCGATCAGCTTCCGGTCAATACACTGCCATTTGTCGCGCTTCCGTTCGGGCAGTTCTGTAACATGATAGAACAGGTATCCGCGTCCGACCAAATACACAATCTGTTGAATGAATCCCTGCCAGCTTCCTGCAAGATAGTTATAAGCCATAAAATCACCTCCCGGTTTTTTATTAAGCTCGGCCTCCCGGCCGGCAGCTTTCCTTATTGATATCACTCAGTTAGCAGCATCAATAAGTAAAGCCACCCCCAAACAAGTTCAGTCAAGGTGCAGTCTTTTGCGTGCCGTTTTATTACGGATTATCATGTCCGTCCGGCATCGGATCACCACTGCCTTGCAGTGACCCTCAACGCTAATCAACTACGCTCCTGGTCCTCGCACGCTTTTGCGCCGTTCGGACTGTGCCGCCTTAGATAATTGTGTTAAGGAAACGGTCAGGTCGCTCACTCCGACGGTTGTGTGCATATGCACGACCCCGAATATGGAAGCAGGTCCTTACTCACTCCAGTGGAGCTTTCGGATACCTGTCGAAGATCAAAGCAGTTCGGCCTCGCCTCTCCAGTTCCCTTTTACCCGGTCGCATCCTCCTTAAGCGGATAGGATGCTTTGCCGCCAGGCTTCATCGGCGGTCTTTAAGGGTTCAGCTATACACCAACCGGAATTACTTCAGGTCAGTTCCCCCTCCGGGCCATGTGTTGCGTCATTACTGACGTCCCACTGGATGGATTTTCACCACTTCACAATTATCTACCTTTCCCCTGAATTGCCGGGGAAAGATGTTTTCGGCGTCGCCCATAATCAGCAAAGGCAGTGGGTAGAAGACATCTTACAGCCAGCCCCCGTTACCACCGGACAAGCACGTCTCCATGCATCCGGCGATGCCTTATGTATCTGCATCACACTTGACGGTGTGAGTGGCAATACATAACCCTTCTCCTCTGTTGAATATTCAAAGTGAAGAGCTGCTGAACTTGCTTGGGAAAAAACTATCCTTTTGGATCTGACGTGGGAATGATGCGAGGTAAAATACGCATTCTTTCAAATCGATATATTTCAATTGGTTAGCCCTGCGCGCAACTTCCATATAGAATATGGGCGTATAGCAGAGCAAAAAAAATAATCAGGGTGCAAAACCCGTCTTGAATCCGCTTCACCAGCGGATGGTAAGGTAAGTGCTGAATGTCCCGCGCTTTACCCAGCATTTTGAAGTTCGACTATCGGGGTCGTCTACTTCTAAGTTAATAGTTATCTATGTATTACTTTTTAAATGAAACAACACCGTTCTGAATTCATAATTCACCAGCCGTTGTTACATTTACCAGCTTAATTTAGCTGCCAGTATTTCTCAATTATTATTAGGAAAAATGGTACCATTTTGTGGACTCAAAATGCATATCATCTTTTTTATGGCCCATTTTGTGGCCCAAAAATATCAAAAAGGGATAAAAAGTCCGTCATGAATGTTTTTGGGTTTATTTTATGGCCATAATTTACATTTGGGATTAACGTGACGTCAACTGCGACCTAAATCCTTAAATTCTCTTTCCTCATTCATCTCAGCATGGGCAACGCCTGTTCAAATCATTATTCCTTTGCCTCTGGCAGCCCCAATACCGAGGTGCGTATGGCTGAAGACTTCCTTCCAGATTCTCATCCCGCTCAACAACCATAGATATCAGCCTTGTGATATTCCTCTTTCTTTCGCATTAAACATATCAGAAATCCTTGCCCTGCCATATGCAAAATATGGAATATCATTGCCCTTAAATCGGACTTTGACGCATGCCTTGCCGTCTTTTTCGGTACGATTTATATGAGGATAGATTTTAAGGTTCAATATGGTCTGCAATGGCTTTTGATACATCACGGATTTTTTTCCGTTACGTTCTGGCCGGCAACCACGCCATTGCTTTTAATCCCAAAAAATAATTCTCCGTGATGATGTTTATTGAGGATGGCCGCTATGGAAATGAGCGCCTCTTTAATCTCAGAGGTGCTTTTTTCAGTTCCAATGTTTCAGATTCAATAAGTTTCATATTCCCATTCTGTCACCTTGCAATGGATGCATTATTATATATCAGACGCAGCAATAGTGCTTCATTCTTTGGGCCACAATTTGGACCACAAAGAATGAAAAGCTTCAGTTTTTGGCCAGAAACTGGACCCATGAAGGACTCCACCGGAACAAAGGAAAGAGTCAACCTTGGATTTCGGAGTGATTTGTTCTCGCTTTTGTGACGTATGACGTCAAATCGAGAACTTGAATCCCGGTTCCATCTTTTGGGACAAGTGTCACTATAAATGGAACCTTAGTTCCATACTTTGGGACACGTGTCACAGAATATGGAACTTATATATATTAAGCTTTCTTCTTCCACAAACGTAAATGCATCTTAAAAGTAATACCCATCCATAAGAACAATTTGTGAGGAGATATATGTCAAGTATCAATATTGTGACAATCGCGGAATTGTCAAAGATTCTTAAGGTGAAGGAAAAAACATTATATCAATGGGCAGAATTGAGGCAAATCCCCAGCCTCAAAATGAATGGGTGTCTGAGATTTGATCTCAACGAAATTCTCCAGTGGATTAAATCCTGTAAAAAAGAGCCCCATTCTGGTTATAATCCTTTTACTCAGGCCAGAGGCCCCAGGAAAGGAGGCGATGAGGAATATGGGGCTTTATCGAAGAGATAAAATCTACTGGATCACCATCACGCAAGATGGAAGAAGGACACAAATTTCTACTGATACAGATAACAGAAAACTTGCCGAGAGGATTTATGCCAAGATCCTTATCGAGATGCAGGAAGGAAAATACTTTCAGAATGCTCTGGCGCGGACAAAGACCTTTGATGAGATGATGACACGATACTTTGTGGAGTGCACAAACAAACAGTCAACGATACTAAGAAAGCAGGGTGCTCTCACTCATCTTCGGGAAATGTTCAGCAGCAGGACGATTTCCGAAATTACGCCTGAATCCATTATTGATTACAAACTCAAGAGGAAAGGTGAGAAGGCTGCTGACTCAACGGTACTGAATGAGATCAGACTTCTTAGCAACACATTCAATACCGCGATCAAGACATGGAGATGGTGCAAGGAGAATCCTGTAAGTCAGGTCAAATTAGGTTTGAAAGCAGGTAAGATTGACCGTTGGCTGACTCCTGAAGAAGAGACAAAACTCCTTGAGGCATCTGAAGGCAAGATGAAAGGACAATTGTCAGATATCATTGTCATCGGTTTAAATACCGGGATGAGTCAGGAAGAGATTATAAACCTGAAGTGGAAGAACATTGACCTTGTCAGAAAGACCATTACTACTACGAGGGAAAAGACAGGCAACACCAGAACTATCCCGATCAACCAGACATCTCTTGCTGTGCTGAAGGGAATGACCCAGGTCAAGAGTATATCAGGTTATGTGTTCTTCAACGGCGCAAATAAGATGATTGACAGGTGGAATCTTAAGAGCAAATTCAACGAGGCGGTCAAAGAGTCAGGGATAGAGAAATTCAGATTCCATGACCTGCGGCATTCTTTTGCAACAAGACTGGCGCAAAGCGGAGTGGACATTTACATGATATCAAAACTGCTTGGTCACAAGGATGTTACTACGACCCAACGATACGCTCATCACTACCCGGAATCACTGAGATCAAGCGTTGAACTTTTGGACTCTGCTACAATTCTGCTACAATCTAAAATAATTCTTAATGCAGATTCTAAATAAAGAAGCCGTAACACCTTAAAAAGAAAAATGCCCCCTGCATGACTCGAACATGCTACACCAGGTTTAGGAAACCTGTGCTCTATCCAGATGAGCTAAGGGGGCTCTCAATGTGCTGAATAGTGTATCATATTCCTGCTATAAAATTGTAGTGACTTTAAAGCTTATATTCATGCTATCAATATAATGAAAAAAAGACGGGGCCTGCATTCACAAGCCCCGTCCTGTTTACTTGAAAGCATGTCTTGATTATCCTGCCTTGGGAAGCTCCTTAAGAATCCGCAGGCCCTTGAGCAGGTCAATAGCGCGCTGAAGCTGGTTGTCATCCTCATCGGATATTTTCACAGGGACTTCAGGCATTTCGTTATCTTTGCCTCCGTCCTGTTCGGGTTCCATGTCCGGACTGTCTTTGGGATCGGTCTCTTTTGAAACATCGTTTTCGAGGTGTTTCTCAAGGTCTTTTTCCCTGTATACAGGATGTGTCTTGGTCCCGTCTTTTGTTTGAAGCTTGACCACAATATCAGGTGTTATTCCGGTAGTCTGAATGGACCTTCCTTTCGGGGTATAATACCGGGCAGTTGTTAATCGCAGGGCTGATCCGTCGCTCAGCGGTATGACTGTCTGGACAGACCCTTTTCCAAAGGTTTGAGTCCCGAGCACAACTGCCTTTCCCCAATCCTGCAGCGCCCCGGCCACGATTTCAGATGCGCTCGCGCTTCCTCCATTCACAAGCACTACCATCGGATGATCAAAATATTTGTTCCCGTTGACTGTATCGAACTCGGTCTTTTCCCCGCTTCTGCCCTTAATATATACAACAAGTTTTCCAGGAGGAAGAAACTGGCTTGTTATGTCCACGGCTCCCTTTAAGAGACCACCGGGATTGTTTCTCAGATCAAGAATAAGCGAATTGATCGATTTCCCGGAAAGGTCCTTTAACGCACTCTCCAGGTCTGCGGAGGATTGTTCCTGAAACTGTGTAAGTTTTATATAACCTATTTTCTCATCGATTACCTTGGACTTTACGCTTTTGAGTTTAATTATGTCTCTCGTTATCTTTATATCCAGCGGCTTTTCAAGACCCTCCCTGACGATGGTAATGGTCACAGCAGTGCCTTTGGGCCCTCTTAATTTGGAGACAGCATCCTGAAGGCTGAGGTCCTTGGTTGATTCGCCGTCTATTTTTATGATTATGTCGCCGGCCAGAACACCCGCCTTGTCAGCAGGCGTGTCTTCAATGGGGGCAATGATAGTCAACGCCTTGTCTTTCATTCCTATCTGAATGCCGAGTCCCCCGAATTCTCCCTTGGTGTCAATCTGCATTTCCTTAAATGCTTCAGGAGGCATGAATGAAGAATGCGGGTCGAGTGAACTGAGCATACCCTTTATTGCTCCATAAACAAGTTCCTTCTCTTCTACTTCTTCTACATAGTTTTTCTTGACCAGTGAAAGAGATTCAGTGAAGGTCTTTATGCGGGTATAGTGAGAGTTGTCGTCTGCATTAACAATCTCCAGCAGGCTCCATTTACTGACAAGAATCCCGGCGCACGAAATTAAAACAATTAATATCCAAATAACAGCGGTTTTACGACTGAACATTTATCCTCCTGTAATTTGGAGAAATGCCGGGGCGTCTCTCCATAGTTATATATTTTATTTTATCCTTATTTTTTTCGCTGCCCTGCTGTTTCTTCCCAGCCATTCAGCAGGGTCGACGGGTTTTCCCTTATGCCTGATTTCAAAATACAGTGTATGAAAAGTCAGGAGCTCCGATTTACCGATTTTACCTACAACAGTTCCTTCGATTAGTATATCACCAGTATTGAGAAAAATCTCTGAAAGATTACCGTATAAACTATGATAGCCGCTCCCATGATCTATTATCAATAGCAGG
>JAGVNU010000109.1 GCA_020053105.1 Thermodesulfovibrionia bacterium
AAGCCAAAACTGTGGAGACATGTCGAAGTAGTGCGCCAGACGAAGGGCTGTGTCAGCTGTAATCCTCCGTTTACCGTGAATAATTTCATTAATGCGGCGGGGAGGAACTCCTATATCATTGGCCAGCTGGTTCTGGCTCAACCCGAGGGGCGCAAGAAACTCTTCCATGAGGACTTCTCCCGGATGAATTGGATCTATTTTTTTTGTCTTCATATTAGCCTCCTAACGGTAGTCAACAAGCCTGATTATCTGCATATCAACGCGACGATTGGTCAGGCCCGGGCACGGGAGCATGTTATTGCAGCAATCATGCAATGGCCCTTGCATGCAATATCTCCCTGTTGCTCATCAAGCGGATGTCATTTGTGGTAAGTGTAAGAACTGCAATGGTTCTGCCCTCAGCAGTAACAAACTCAACTTCAAAGGCATTTGTATCACCATAACAGTGCACAACAGCGCCTATATCTCCTTCAGCTAAACCGTATTCCTTAATATCATGCGTCAAAACGACAGTGTCCAATTCTTTAATCATATGTCCGTCCTCCTTTTTCATAAAGGATAAGCAGTCACAAATCGTGGACTCTCCTGCCCTTTATCAATAATCCACACCGTTCGCATTTTAATAACATTACCGGCAGGGGTTTTAATACCGCCGTCAATGATATATTTTACACCATGCGGTGATGAGATTGATTCTATAATGTCTTCTGATCGCGCTATATTTATTAAGCCCTGCTTAAGCATGCCGACATTAGTTTCATTAAATCCGGCAGAGCGCAAGTATTTAGACTTTGTTTTGCCGATAGGATGAGTTTCCGATAGCAGGTATTCCAAAAGTTTTGAAATCGGAACATACGTTTTTTCTTTATAGGGTAATTTCATAAACCAATCTTTCCGGAAAGGCTATATGCAATATACATAACATCGTAAAGGTATGCGTTTGGGAAATTATTATAACATCCGGTTATGCCTGGATATCAACCATCATGGTCATTGTAGCAAAGACAAGGCATTTATGATAATATTAAGGGCATTTTAAAAATCCGGAGTCTAATTTGTTCAATTCATAACTCAAAGTAGGGACAGAAAATAAATGAGAACACATGCATGCGGTGAAGTAGGCGTAAAGGACACAGGAACAACGATTAAGATAGCCGGCTGGACCAATAAATGGCGTGATCACGGGGGGGTTGTATTCATTGACCTCCGGGACCGGAGCGGACTGGTACAGGTGGTCTTCAGCCCTGAGATCGATGCGGAAATCCACAAGGCGGCGCACAGGATCAGGAATGAATTTGTCATTCAGGTGGAAGGGGAAGTCAGACACCGGCCTGAAGGTACGGTGAATCCCTCGATACCTACCGGGCAGGTTGAAGTAGTAGCAAAGAAATTCGATGTCCTGAATGAGTGTAAGGCCCTTCCCTTTATGGTTGATGATGAGACCGATGCCTCGGAATCCCTGAGATATAAACACAGGTACCTGGATCTCAGGAGGCCGGTCATACAGAAAAACATTATTATTAGGCACAAGGCTGCCAGGGCATTTCGCGAGTACCTCGACTCAAAAGGCTTTTTAGAGATAGAGACCCCCATGCTTACCAAGAGCACGCCTGAGGGCGCACGGGACTATCTCGTGCCGAGCAGGACGAACCCCGGGCATTTTTTCGCTCTGCCCCAGTCCCCCCAGATATTCAAACAGATTCTTATGGTATCAGGACTTGAAAAATACTATCAGATAGTGAAGTGTTTCCGCGATGAGGACCTCAGGGCGGACAGGCAGCCTGAATTCACCCAGGTGGACCTTGAGATGTCCTTTATAAAAAGGGAAGACATCATGGCCCTTATAGAAGACATGCTTAAAAAGGCATTCAGGGACGCTATTGGTGTTGAAATAACCGAACAGTTTCCGAGGCTCACTTATCATGATGCCATGGAAAGATACGGCTGCGACAAACCGGACCTCAGGTTCGGGCTTGAGCTGAAGGACGTCAGTGATATTGTAAAGGCGTCTTCGTTTAAAGTGTTCCTTGACACCCTTTCAAATGGAGGAATCATTAAAGGGCTCAATGCAAAAGGACTGGCAGGTTATTCCAGGAAGGACCTGGACGACCTCACGAAAGAGGTGCAGGGCTTTGGCGCAAAAGGCATGGCTTGGATGAAGGTCAAAGGAACGGTTGAATCTCCGATCGCGAAATTCTTCTCTGAAGAGACATTAAAGACACTTGTTGATACATTTGACGCAAAAGAAGGCGATCTCCTGCTTTTTGTCGCCGATAAAGTGAAGGTTGCCAATGACTGTCTTTCAAGGCTCAGAAATGAGATGGCCAGGAGGCTTGGCCTGATTAAAGATGGAGTCTATAAGTTTACATGGATTACCGATTTCCCTCTTTTTGAATGGAATGATGACGAAAAGAGATACGAGGCCATGCACCATCCGTTTACAAGCCCGATGGGAGAAGATATTGAGAAATTTCTTTCCTCAGACGCCGTAACAGCGAACGGCCGTTCGCCCCTGCAGGAGATCAGGGCGCAGGCATATGACATAGTATTAAATGGTTATGAAATAGGCGGCGGCAGCATACGTATTCATAAAAAAGAAGTTCAGGACAGGATGTTCCAGTTATTAAATATATCCCCTGAAGAAGCTGACTCAAAGTTCGGTTTTCTCCTTGAAGCGCTGGAGTACGGCGCTCCCCCGCACGGCGGGATTGCCCTTGGCCTTGACCGGCTTGTGATGATCATGGCGGGAGCATCTTCAATAAGAGACGTTATCGCATTCCCCAAGACCCAGAAAGCTGTGTGCCCTCTCAGCGATGCCCCATCAACTGTTGATCCGAAGCAGTTAAAAGAGCTGAGCATAAAGCTGGATATCGCGGAGTAGCCGCTGATCGGGGCGCTTTTTTGCCTCAAAAATATCAATAAAATTTGTTTTTTGAGCCGCCTCGGGAATGACCGGGTGAAACCTTTGTATGATTCCGGAAAGAAATGCGCTGTGCCTTACGGCCTGCATATATAAATAGAAATAATTGATTTAATCCCCAAATAAAAATATAAGGATATGCATGGAAACAACCCCTCAGCAACAGCTAACTTATTGAAATGTTGAAGTTAATAAACTTTATTTAGGCTGAATAAGCAATTATTATAAATTAATTTAAATTTTTATATTGACTCTATTTAATGCGACTTATATGATATCAAATCATTAATCCTTCTTCTTGTATTTATTAATTATTTTAGTAGCGGGTTAATACCACTTTAGTCTGAACTAACAACAGGTGTTTTGTCGTTAAAATGGACAGATGTTTTATCCTTTAATCAAATTGAAAGGGAGAAGCGCATGAGATTAGTCTTGTTAGGAGCTCCTGGAGCCGGGAAAGGAACACAGGCCAAGAAACTTATAGATAAATATGGTATCCCCCAGATTTCCACAGGTGATATCCTCAGAAAGGCCGTAGCAGACGGCACCCCGCTCGGAAAAGAAGCAAAATCATATATGGACTCAGGCGGGCTTGTGCCCGATTCAGTTGTTATCGGGCTGGTCAAGGAGAGAATTGCCCAGGATGATTGCAAGAAGGGTTATATACTGGACGGTTTTCCGAGGACGACCCCTCAGGCTGAGGCGCTTGATAAAGTCCTGGCCGATATGAAGGCCCCCCTTGATACGGCGCTCAGCGTGGACGTTGATATGGACATCCTTATGAAGAGACTTACCGGCAGAAGGACCTGCAAGGGCTGCCAGCAGATGTACAACATTTATTTCGGAGCGCCCAAAAAAGAAGGGACCTGCGATAAATGCGGCGGAGAACTCTTTCAGAGGGCCGACGACAAAGAAGAGACAATAAAAAACAGGCTTGCCGTATATGAGAAATCCACTGCCCCCCTCATGGACTATTATGGAAAGAAAAACATACTGAAGTCAGTCCAGGGGATGGGAAGTGTTGAAGACATATTCACTAAAGTTTGTAAGATTCTGGAATCTTAATATAAATAAACAATAACTTAAGGAGGAAGAAATGGCATTAATTACACCACATGGTTCAGACAAACTGAATCCTCTATTTGTATATGACACGGCTGAAAATGAAGCCCTGCAGAAAGAAGCTAAAGGTCTGCCTTCTATCGTTGTGAGCTCGGCTACTGCGGCTAATGCAGTCATGCTGGGTGGCGGTTACTTTAACCCGTTGACAGGCTACATGAATAAAGCTGATGCCCTGTCTGTTGCTAATAATATGAAAACAACATCCGGTTTGTTCTGGCCTGTCCCGATTTTGAATCTGGTCAAAGATGCAGGCTCAATCAAGGCAGGCGATCGCATTGCACTTAAGGACCCAAACGTTGCAGGCAATCCGGTCCTTGCAGTTATGGATGTTAAGGCAGTTGAAGAATTCAGCGATGCAGATATGGCGCTGATGTCTGAGAAAGTTTACCGTCCTAAACCACCTGAAGCACATCCAGGGGTTGAAGCATTTAACGCTCAGGGTAAGGTTTGTCTTTCCGGTCCGATCAAAGTATTGAATTTCTCTTACTTCCAGGATGAATTCCCGGACACTTTCCGTACTGCAGTTGAAATTCGTAACGAAATCTCTGAGCGCAACTGGAATAAAGTTGTTGCCTTCCAGACTCGTAACCCCATGCATCTGGCCCACGAAGAACTCTGCCACATGGCAATGAAGCGCTTAGGGTGTGATGGTCTGGTCATTCATATGCTGCTCGGCAAATTGAAGGCAGGAGATATACCTGCGCCTGTTCGTGATGCCGCGATCCGTAAAATGGTAGAGCTTTACTTCCCGCCAAACAGCGCGATGGTTACCGGTTACGGTTTCGATATGCTTTATGCCGGTCCGCGCGAAGGCGTATTGCACGCTATATTCCGTCAAAACATGGGCGCAACTCACTTCATCATCGGTCGTGACCATGCGGGTGTCGGCGATCACTACGGTCCGTTCGATGCTCAAACAATCTTTGACAAGGAAGTTCCTGCCGGTGCGCTTAAAATAGAAATCTTCAAGGCCGACCACACTGCATACTCGAAGAAACTGGACAAGGTTGTGATGATGTGTGAAGCGCCTGATCATAAAAAAGAGGACTTTGTTCTTCTTTCAGGGACAAAAGTTCGTGCAATGTTGTCCGAAGGTATTGCACCGCCAAAAGAATTCTCACGTCCTGAAGTGGCTGAAATCCTGATTGGTTATTATCGGGGTCTTGGAAAATAAATTCATGTCTTATGGAAGGCAATAAAGGTCGTGATCAAGGCGCGCAAGCACGCTGAAGGATAAAATATGTTGCCCTCTTTTAAAGGCATAGTTAATTGAAAGGGGGTGTTGATCATAGATTCGTATGCAACTGTTGGAGTTGCAAGATTTGCTAAACAATAGCTTAATTTAAGCTGCAAAAAACAAAAGAAGGAGGTAGCACAATGCCAAGTTTCGTAATCACTGAAAAATGTGACGGTTGTAAG
>JAGVNU010000038.1 GCA_020053105.1 Thermodesulfovibrionia bacterium
CGATAGTGAAGATATTTGATGCAAACGGGATAGAGCAGGCGAGATTTAAGGTGATGGGCACCCGATATGGTGTCAATGTCGCTGTCGGGGATCTGGGTCTGTAGAGAAAAAAATTAGTTATACCGTTCATGCTTTGAGGTTTTAAATTTCTTCACTTATCTGTTGAAATTTAACAGGCTGTGCTGTAATATCAGCAATGAGTTCAACACGAACATTCTTAGTGAAAAATAGACACATAACCGAAGGGTGGACAAAATGGAATTGGATGTTCCGGTAATAGGTATTTTGCGCGGCGTAGACTCCGGTTTTTTCCGTAAAGTAATGGACGCCTCGTTTGATTCAGGACTGCAGGCCATCGAGATTACGATGAATACTGATCAGGCCCTTGAGATCGTTTCGTCGAATAGGGCATCGGTGCCCCCCGGCAAATTACTGGGGATGGGGACCGTCCGCAATCTTGCAGAGGCCAAAAAAGCCGTTGAAGCAGGGGCCATGTTCCTGGTCACTCCGAATACGGACACGGCAGTAATTGATTATGCAGTATCAAAATCAGTCCCGGTAATAGCGGGGGCGCTGACTCCGACAGAAGTATACACTGCATGGTCTGCCGGAGCTGCCATGGTCAAGGTCTTTCCCTGCCGTGCATTCGGTCCTGAATATATCCGGGAGCTCAGAGGCCCTTTCGATCATATCCCCCTGGTTGCGGTCGGCGGTGTGGACCTGAAAAATATCAGGGAGTTTTTTACTGCAGGCGCCAGGGCTGTGGGTGCGAGCACATCTCTTTTTGGTAGAAAGGCATTGATTGAGCATGACCTTGAAGAACTTGTCCGGAATGTGAAAAAATTTATCGCCCTTTGCCCTGATCTAAAGAAATAAATTATAATATTCTTCCAGAAGGAATTTTCTTAAATAGAATAAGGAGACGATATATGTACAGACCTGAAATAAAAGTTATAGACTGCTCTGTCCGCGACGGAGGACTAATGAATAAGTGGCAGTTTGACGATGCCTTTGTCTGCAAGGTTTATACGGCTTGCACAGAGGCAGGAGTCGATTATATGGAAATAGGTTATCTGAGTTCCGAGTCCGCCTTTTCACGGGCTGAAGTCGGGCCGTGGAAATTCTGCGCTGAAGCAGATATCCAGCGCATTATCGGCAAGAGTGAAAAAAAGATCAAGCTCTCTGCAATGGCCGACATCGGCCGTATTGATTATCACGACATTCCACTTAAATCCGAGAGCTCCCTGGATATGATACGGGTCGCGTGTTATGCCCATCAGACCGATGCTGCCATAGACTTGGCGCACCATTGCATTGATAAAGGGTACGAGACAACTATAAATCTCATGGCCGTTTCGACCGTGGGACTACGCGAGTTGGATGAAGCGCTTGACGACCTCTCTAAAAGCCGGGTGCCGGTAGTTTATGTCGTAGACAGTTTCGGTGCTTTTTATTCCGAAGACATAGATCTGCTTGCAAAAAAATACATGGAGCGACTACCGGGCAAGACCATCGGGATACATTGCCACAATAACCAGCAGTTGGCCTTTGCGAATACAATAGCCGCGATCATTTCCGGGATTAATTATCTTGATGCAAGTTTGTACGGTATAGGAAGGGGGGCCGGCAACTGCCCTCTGGAGCTTCTTATCTCATTCCTGAAAAACCCCAAGTTCAAGGTGCGTCCGCTCATCGAGGCCATCGAGGCCGAGATACTTCCATGGCAGGAAAAGATCGATTGGGGGTATTACATTCCATACATGGTTTCAGGCGTACTTAATCAGCATCCACGAGCGGCCATGGCCCATATGGAGTCGGACAAGAAGAACAAGATAGTTCAATTCTTTGATCAGATGATAAATGCGACTGAGCTGGGATAAGGTAAAGCCCACAGAATTTATTTAGATGGAGGCGGACCATATGGATGATTATGAAAGAGAAATGGAAATAATTGCATTACTGTCCAACCCTGACAGCAATTACACCTACATTAATTGTGACAAGAATATAATTGCCCATTCATGTGCTAAGACAAATGAGCAGAGGCAGATAAAACTGATAGAAGTCGAATATTTCAAGGACGCCAGATTAAATGAAGACAGGGCGAATTTCTGCGATAAATGCAATCAGGTCTTTGTCTATAAACCCGGCGCTTAGCGCTGAAGCCGTATCGTCCGGTTTTGTCCGGCTGAATTACCTTACTGTGGCAATGACGTTCTGTTAAAATCTACTTGCAGTTGCCGGTCCGACGGCCGCTCATCTTCTGGAACATTTGCATGCCGTCCATTTCTGTCTTTGTTTCCCCTTCAAACGAGTCGCCCTTGTAAGTGACTTTGCCGATGTTCTTTACAGGCTTACCGTCGCTGATACAATGCATTTCCCATGTTACAGTATTACCTTTTACATCCGTGTTTTTGATCTTGCAGTCCTGGCTTTGTTCTATTTTGTCCTGCGGTACGCTGTCCTTGCTGGTAAGACACTGGGTGAATTTAACAGGAGGCATTTCCATGGGCATCCCCGGCATTTCCATCTTTGAGGTTATCTCCCACAAACCGTCTTTCATGTCCATGGCTGATGCGGGATGGAAAAAGAACAGCGCTATAAAAGCGGCTACGAATGCTGATATCCTGTAATTCATATTCTCCTCCTGTTAATTATCAATAATGGATTTTAGCAGATTATATTATACAATTTATCAAAAGAATTCCCCTAAGCTCAGCTTTGGGAACTCTTTTGATTATTGAGGCCGTTATGCGGTGGTGTAACTGAACAACTGAAAAGACAATGCTATCGATACGTTAAGCCCTGCCGCAAAATGGTCCCCCTCCGTCAACTATGTAATCCGGAATCTGAAATTCTTAGCCCCCTTTTTTAACTATGGTATAATCAGTTTCAGATATGGATGTCGTCTCTGTTCGGACTTTATTGTAAAGAGGTGGAAGGCGTTGCTTCATTAAAGGAATCTGCGGACTGCAAATGACAAACAGTGAACAGGACTGCCTGAAAGGTTCAGAGAAACACTGAAGTCCATGATAGCTTGCGGAAAGAAATAACGAATGAAAATCAGCAAAATTGCCGGCCTTTCAAATAAGCCCTTCGCAGGCAGACCTTTCCTGATTGTTTTATTTATTGCTATAGAAATCTTTATCGTATCCTATTTTCTCAACGACTACAGGGAACATGACAGTCTGTACAGAGAACAACTGCTTCGGACCTTCGATGCGGGTTACCTGGGGGCCATAACCAGTTATGGCCTTGCCGTCCAAGTGATGTTCAGTGATGAGGTGAATAAACCTGAAGTATTAAAGCTGGTAGCATTGGCACATGATGATGATAAAAAAAGAGATGTCTTAAGAAACGAACTGCACCGCCTCATGCTGCCCTCCTATGAAAGGCAAATGTCCCTCGGAATATTGCAGGTCCATTTTCATCTGAAGGACGGTACGAGCTTCCTGAGAATGCATGCCCCTGAAAAATACGGCGATAATTTATTCAGGAGGACGGCGGTTTATGAGGTGAACAAACTGCAAAGGCCCGTCAAGGGGTATGAGGTAGGTTATTTCGCGGACGGATACCGTTTTATGTATCCGCTTTTTTACAACGGCAGGCATGTCGGAAGCGTTGAATTCGGCATAACCGCTGAAGGTATTATCAAACACCTTAATCAGATATACCCAGCACATTACTTATTCATGATTAACCGGACAATTGTGGACAACATGACATATTCGGACTGGGAAAAACGCAATTACAGAAAATGCGGCCTGTCGGACAATTTTATGATTGCGCAGAGTACCATTGAGGACACGACAGTTGTCTCTATCAATCAAAACCTGAGGAATAAAGTTCGTGACAGGCTTGCCGGTATGGAACGGTTTGTGGAAAAAAATACAGTAGACGGAAAAGATTATCTGATAACTTTTCTTCCGGTACGGGACGTGAAAGATGACGCAACAGCATATTTGGTCCAGTATATCAATGACACCTATCTGCTTCAGTCCAGGACTATAATTACAGACATCACTTTGTTTACACTGCTTCTTGCCTCGATATTTTATTCCATTGACACAATACAGTCCAGACGAAAATCTCTTGAACAAAAAAATGTTGAACTGGAGAATATCTCCAATGAGCTGCAGCAATATAAACTCCTCTCCCGGTACGCGCGGGACATTATTCTTTTTATCGGGATTGACGGGCGAATAATAGAGGCGAATGAAGCAGCGGAGAGGGAATATGGCTATAGCCGGGAAGATCTGCGGTCTCTCAACATAGCAGACCTGCGCAGCGGGGCCACGCTGCATTCCATTGAGGACCAAATGAGTCAGGCCAGTGAGCGGGGACTTTTGTTCGAGACAGAGCACCGCAGGCGGGACGGTTCAACAATCCCTGTGGAAGTCAGTTCTATAGGCGTGGATATCGGCAACCGGCGAGTACTGTTGAGCATTATCCGTGACATAACCGGGCGCAAGCGGGCAGAAGAAGAACGGGAACAGTTTTTCAGATTCTTCCGAACCTCTGCCGATCTGATGGCCATTGCTGATCCAAATGGGTCTTTTATAAAGACAAACCCTGCCTTCTCTGAGACACTCGGGTATTCTGAGGCTGAGCTTGTGTCAAAGCCATTCATCGAATTCGTCCATCCCGATGACAAACAGTCAACTATTGATGAAATGGCGAGACAACTAGAAAAAGGTTATTCTCTCAATTTCGAAAACCGCTATGTATGCAAGGACGGTTCATTACGGTGGCTGTCATGGCGTGCGATCTTTAATAAAAGAGAAGGGATCACATTTGCTACCGCACGCGATATTACTGAGCACAAGCGGGCGGAAGAGAAACTGCGAATAAGCGAAGAACGGCTGCGGAACGCTCAGCATCTCGCCCGAATCGGAAACTGGTCTTATGACATTCAGAGTGGAAGCCTTTGGTGGTCTGATGAACTGTACCGGATGTTCTCTCTGCGTTCTGAAGACGGCCCTGTCACTTTTGAGCATTTTCTCAACAGAGTACATCCTGATGATCGGAAAAAACTGGAAGAGGAGATTGCTTTGGGATTAAATTACCATTCTGATTATCGCATAGTCCTGTCTGATGGAAAGTTTAAGCACATTCATGAAGAGGTCGAGATTTCCCGGGATGAAGAGGGCAATATAAAGAAATATACCGGAACTGCCCAGGATATAACTGACCAAAAGATGGTTGAGGCGAAGATGCAAAAATCTCTTAAGGAGAAAGAGACCTTGCTCAGAGAGATACATCACAGGGTAAAGAACAATATGCAGGTCATAACGAGCCTTCTTAAATTACAGGCGCAAAAAATCCAGGACCAAGACCTGAAGAAGCCGTTTGAAGAAAGCGAACAGCGGATCCGGGCCATGGCGCTGGTCCATGAAAGGCTTTATCAGAAAGAAGATTTATCGGGCATAAATTTCAGCGACTACATTTATAACATAATAAAGGAATTGAAGGCTGTGTATCGTATAGATGGAAGAAGAGTCGATATGAATATTAACGTTGAGGACATTGTACTTGAAATCGATTCTGCCATCCCCTGCGGGTTGATAATAAACGAGCTGATCACGAACTGCTTCAAATATGCCTTTCCCGATGGCAGGAGCGGAGAGGTTTTGGTCAATTTTACAAAAGAAGGCAATACTTACAATCTGATTATAAAGGACAACGGAGTCGGCCTTCCCGCTGGCTTTGATTACAGGCAGACATCCACACTGGGTATGCAGATTGTCAATGTGCTGACCAAACAGCTGCTGGGGACCTGCCATATCCGGTCGTACGGAGGGACTGAGGCGCTCATTACTTTTTCTGGAAAGGAACGTACTGATGGAAAAGAAGAAAATTCTGATAGTTGAAGATGAGGGCATAGTTGCCCTGCAGATAAAAAACAGTATTGAAGAGATGGGGTATGCTGTCGCGGATATTTATAGTTCAGGCGAGGAAGCGCTTGAGAATATCGAAAAATTATGTCCTGATCTGGTGATGATGGACATAAAGCTCCGGGGGGAAATGGACGGCATAGAAGCTGCAGACCGGATACGCAGGCAATATGATCTGCCGGTTATCTACCTGACTGCGCACTCTGAGACCGGTATATTGAAAATGGCAAAAATGACCGAGCCGTATGGATATGTACTGAAGCCTTTCAATGTCCAGGAATTGCAAATAGCTGTAGAACTGGCGCTGCACAAGCACAGGGTAGATATGGAAAAGCAGAAGCTGACAAATGAACTGAAAGATGCGCTTGAAAAGGTGAAACTTCTTAGCGGCATGCTGCCGATCTGCTCGTCCTGCAAGAAAGTTAGAGATGACAGGGGCTACTGGAACCAGATAGAAGTATATATTAGAGACCATTCAGAGGCTGAGTTCAGTCACGGTATATGTCCTGAGTGCGCAAAAAAACTGTATCCGGAATATTTTAAAGAGGAATGAAATTCGATGCCGGCTGCCGGGAAAGATCAGGTCGTATCCGTTAAGGTCATTTCCTGTACTTAATGAAGGAGCCGTTCCTGTACTCATCAAACGCTGTCCGTAATTCTTCCTGAGTATTCATGACAATAGGTCCGTACCATGCCACCGGCTCGCCGATAGGCTTCCCTGAGATCAGAAGGAACCTGACCGGTTTGTCTTCTGTTATGACCTTTATCTCGTCCCCCTTATCGAAAAGAACAAGAGTCCCGTTACTCACGAAAGGATCGCGCTCAAGATCAAAGTAATTCTCCCCTACCATTTCATAAGTAAAGGGATTTTTCTCTATACAAAAGTATCCCCTGCCTTCAATAACATAAGCTAACACGTTATGTTCTTTTTTTGTGACATGCGTAAATTCAGTCCCTGGAGGAACAGTGACATCAAGATATTGAGGGTCAATAACAATGTCTTTCACCGGACCATCTGTTTCGCCTATCCTGCCGCATATGATTTTTATTGTGATTCCGTTTTTCATTTGCACTTCTGGAATCTGCACGCTCTTAACGTCTCTGTATCTGGGGTCCATCATCTTGTGCGACGCAGGGAGATTGGCCCATACCTGAAATCCTCCCATTATATCATTGCTGTCTCCCTTAGGCATCTCCTGATGGATGACGCCGCTCCCGGCAGTCATCCACTGGACATCGCCCGGGGTTATTACTCCCTTATTGCCCATGCTGTCTCCGTGTTCCACTTCCCCGTTCAAAATGTACGTAATGGTTTCAATACCCCGGTGGGGATGCCACGGAAAACCTTTGAGATAATGTTCGGGATTATCTGAACGGAAGTCATCCAGCATGAGAAACGGATCAAACATCGGGACCTCGCTAAATCCGAAGCCCCTCCTCAAATGCACTCCGCCGCCTTCGATGGTAGGTTTGCTTTTCAGGACTTTTTTGATCTTTCTCGTTTTGCTCATTTCAGAATTATCGGCTACTATCTTTTTTATATGAAGTTTGCAGAAATCTATCCCTCTTCCGGATAATTACATTATATCGCAAAATTATTATATGGCAATACCGTACCCACTAAAAAAAGGTTCGCATATCTCTA
Organism: Thermodesulfovibrionia bacterium; assembly: GCA_020053105.1. Taxonomy (GTDB): domain Bacteria; phylum Nitrospirota; class Thermodesulfovibrionia; order UBA6902; family UBA6902; genus UBA6902. The sequence continues at coordinate 7,540 of JAGVNU010000038.1, forward strand.
TATATCTAATTTGCAGAAAAGAATTTTGTCTTTTGGCGAGGCTGAAAATTAATCTCTATGTAGTATCTTTGTTACGCGTCCTACGTCTCCGCTCTCAAGACGTACTTTTATTCCATGTGGATGTGAGGGCGAATTTGTAAGAATGTCTTTTACAATCCCCTCTGTCAGTTTGCCGGTGCGTTGGTCTTTTTTCAATACGATTGAGACATGTAATCCCGGCCTGATATCGGAGCGGCTTTTCCCATCCATAATTATTGTCCTGTGATTTATTTCGGAATTTTCCCCGGATTAATTGCTGATATCAGTCAGCAGTTTGCCTGCAATCTGAGGGTCCAGTCCTTTTAGTATCTCATATTCCTTTAGAGCTGATTCCCTGTCGTTTAATTGCAGGCTGGAAACTGCAATATTGTAATGAGCGCTTGCAGCATCAGGAGTGCGTTCTAGAACTTTTTTGAACATCTCTATCGCTTTTTCATGCATGCCTGATTCTCCATACGCGATCCCGAGATTAAGAAAGGCGTCTGTATCGAGTGGATTTATTTTAATAACATGCTCATATGCTTCCGCTGCTTCTTTATGCATTCCGAGTTTTGCGTATGCAATACCCATGTTGAAATATGCGTCCGGTTCCTTAGGATTGATATTGATTTCGTTTTTGTAGGCTTCGATGGCCTCTTTATGCATTCCCATCTTGCCATACGCGACACCAAGGTTGTAGCTGGAATAAACATCGCGAGGATTGATTTTGATTACATTTTTATATGCCTCTATGGCCTCTTTATATTTGCCGGCATCATCATAGGCAACACCAAGACGATAATAAGCGCCTGTGTTTTCCGGGTGCTTTTTTATTTCATCCTTCAGATGTTCAATATATTTATCGAAGTCCTTAAGATTAATCTGAGGACCTGCAAACAGGACAGCCGGGAGCAACAGTATGAGTAATGTTAGAAAACAGAATATTTTTTTGAGACTGATAAGATCAGAGATTGAAGAAGGTCTTTTTTTAGCAAGCACAATTCAACTATAACAGAAAAAGGGATTAAAAGAATATGTATGATTATTTATGAGGTTGCAGGGAGGTATTTCACATAGAAAGTTAATTGAAAAAAAGAGCGCCGTGGAATGGTCCGCGGCGCTCTCTCGTAAATAAGTCTGCTATTATTTCTTCTTGGCCAGTCTTTCCTTAATCGCCGCCTGGGCAGCCGCGAACCTTGCAATAGGCACCCTGAATGGTGAACAGCTGACATAATTAAGCCCGATATTGTGGCAGAACTCAACCGACTTCGGCTCGCCGCCGTGTTCGCCGCAGATCCCGAGCTTCAGGTCTTTCTTTACCTTCCTTCCCTGCGCGACGGCTATTTTCATGAAGGCGCCAACGCCATCCTGGTCGATTGTGATAAAGGGATCGTCTGTCAGAATTTTATTTTCTACATAGAATGGGAGGAACCTTCCGGCATCGTCTCTTGACAGTCCATATACGGTCTGCGTTAAGTCATTGGTACCGAATGAATAGAAATCAGCGATCCCGGCAATCTCAGTTGAAGTGACACATGCTCGGGGCAGTTCGATCATTGTCCCTACAGTAAATGGGACCTTTGTGTTATATTTTTTTTGCACTTCTTTTGCGGTGGATACGACTACCTTTTTCATCTCAATGAGTTCATTAACATGGCCTACAAGAGGGATCATGATTTCAGGTATGACTTTCACCTTTTTCATTGAAAGCTCGCATGCAGCTTCCATTATTGCCTGCGCCTGCATCGCGTAAATTTCAGGGAATGTAATGCCGAGACGGCAGCCCCGGTGCCCGAGCATCGGGTTAAATTCATGGAGCGATTTGTTTTTGTTATTTAAAGTTTCGAATGGGACCCTCATGCTCCTGGAAAGGTCTCTTAAATCTTTTTCTGTATGAGGGAGGAACTCATGAAGAGGCGGGTCAAGTAATCTGACTGTAACCGGCAGGCCTTTCATCGCCTTGAATATACCGAGGAAGTCGTTTCTCTGGAAAGGGAGCAGTTTGGCAAGCGCCTTCTGCCTTCCTTCAAGAGTATCTGACAGTATCATCTCTCTTACTGCTTTGATTCTGTCCGGTCCGAAGAACATGTGCTCTGTCCTGCAAAGACCAATGCCCTCTGCTCCGAACTTTATCGCAGCAGCAGCGTCTGCGGGAGAGTCTGCATTTGTCCTTACCTTGAGAGTTCTGACCTGGTCGGCCCATGTCATGAGATCTTTGTACCACTTGTTGTGATCAGGATTGGCTGGAAGTAGATGAAGCTGTCCCTCATAAACTCTTCCCTTTGTGCCGTTCAGGGTTATCCAGTCGCCTTCTTTTATGGTTTTTCCGTTAACACTGATTGATTTGTTTTTCAAATTAATATTGAGCGCTGAACATCCGACGATACAGCATTTGCCCCAGCCGCGGGCAACCAGTGCGGCGTGACTGGTCATGCCGCCTTTTGCAGTGAGTATCGCCTCGGCAGCATGCATGCCGTGAACATCTTCGGGGGAGGTTTCAGTCCTGACAAGAATTACTTTTTCGCCTTTCTTGGCCCATGCCGCAGCGCCATCGGCGGTGAGTACGACTCGTCCCCTTGCGCCGCCCGGTCCTGCCGGCAGGCCCTTGGCAAGCTCCACTGCTTTTTTCTCGGCAAGCGGATCGACACTCGGATGGAGCAGTTCGTCTATCTGGTCTGGTTTTACACGTAGCAGAGCGGTTTCTTTGGTTATCAGTTTCTGCTTTGCCATTTCAACTGCCATGCGTATTGCAGCCTGGCCGTTGCGTTTTCCAACCCTTGTCTGCAGCATCCAGAGTTTCCCTTCTTCAATGGTAAACTCAATGTCCTGCATGTCTGAATAATGGTTCTCAAGGCTTTTCTGATATGTATAAAGTTCTTTGTATAATTTCGGCATCGCCTCTTCGAGTGAATGGAGATGCCTTGTGTCAGCGGTCTTTCCGGCTTTATTGACCGGATTGGGTGTCCTGATTCCTGCGACAACGTCCTCACCCTGCGCATTTGGAAGCCATTCGCCGAAGAACATGTCTTCGCCGGTTGCAGGATTGCGGGTGAAGGCAACCCCTGTGGCAGAGGTGTTGCCGGTGTTGCCGAAGACCATTGCCTGTACATTCACTGCGGTCCCCCAGTGCTCTGGAATCTTTTCGATCTTTCTGTAGGAGACGGCACGTTTTCCCATCCAGGACTGGAAGACGGCGCTGATGCCGCCCCACATTTGGTCCATCGGGTCATCAGGAAAAGATTTATTTAATGTCTTCTTGATTATTACTTTAAAGTCATCACAGAGTTTCTTGAGGTCGTCGACCGTAAGGTCAGTATCATTTTTGTATCCTTTATTCTTTTTGACCGCTGCCATAGCGGTTTCAAGTTTATGGCGTATCGCGTCGTGCTCTGTTTTCGGCTCTCTTCCGGCTGCCTTTTCCATAACGACATCCGAGTACATCATCATTAGCCTGCGATACGCGTCATATACGAATCGCGGATTATTGGTCTTCCTGATAAGACCCGGTATGGTCTTTGTGGTAAGGCCTACGTTTAATACTGTCTCCATCATTCCGGGCATTGAGCTTCTGGCGCCTGAACGTACGGACACTAGAAGAGGATCATTGGGATCGCCGAATTTCTTCCTCATAATTTTTTCAACGCCTGCAAGCGCGGTGTTTACCTGACCAGTGAGTTCTTTGGGATATCTCCGGTTATTTTTATAATAAAGTGTGCAGACCTCAGTTGTGATTGTGAATCCGGGTGGTACAGGCAGCTTGAGTTTGGGATGCCCCGCCATTTCAGCAAGATTCGCGCCTTTGCCGCCAAGCAGATTTTTCATGCTTGCGTTGCCGTCAGCTTTGCCGGCTCCAAAGAAATAGACATACTTTTTGGCCATTTTTTAGTCCTCCAGTATAAAAGTAGTTATAAGCATCTTAGAAAGAGTGGTTATTTTACAAAATAATATTACATAAATTCAAACACAATAATATTAAAACTTATATTAGTATCTCTATGTTAGTCCATAACTGTATAAACGTTCTTGATTGTTGCAGTCTATCATGCTTCAGTTGAAAATCAGTGGAAACCGTAAGTGCTGCGGTCAATGTCAATTATAACTGGCTTATTTCAAATAAATTATTTGGCATAAAATGGGCTATATTGTAAAATCAATGACAGCAAGTGTGACCCTGCACTTCGATTTCAGTTTTAAAAGGAGTTGTGACTGAGAGTCGCAGGTGAAATAAACACCTGTTCTCCTGTAGTTGGGTAACAGCCCGGCGAGTCGGCCAATGCGTACCGAGCTGAACAGACTCGAATTTATATTTGATGGATTTTTAAATGTTTTTTGTACTTGTGCCGATAACAATAGTTGAAAGAAAACTATAATGCATGGAGGGTTGAGATGCGGTTTATTATTACTTTTCTTGTCTTATTAATCCTTGCCGGTGTTTCACACGCAACTGAGTTGACAATCGGACTTATTCCGGAGCAAAACGTATTTAAGCAAATGAAGAAATATAAACCATTGGGTGATTATATTGAGAAAAAGACAGATATAAGAATAAAGTATACCATTCTTTCCCGGTATGGCAATATCATCGAGAGCTTTAAGCAGCGTAATATGGACGGTGCGTTCTGGGGAAGTTTCACAGGTGCATTGGCAATAAAAGAACTCGGTATTCAGCCTATCGCCAGACCAGTGAATCCTGACGGCAATTCAACATACAAAGGTTATATATTCGTGCATAAATATAGTGTGATAGAAAGTGTTGACCGTATGAGACATTCAGTTATTGCATTTGTCGATAAGGCCACAACAGCCGGATATGTTTTCCCCATTGCGTATTTAAGGGAGCATGGGGTAACAGATATTAAATCTTTTTTCAAAGAATACTACTTTACCGGCAGCCATGATGCAGCTATATATGCGGTCCTGAATAAAGAAGCGGAAATCGGTTGCGCCAAAAATACAATATTTGACAAGCTTGCGCTTGAGGACCCCCGTGTGAAAGACGATCTGAAAATCATCGCAACTTCACCTCCCGTACCTTCTAATGGTCTTGCGATGAGAAACAACATTGCTACCGATATCAAGATGAAATTACAGAAGGCCCTCCTTGAAATGAATAGTGATCCGGAAGGAAAAAAAGTCCTTGAAGAATTCGGCGCGATTAAGTTTGTAGAAACATCAGAAAATGATTATGCCCCGGTGTTTGATCTTGCACGAAAGGCCGGGATTGACCTGAAGAATTATAACTACAAGAATGAATAGAGTGCCGATCAAATGAAGCGGAAAATCATTACATCTTTATTGGCGATATTCAGTTTTTTCAGTATTGGTGCTGCTATCGCTATGTTCTATATAACCAACACAACAGCAAAGCTGGAAAGCATTATAGAACTTCAGGATGTAGAACAGCTAAGAAGGTCTTTAATTATCAATATTCAAACGGTCCAAGCCAGCCTCTATGCCGTTGATACTCCTTACTCCAGGGACCTTGATTCTATTATAAGCAGCGCATCAAGACTTGAGGAATCAGCAAAGGAATGCACTTCCTGCCACCATTCGCAACGATTATCAGACCGTATATCTGATGTCCAGATACTTATTAAAGATTATGAAGAAAGTCTGAGTTACTATATAACATCAAGGGCCGATCTAGTAAGAACTAATAAGCTGAAGACCAATGCTGTTGATATCGGCAACAGACTTCTGGAAACGACTGAACAGATGTCGCATAAGGCGAGCCTCTTTCTTGACTCGGAAAGAGACGCTGCCATGAAGGATATTAATAATGTTAAGACCGTCCTCCTTGGAACTATATTAGTAACTTCTTTTCTCGGGATTATTGTTGCAGTCATATTAACAAGGTCGGTCACACGCCCCATAGGTGAACTCCTGGACGCTACAAGAATGATTTCATCAGGAAAACTCGGATCAACTATTTCCTACAGAGACAGAACGGAATTTGGAGAACTTGCCCGGCATTTCAACACAATGAGCAGCGCAATTAAGGACGGGTATGAAAAGATCCAGAAAGAGGTGTCTGAGCGCAGCGTTGCAGAAGCAGCTCTGGTCAAATCCGAAAATTTTCTCAGTACTACATTTGACAGTATACGTGATCCTTTCTGCATCTTTGACAGTGAATACAGAATAGTAAAGATCAACGAGGCCTATGCAGACATGAAAAATAAATCGGCCGAGGAGCTTGTCGGCAAGAAATGTCATAAGGTTATACATGGCAGGACCGACGTTTGTGAACAGTGTATAGTGGCAATAACTTTTAAATCCAAAGATCCTTGCGCAAAAGATAAACTTATGACACAGAAAGACGGATCGCCGCTATGGTTTGAAATTTATACATATCCTATCTTCAGTGAAAGCGGTGACGTATCATATATTATCGAATACACGAGGGACATTACCGACCGTAAAAAAGCCGAGGTAGACCTGAAGAAAAGCGAGGAGCGTTATGCCCTGGCTGCACGCGGC
>JAGVNU010000086.1 GCA_020053105.1 Thermodesulfovibrionia bacterium
CCGCCCCAACCGCTTCTCCTGCCGCCGCCCATCATGTTCATCGCCAGAAGCAATAGTAACAGACGGGGATGTTTGATGAACATATAAATCAGTCCGAGAAAAAATAATATTGTAAAAACACTGCCCATCAGGGTCGGCTTTTTGACTCTCGTTCCGCCTTCAGGATATGGAGAACGGGTCCTCATTTTCGGCATTCCGGATATTTCAACGCCTGCTTCATCGGCAATAGTGTTTATTGCGGCAAGTGTCGCTGCCGCTATGCCGTTAGAGTAATCGCCTTTCTGGAAGTAGGGCACAAGATACTGTCTTCCTATGCTGCCGGTGAGACTGTCGGGGAGAACGCCCTCGAGACCGTAGCCAGTCTCGAACCTGTATTTCCTGTCCTGGAGAGAGACCAGAAGCAGCGCCCCGTTGTCCTTGCCTTTTTGACCAAGCTTCCATTTTTTATGCGCTATGTCGATGGATAAATCCTCAATGGACTGGCCTTCAAGACTTGTGATTGTCAGTATAATCATCTGTGCCGTTGTTTTCTGTTCAAGTTCCAGCAGATATCTGTTCAGACCGTCTTCAATATTGTCATCAATAATACCGGCAAGGTCTACTACGTGGTTGTATGGTTTGTCGGGAATCGTGATCTCGGCGAATGAAGCGACCGCAAATAAAAAAAGACATGCGACAATCAATAAAACTATATACTTATTCTTTAATCTCATCTACCATCTTTCCTAACTTTTCTGTGGCCGAGTAATAATCCTCGAATATTGTGTTAAGCTCCTCAACAGTGTGACTGGACTTGCGGCGCTTTTCTCTAAGCACCTTGGCAAAGACTCCGGTATTGATATTCATTGCTGCGGACAGCGCCGTTATCACGTCCTCCTGTTTTACCGGCGGTTCCTTGCCGAACAGGACAATAAGCGCCCGGAAAAGGGGGACATAACCTGTAATTGATTTTGCAAATCTCTCGGCCAGCATTTTCCTGTCCCCCATGGAGGAAAGGTAGCCCTGTCTCAGCCAGATGAGTTTGGTCTTGAGTTCCCTCTCGCACTGGTGTCTCAGGTCCTGTCTGTTGATTTCAATGTCTTTCAAGATGTCTTCCCCAAACACAGTGGAATGGACGAGTTTGAAATTTAGAAATTCCACGGGGAAGACGTCCCTGGACGAATTAATGTAATCGGGGGTCATGATCAAAGGCGCCGACACCCGGTCCTTCCCGTACTTCTTTCCTAACGGAGCTAATATTTTCAGAAACCCGAGGTCCATCTCTTTCAGCACGAATATGGAATTTACGTCAGACCCCTTTTCGTCGTAATCAGCTGTAATTGCGGTGCCGGTGACATAAATTGAATGTATCCTGTCCCGGAATTTTTCGAGTATCTCGACCAGGAATGGTTTTATCCTTTTTGCTGCAGCCGGCTGCAGGGATTGCAGGCTAAGATCAGGCATGTTCTTTAAATCCTCCTGATTATAAGGGTTAGTGAAAAGGAATAGTAGTGATATACTTCATATATAATAGGTGATAATGGAACATATAGTATCAAAATCATGGTTATAAGGCAATAACAGGCACGCAAATATAATAGGAGAAAGGCCAATGAAATACATCACAACGATATTGCGTCTATTCATAATGCTGATTGTTCTGGGCGGGTGTGCGGCGTCCAGAGAAAAGATGTCGGATATACCGGGAAAAGATACCAGCGGCAAATCAGTCCAGGGCAGCGTAAAAATAAGACCTTCCGGTTCATTTGAAGAATGCATTGAACTTCGTCCGGGGCTGGTCTTTGATTATGAGTTTGACGCCTCTGACTATGTAAACTTTAATATTCATTACCACGCGGCAAGCGGGCTTTACTATCCTGTAGACAAAAAAGGCGTAGGGTTTCTAAAAGGCACGCTTGATCCTGCCACGCATTCATTTTATGCTGAAGAGCAGGAAAACTACTGCCTGATGTGGGAAAATCTCAATGACGAACGGGTCGAGGTTTCATATAAGGGGGCCTTCCGGAAAAAATAAAACGTGTCTTTTTATATTTGAGATATAATTAAATCCATGATGCTGCCGGAATTTCCCGATTTTACGGAGATAGATTTATCCTTTAAGGGTGTCATCAGTGACCATTTGTCCGGGTTTCCGCTGGAGGCATCCGAATATACCTTTACCAACCTGTTTGCCTTCAGGGACGCCTATAACTTCAAGGTGTCTCTGTATAAAGACATATTGATGGTCCTGAAAGATATTGGACCGGTTTCCATGTTCTGCCCTGTGGGCGGCGCCGGGGTCTTGAATGCGCTTACCGAAGGCTTTAAGTATCTTCAGCAGTTTCCGGGCAGGCCCCATTTTGAACGGATACCGGAGAGTTTTGTCAGGGCGCATCTGATGGACAGCGAAAAGTATATTGTGGAGGAGGAGCGGGACCATTTTGATTATTTGTATGAAGTCAAGGAACTTATCGAGCTGAAAGGCAGAAAATTCCATGACAAGAAAAACAAGGCAAATAAATTCAGGAGTTCTTATCAATATGAATATGCCGCTCTTTCATCAGACATGATCGGGGAATGTCTGGAATTCGAGAAGTACTGGTGCGAAGAGAGAGAATGTGAGAAGTACTACGGGCTGCATAAGGAGAGGTGCGCCATACTGGAGATGCTGAATAATTTTGAATTACTAAACATAAAGGGCGGGATATTAAGGGTTGATAAGAAAATAGTTGCGCTTACGCTGGGAGAAAAGATATTGTCTGATGCCTTTGTAATTCATATTGAAAAGGCGAGTTCCCGTATTCCCGGGCTTTACCAGGTCATTAACCAGGAGTTTCTGATGCATGAGGCCGCAGACTGCACTTTTGTAAACCGGGAACAGGACCTGGGGATTGAGGGTCTGAGAAATTCCAAGATGTCCTATAATCCCGTGAAGTTTGTGAAAAAATACAAAGTGAGGGAGAGAAAATAGAGGTGATGAATGGAGACTGAGGTGTATTACAGCGCATTAAAAAAAGGGCAGGGCCATGCGGGATGTTTTGAGGCCATGATACGTGGAATCGAAGCAGATGTATCGCAATTTGGAGAAGGTTCTTTTGTAGGCATAAAAATGACAGTGGGAGACGAGAAAAGCACAGGGCATATTAAGCCTGAGGTGGTGCGCGTTCTGGTTGAAAAACTCAAGGGGCAGGGGGCCAGGCCGTTTGTTTTCGACACGAATGTCATTTACAGCGGTCATAGACAAAATGCGGTGGACCATCTTAATCTCGCATACCGGAAGGGCTTTACCCCCGACAATCTCGGATGCCCTTATATTATTGCAGACAGTGTATTTGGAACGGATTCAAAGTCCGTCAAGGTTGATTTTAATAATGTTAAAGAAATAAAGGTCCCCTCACTGGTCACTGTGATGGAAGATTTAATTGTTTTGTCCCACGTCACAGGACATATCATGTCCGGCTTTGCAGGCTCCATGAAGAACGTGGCCATGGGGATGGCATCGCGCGCCGGCAAGCAGATCCAGCATTCATCACTTAAACCTTATATCGATACAGCCAGGTGTTCGCTGTGCGGGACATGCATAGAGCACTGTCCTGTCTCCGCTATCTCGGAACACAGCGGGAAGGCCTTCATCAATTCGAGGCTCTGCATAGGTTGCTGTGAATGTATCTCCGCGTGCAAGCTTGACGCCGTAAACATCAACTGGAAGGAAGATGCCGATATTTTCGCTGAGCGTATGGCCGAATACGCGTGCGGCATCCTGTCTATGATCAAGAGGAAATTATTTATCAATTTTGCCTTTGATGTGACAACGGAGTGTGACTGTATCGCGGGAGACGATCCCCGGATAGTCAGCGATACCGGGATATTTGCCTCAAAAGACGTCCTCGCAGTGGACAAGGCGTGTTTTGACATGCTTACTCAAAGCCGGGACATATTCTCAAGGGGGGGCAGGATAAAGGCGCATCTTCATGAATTTGAATACGCGCAAAAGGTCGGTCTGGGGAGTACGCAGTATAAGCTGGTTGAGGTTGCCTGAGAACTTTAGCTTCCTTTCCTGTTTAATTAAATAATCTTAACCGTTTGTCCGATATATGTTATATTGAGTCGGAAATAAAATCGGATATATTGTTTATGTCTGGAGGAATGAATAATGGCAAATGAGGTTGATAAGGAGCTGTCGCAGAAGTATTGTCCCCGTTTCGGTCAGATTGCTGTTGATAAGGGTTATGTCACTTCCGAACAGGTCAAACAGGCCATTTCTGAGCAGATAGATGATGATATGGCCAACAGACCGCACAGATTGATTGGAAGGATTTTCCTTGATAATGGAGCCATGACCCCTCAGCAGATAGAAATTGTTCTTAATGAACTTTTCAAGAGAGAGTAGTTTTTACAGCCTGACGCCTTTCAGGATTAATAATTCTCTGCCAGCAGCTCATAGTGGGCCTGCGGGTGCTTGCACGCCGGACATTCCGGTGGGGCCTCAGTGCCTTCATGGATATAACCGCAGTTTCTGCAGTGCCATTTTTTACCAGAGCTTTTTTTGAACACAGCCCCGTCCTTTATATTGGCTGATAATTTCCTGTACCGCGACTCATGAAATTTTTCGACCTTTGCAATCTCTCTGAAGGACCTCGCGATTTCGGGGAAACCCTCGTCCATCGCAATTTTTCCAAAATCGGCATAGAGGGTGGTCCATTCAAGATTTTCACCGGCAGCGGCATGGTCCAGGTTTTCCCCTGTGCTTTTGATTATACCGGCCGGATAGGCTGCGGTGATTTCTACATCGCCGCCTTCAAGATAGTTGAAAAAGACCTTGGCGTGTTCTTTTTCGTTTTCCGCTGTCTCCAGAAAAAATGCGGCGATCTGTTCGTAACCCTCTTTTTTTGCTGCTCCGGCAAAGTATGTGTATCTGTTTCTCGCCTGAGATTCACCCGCGAAGGCCTTTAAGAGATTTTGTTCGGTCCTTGTCCCTTTGATGGATTTAGGCATATTTATTCCTCCTGGTCTTTTTTATGACATTTTATCAG
>JAGVNU010000077.1 GCA_020053105.1 Thermodesulfovibrionia bacterium
AACAGGCATTCATCAGAAAAAAACTCAGGAGAAAGAAGAGCAAGAGATTTTGAAGAGGCTTAATTGCTGCTACAGAAGCCGATAAAGAGAGACAGGCTTGCTCTGCAAGCCATTGAATATAACGCAGAAAAAGTGGTGGGCAGTCGCGGAATCGAACCACGGACACGAGGATTTTCAGTCCTCTGCTCTACCGGCTGAGCTAACTGCCCATGGTGGGAATGATAACTCATACTTTTTTTCAAAGTCAAGGTGAGGGGCGGAAAAGTGGAAGTCTGGCGCCAAATAAATTATGATATTCCATGTTCAAAAAGACTGACATACTATCGGCCTTCGTCTCAGGCGGCCTCCTTGTGCTTGGATTCCCGCGTTTTGACTTTTATCCCCTTGCGTGGATAGCCCTTGTACCTCTCCTGATCGCGGTACGCGACAAGAACCCAAAGACCTCATTTTATCTCGGGCTCTTGACCGGCTTTGTTTATTTTGCCGGGACAATATACTGGGTATATCACTCCATGTACTTCTACGGCGGGGTGCCTCTTATTTTAAGCATCTTCTTTCTTGTATGTCTCAGTCTTTATCTGGCGCTTTATCCCGGATTATTTTTCATGCTCTTTAATTCTCTGGCAAGACAGTCGGCAGTCCCTGCCCTGCTGACCGTTCCCGTGCTATGGGTCAGCCTTGAATATCTCCGCACCTACGCGCTTACCGGATTCCCCTGGTCCCTCCTTGGATATTCACAGTATAACTTTCTGCCGTTTATCCAGATTGCCGATATTACAGGGGTCTACGGAGTTTCATTTCTTGTTGCCGCGATAAACGGAGCTGTATACGATATCACCATTCTCCGGTCCCGTAGATCAGACATCGCCCCTCTTTCACCCCGGCGGCCGATTATTCTCGGTCTCATAATGTTCATGTTTATTACCGCCGGATCGCTGCTTTACGGAATGTCAAAACTAAACACCCCTGATGAGCAGGGTAATATCAAAGTCAGCGTGATTCAGGGCAATATCAGGCAAGACGTTAAGTGGGATTCACGCTTTCAGAGAGAGGTCATTGATACATATAAGAGACTGAGCATCAAGGCCCTGTCCGCAAATCCTGATATTATCATCTGGCCTGAATCGGCGATACCCTTTGTCTTCGGATATGATAAGCCCCTTACGGAGGAAATCTCGGCATTTTCAAAAGAGATCGATACACACCTGCTGTTCGGAGGAGTCATTGCAAAGCGTATCGGCCCGGACAAATCCAATTTGTCAAACAGCGCCATTTTATTATCTCCCGAAGGTAAGGTAAGCTCGGTATATGACAAGATACATCTTGTCCCTTACGGGGAGTATGTTCCTCTCAGGGCGCTCTTCCCTTTTATTGATAAAATGGTCACTGCGATAGGAGATTTTGCTCAGGGAGAGGAAACTACGGTCATGACAACTCCCTTCGCGAAGATCGGCAATCTGATCTGCTACGAAATTATCTTCCCAGGCCTTGTCAGGGAATTTGTTAATTCAGGCGCAAATTTACTGGTTACGATTACGAATGATGCCTGGTTCGGACACACGGCAGCCCCGTATCAGCATTTTTCCATGGCTGTGTTCAGGGCTATTGAAAACAGGGTCCCGGTGGCGAGGGCGGCAAATACCGGGATATCGGGCTTTATCGATGCAAAAGGCAGGATAATAAATAAAAGCGATATCTTTGTTGAGTCCGCTTTAACTGAAGTGCTTTCAACCGGAGGCAATAAAAGTTTCTATACGAAATACGGGGATGTCTTTGCATGGCTGTGTATAATTTTTTCAGTCTTATTAATCATGAATAAGCTCATTATTGAGAGAAAAAAATAATTTTACTGCGGACTTTCCCTGCGCGCCCCTTTAAACTGGGCCCTGATAAATTCCCTGTTAAGCTTCGCAATAAACTGCACCCTGATCCCTTTGGGACAGGCTGCCTGGCATTCATAGTGATTACTGCAGTTGCCGAAACCCTCCTGCGTCATTGCCTCGGTCATAACACACACACGTCTTGCCGCTTCGACCTGTCCCTGAGGCAGCATGGCAAGATGAGTTACCTTTGAGGCCGTAAAAAGCATCGCGGAACCATTCGGGCAGGCAGCAACACACGCGCCGCAGCCGATACATTCGGAAGCGTCCATGGCTGCATCAGCATCGTCATTTGAAACGAGAACAGCATTGGCATCAGGGACCCCTCCTGTGTGAACGGATATGTATCCACCAGCCTGAATGATACGGTCAAGGGCGCTCCTGTCCACGATCAGGTCTTTTATCACCGGAAAGGCCCTGGCCCTCCACGGCTCAATATAAATGGAACCGCCATCTTTAAAATTCCTCATGTGAAGCTGGCAGACTGTCGTCTTTTCCTGCGGCCCGTGCGGGACCCCGTTTATCACCTGCGAGCACATGCCGCAGATACCCTCGCGGCAATCATGATCAAAGGCTATCGGCTCTTTGCCGTCTTTGATAATCCCCTCATTTACTGTATCCAGCATTTCAAGGAAAGACATCTCAGGACTGATATCCTTTGCATTGAACTGTTCAAGCCTGCCTTTTTCAGCCGGGCCTTTCTGTCTCCATACAAAAAGCGTAAGGTTCACTTATAACTCCGTGCAGCAAGTTCAATATTTTCAAACTTCAGAGGCTCCTTATGAAGCTCAGGTGCATTGTCAATTCCACTGAACTCCCATGCTGCAACATAGCAGAAATTCTCATCATCCCGTTTTGCCTCTCCGTCAGGCATTTGGTATTCTGCCCGGAAATGGCCTCCGCAGGATTCATTCCGAAGGAGCGCATCACGCGCCATAAGCTCGGCGAATTCAAGAAAGTCCGCCACACGGCCTGCTTTTTCCAGCTCCTGATTCAGATCAGCTCCGCTGCCGGGCACCTTCACGTTCTCCAGGAATTCCGCGCGAAGTTCCGGGACCAGTTTCAGAGCTCTCTTCAGGCCCTCCTCACTGCGCGTCATGCCAACATTGTCCCACATTATTCTGCCTAGCTCACGGTGAAATTCATTCACTGTCTTTCTGCCCTTTACTGAGAGAAGTTTTTTTGTGAAGGTCTCAACATCTTCCCTGGACTTTTTGAACTCAGGATTATCTGTGCCCGCCTTCCCAGGTGTTGTCCGTGCAAGGTAATCCGCGATTGTATACGGAATAATGAAATACCCGTCAGCCAGTCCCTGCATAAGCGCGCTCGCGCCAAGGCGGTTCGCTCCGTGATCAGAGAAGTTGGCCTCGCCAAGAACAAACAATCCGGGGATATTGCTTTGCAGATCATAGTCAACCCAGAGCCCTCCCATGGCGTAATGAGGCGCTGGATAAATTCGCATCGGCTGTTTAAATGCGTCCTCTCCGGTGATCTTTTCATACATCTCAAAGAGGTTGCCGTAACGCTCTTTGATCTTCTCCTTACCCACACGTTTCAGGGCATCGGCGAAATCAAGGTACACGCCCCTGCCGCTGCTCCCTGCACCGAAGCCTTCATCGCAGACCTCTTTCACCGCGCGTGACGCTATGTCGCGGGGGGCGAGGTTCCCATAGCCCGGATACCTGCGCTCAAGGAAATAGTCCCTTTCCGCTTCAGGGACTTCATGGGCAGGTCGTTTGTCCCCCTTCATCTTCGGGACCCACACCCTGCCGTCATTTCGCAGAGACTCAGACATAAGGGTAAGTTTTGACTGGTGATCACCTGACACAGGAATGCATGTCGGATGGATCTGAGTAAAACAGGGATTTGCAAAGAACGCCCCTTTTTTATAGGCACGGTATGTTGCCGTAACATTTGACCCCATCGCATTGGTTGAAAGATTGAAGACATTCGCATAGCCCCCTGTGCAGAGGCAGACTGCATCAGCTGAGTAACTCTCTATCTTGCCTGTCACCAGGTCCCGTACAGTGATCCCCTTTGCTTCACCGTCTATAAGAACAAGGTCCAGCATCTCGGTGCGCGGATGAAGACGGACAGACCCTGCTTTAATCTGTCTTGAAAGTGCCCCGTAAGCGCCGAGCAGCAGCTGCTGTCCGGTCTGTCCCCTCGCGTAAAAAGTGCGCGAGACCTGGGCCCCTCCGAATGAACGGTTATCAAGATACCCCGCATAATCCCGCGCAAACGGCACCCCCTGCGCCACACACTGGTCGATTATATTATTGCTCAGCATCGCGAGACGGTACACATTCGCCTCCCGCGACCTGAAGTCGCCCCCCTTGACCGTATCATGGAAGAGGCGGAATATGCTGTCGCCGTCATTCGGATAATTTTTCGCCGCGTTAATTCCGCCCTGGGCTGCTATGCTGTGTCCCCGGCGCGGGCTGTCCTGGCAGCAGAAGGCCTCAACATTATATCCGAGTTCCCCGAGTGTCGCCGCTGCAGATGCTCCGGCAAGACCGGCGCCTACCACTATGATTTTATATCTCCTCTTGTTGGCAGGGCTGACCAGCTTTAATTCCCGGCAGCGTTTGTCCCATTTTTCAGAGAGTGGTCCAGATGGACATTTCCCGTCTAATATCATAAATAGCTTTCATCCATTTTATTTTTGATACCGACCTCTAAACTCTATTCAGTACTACAATACAAATAAACCCCGCGAAGAGAAGCAGCGCCATCCCTTTGCCGGCCATTGTGATAACTGATAAACTCTTTTCACTGTTCCATCCCATTGTCTGGAAGAAACTTGCGATGCCGTGGTACAGGTGCAGACATACAGCGGACAGTCCGATTGTATAGCCAAGAGCAACTGCATAGTTGTCCTGAAAACTTTCATCAATAACCGAAAACGTAAAATTCAGAAGATGAAAGATGATAAAAACACCGGACAGGATGCCGCTCCAGATCATGGTCTTTGCCGCAAAAGTAGTGCTGATACTTTTCTTAAGAGCATATGGTCCTGTCCTGGCCTTGTGGTTTTCAAGCTCCGCCTGTATCCCGAAAAACGTGTGAAGGCCAAATGACAACAGCATGGCAAGACGCGCTAGCCAAATGAAGGAGCCGATATCCGGGAATTTCATTGAATATGGATTAAAGTAATTCCCCAGCAAATGGAATATGGCAAATACGGCCATCAACTGGCCGGTAACGGCTATCACTATTTTCCTGCCTACAGTGTTTTCAAGAAACCGCATCAGTCTCCCTGAAATTTATTACAGGTCAGCAGAGTGCACAGAGGTAATTTTAATATATTAATCAAAATCAATCCAGAGATTCCGCTCATTAAACGCTATTTCCCCGCAATGCCGGTCTTCCTTGCAGCCTCGGCCACGGCGTGGGCAACAGCTGAAACCACCTTCCTGTCAAAACCGCTTGGGATGATGTAATCTTCATGCAGCTCTTCGTCTTTGAGAGAATGGGCTATGGCAGCGGCTGCGGCAAACTTCACCTCTTCGTTGATGCCATGCGCCCTTGCATCCAGCAGTCCGCGGAAAATCCCCGGGAAACTCAGCATGTTGTTTATCTGGTTGGGATAGTCAGACCTTCCCGTTGCAAGGACTCTCACAATCGGGAGTGCCTCTTCAGGTGAAATCTCCGGGTCCGGATTTGCAAGAACAAAGACGACAGGTTCTTTCGACATCCTCCTGATATCATCCGGCGTTATGATGTTGGGAGCCGAAAGTCCAATGAAGACATCTGCTCCCTGCAAGGCTGTTGAGATACTCCCCTTCACCTTTCGCGGGTTGGTCACCTTTGCAAGCGCCCTTTTATTAGCATCCATATCCTGTCTCCTGCCATGATAAAGAGCCCCCCCCCTGTCGCAGACTATGATGTCCGCTATACCGAATAAGAGGAGTATCCTTGCCGTGGCAGAGCCTGCCGCGCCTGCTCCGGCCACAACCACTCTGAACTTTTTGATGTTCTTTTTGAATAGCCTCGCCACGTTTATGAGAGCTGCCAGCACTACTACGGCTGTTCCGTGCTGGTCATCATGCATGACCGGAATGTCCAGCTCTTTTCTCAAACGCGCTTCGATCTCAAAGCATCGCGGGGCAGCGATGTCTTCAAGATTTATACCACCAAAGGCAGGCGAGATGTTTTTCACAGTACGGATGATCTCCTCAGTATCTCTGGTATTCAGCGCTATAGGGAAGGCGTCAATTCCGGCGAACTCCTTAAAGATCATGGCCTTGCCCTCCATGACAGGCATGGCTGCCTCAGGACCCATGTCCCCCAGGCCAAGCACTGCCGAGCCGTCGGTAACAACCGCGACGGAATTGCCCTTTATTGTATAGCGGTATGCATGCGCGCGGTTCTCTTTTATATCTCTGCAGATCCTTGCAACGCCTGGGGTATATACTTTTGAAAGGTCATCACTGTTTCTGACAGGCACCCTGTTGCATATCTCTATCTTGCCGCCCTCGTGAACAGAGAAAGTCCTGTCCATTACCCTGAGGACTTTGACTCCGTCAATGTCCCTGATGGAATTTACGATCTTTTTTTCGTGGACCTCATCGCGCGCGTTAACAGTGATGTCCCTGACTATCTTTCCCTTTTCAACGCGGACTATGTCAATGGCGCCAAGATCTCCGCCTGCAAAACTGATGACATTTGCTATCTGTGAAAACTTTCCAATGCTGTTCTCGATTTCCGCGCGGACCGTTATGCTGTAGCTCGGACTTGGAATGCGTGCCATCGGTTCAACCCTTTCTTATCTTAACATTACTGAAAGTCCCTTCCAGCTCCATCTTCATGTTTTTGAATTCTCCTGTCCCCTTTGTCCTTATAACAACATCCCTGTGACCCGGTTTCACTCCTGCATAGGACGTGAGAATGCTCTGGAGACGGAAGCCGTGCTTCCTGATGATATCAGCCGCCTCTTTGATGGAACCGGGCCTGTCCTCAATGGTAAGAAATATTCTGTTGCCGCCATGTCTGACCCCCGTAATATCAACGAGCGCGCGGTAAATATCCATATCAGAGATAATGCCTGCAAGCCTTCCGCTTTCCACCACAGGCAGACAACCTACATTCTTATCGTGCATGAGCATCGCCGCTTCTTCAACAGGCGTTTCAGGCGTTGCTGTGATTACACTTTTCTTCATCAGATCTTTGACCTTCGCTTTTGCAAGGAGGTAGTGCAGTTCGTAGATATCCAGCGTTGTGGCCCTGGAAGGTGAGAACTCCTTTATGTCCCTGTCTGAGATTATGCCTTTGAGTTTATCATCTTTTATTGCGGGAATGTGCTTTATATTTTTTTCCTTCATCAGCTTTATTGCATCGGTAACACTGTCATCATAGCAGACGGTAAAAACCTTTTTCGTCATCCAGTCGGATACAAACATAATTGCCTCCTAAAATTATACTCCCAGATAAGCCTTCTTCACATGCTCATCATTGAGCAATTCCCGGCCTGTTCCCTGAAGCGCTATTTTCCCGGTTTCCATTACATATGCCCTGTCGGCTATCGAAAGGGACTGTTTTGTATTCTGTTCAACGATAAGGACCGTAGTGCCCTCTTCTCTTATTTTCCTGATGATATCGAATATCTCGCGTACGAGTATCGGCGCGAGTCCGAGGGAGGGCTCATCGAACATAAGCAGTTTAGGCAGTGACATCAGCCCTCTCCCTATGGCGACCATCTGCTGCTCACCGCCGCTCAGAGTCCCGGCAAGCTGCCTTCTGCGTTCTTTGAGACGGGGGAAAAAATCAAATACCATTTCTTTTGTCTTCTCTCTCAGTTTTTTCGCCTCACCCTTCAACGAACCCATATCCAGATTTTCTTCCACGGTCATCTCCACAAAAAGCCGCCTCGCCTCGGGACAAAGCGCCAATCCCTTCTCTATAAGTTTGTAGGGTTCGATTTTATTAATCGTAATACCGTCAAAGACAATTTCACCATTCCTGGGCCTCAGTATCCCTGAGATCGTCTTCAGGGTAGTGGACTTGCCTGCTCCATTGGCCCCGATAAGGGCGACCACTTCGCCCTTTTTCACCTCAAAGGCAACGTCAAAGACCACCTGGACGTCACCGTAAAAAACGTCTATGTTTTTTATCTCAAGCACTCTGCGCCTCTCCCAGGTATGCTTCCACAACAAGCGGATTATGTCCTATCTCATGAGGGGCGCCTTCGGCGATCTTCTCCCCGTAATTTAAGACAACTATACTGTCGGAAATGGACATGATGACCTTCATATGATGTTCAATAATCATGATGGTTATGCCCCTTGCCTTTATCTTTCTTATTATCTCAATGGACTCATCCAGCTCCGACGGGTTCAGCCCCGCGAAGGACTCATCCAGCAAAAGCAGTTCCGGCTGTGTGGCAAGCGCCCTCGCGATCTCAAGCTTCTTTCTTTTCCCTAACGGCAGGCTCTTTGAAATTACGTCCGTATCATCATGAAGGCCGGTAAAGTTAATGGTCTCATGAGATATCTCCACTGCCTGCGCCCTGGTTTTTACCCTTAAAAATGCAGAAGCCATCACATTATCAAAAACACTCATCCTCTGCAGGGGCTTTACTACCTGAAAGGTCCGGGCGATCCCGAGTTTACATATCTGATGCGGCTTCAGGCCGGAAATCTTTTTGTCCATGAAAAAGACCTCTCCTTTAGAGGGATGATAAAAACCGTTTACTACATTGAACATTGTTGTCTTACCCGCGCCGTTTGGCCCTATGAGCCCGACGATTTCTCCTGTCTTAATATCAAAAGAGACGTCGCTGATGGCAGCGAGGCCTCCGAAGAACATGGATACCCCTTTTACCTGAAGCATGCTCATGTGGAGGCCCTCCGAAAGCCCAGAAGCCTTTTCAGTTTTTTATAATCCCCTACGATCCCGTTCGGCAGAAAGATAATGATAACGATGAGCAATACGCCGAAGAGGGTCTGATGGGCTGTCCCGAGTCCGGGCATGGACCGGATCACTTCAGCCAGCAGCACCATTATCAATGCGCCGACAAAGGGGCCCCAGTATGTGGCCACGCCGCCTACCATTACGATCATGATAGTTATGATGGATATGTCATGCAGTGCAAATGCTACATGAGGGTCGATATAGCCCATGTAGTTTGTGTAAAAGGCCCCTGCTATACCCGTGAGGACCCCGCTTATGCATAATGCCAGCGTCTTGTAGAGAGTGGTATTTATTCCGAGAGACTCGGCAGCGTCCTGGTCTTCCCTTATTGCAACAAAATAATATCCGAGTTTTGACTCCATGAGCTTTCTTACCAGAATAAAAGTCGATGCCGCGATAAGGAGGATGATATAAAAATACCATGTCTTGTCCACCCATGTCCGTTTCTGTATCAGTATCCCCATGGCGCCCCCTGTAAGATCAACGAGGTTCTCTGTAGTGATCCTCATGACCTCGCCGCTTGCCAGTGTGGCAAGCGCAAAAAAGGGCCCCCTGAGCCTGAGCACGATAAAACCAAGGACCAGGGAAAATACACTGACCACGACGATGCTCAAGGGAACACCCCACCAGGGAGAGAGCCCGAGCTTTGAATATAGGATGCCTGCGGTGTAAGCGCCGACCCCGAAATAAGCCGCATGACCAAAGGACACCTGTCCGCAATATCCTCCAAGGAGGTTCCACGACATGCCGATGGCAGACCACATAATGACCAGTATCAGGATATGCAGCATATACGTGCTCAATCCCGTCAGGGGAATAACAGCTAAAATAGTCAGGATAATGAAAGGCGCGAATTTCTTCATTTGCCGAACTTCTTTCTCTTTAGTAAGGATGCCACGCCGCCCGGCAGAAATATGAGGCATACCACGAATATAACGAACCTCCCGACAGGGGCCCATCCCATGCCGATATAGGTGGCGGTCATGGACTCAAAGACCCCCAGGACCAGCCCGCCGATTATCGCTCCTATGGTAGAACCAAGTCCGCCGAGTATGGTAATAACAAAGGCTATCAGTGTGAACTGTCCGCCAAGTGAAGGGAACAGATAGTAGATAGGGAGAAAGAGGCATCCGGCAGCGCCGACGAGTCCTGCCCCGATGCCGAATGTGATAACACGCATCAGCTTTACATTCACCCCCATGAGAAACGCTGCTTCGAGGTCCTGTGCCGTGGCCCGGATGGATTTGCCGGTGTCGGTTTTTGCGAGAAAGAACCAGAGCGTGATGGTAATGACAACTGCAAAGACAAACGAAACCGTCCATGGCACTGATAATGAAAGCTCGATCGGCGACGTCTCCCAGAAATCACTCAGGTAAAATGCGTTTGTTGCGTAAGCTACCGGGGTGGAGCGGTAATCGGATTTAAAGAAGACCGTCGCAAGATTTGCCAGTACCATGCCTATGCCGACTGTGAGAATGACCTGGTTCTCCGGCAGGATGGACTCCACCTTCAGCACCGGGTTAACAAGAAATTTCTGGATCGCGATTCCGAGAAAGAACAGTGCAGGGGTAGCGATAAACACAGAGAGATACGGATCGATGTTAAAGAGCACGAACATCCAGTAGGCAATATACATACCGACCATCATGAGCTCGCCGTGGGCCAGATTTATGATCTTCATGACCCCCATGATGAGGGTCATGCCGAGTCCGATAAGGGCATACAGGCCGCCCAGAAGGAGCCCCGCGATAAGTGTTTGGAGAAAAACCTCGATTTGGACCGATGTCATTCTTTGCCCTGTTGTCGCGCGTATTCTGTCAATCCGGAATCGTTCCGGAATGACAGGTTGCCCATCACTTAATCACTTCAGTTTCTGCCTTACTTCCTCTCTCTCCACTTCGGGATCGGATAAATATATTTTTTGCTCGCGTACTTTTCCGGCCATATGCAGTTGTGTTCACCGTTAATGACCTGAAGGACAAGGGTGTCCATAAAGTTCTGGTTCTGATAGCCTTCTTTGTCTTCGAACTTGATCGGACCAAAGGCCGTCAACATGTCAGTGGCCTTCATAGCTTCACGGATATTTTCAGGGGTCCATGATTTTGCCCTTTCAAGCACGTTCTTTAATATATAAAGCGCCGAATAAGCTTCAGCTCCATGATATGACGGATAGTCGCCGTAAAGTTTTTTATATTTTTCCGCATATTCTCTGGAGCCGGGATATTTCACCATGGTGCACCAGAGGGTGGAGGTGACCACATATTCTGATGCGTCTTTTGCATTATCGATAAATTCGGGTATTGCAAATCCGGCTGCGCCACCGGCGAAAAGTTTTGCATCGATCCTGAGCTCCTTTATCTGCTTCATAAGGAGAGAGGCATCCATGACGTAGGAAACCATGTAAATGACATCCGGCTGGGCTGCCTTGACCTTGGAAAGGATGGGCTTAAAATCAACGGCCCCCTTCTCGTACTTTTCATTGACGAGCACCTTCATGCCCATTTTCCCGGCCTGGGTCTCCATGTCCTTCGCCCCTGAGGTCCCGAAGTCGGAGCTTTCATAGAGGATGGCGATGGATTTGGGTTTGACCACATTGCTGAGAAATGTCATGAGTCCGCTTGAATAATAGGCTGTCGAGGGGTTCATGCGGAACACATACTTATAGTTCTGCTGGGTAATGTCGTCAGCAGCCCCGGTCACCACAAGATAGGGTGTCTTACGTTCCTCTGCCACAGCGGCAATGGCCTTGGAGCTTGATGAACTATAGTCGCCTATTATGACCGGCTGTTTCCTGACGTCAATAAGTTTTTCCGCAATGGCCCTTGAAATTTCAGGTTTCCCCTGGGAATCCTCAAATTCGAGAAGTACCTTATTGCCCTTGATTCCGCCTGCAGCATTAATCTCCTCTGCGGCGATTTCATATGACCTTTTCTCCATTTCGCCGAACTTTGCCTGGGAGCCTGTCAGCGGCAGCGGAATGCTCAAATTAAAATTATCTGCTGCAAAAAGTGGGGTGGTGAAGATGCCTGCAAGGAAAAACAAAGACATGATCAGAGACATACGCTTCATACTCTCCTCCTTGATATTGTGTTTTTACCGGTAAAAACACAATATCATACCCTCGGCCCTATTTCAAATAAATTTATGAAACGATCATAATCAAGAGCCGTGCGGCTTAGATCATGACGAAATTTCACAGCAGTGGATATTCAGGAGCACAGTCATGAGTGAATAAGAACACTTACTGAAAGGATAATATGAGTCAGGCCTCATTTGGGCAAATTCATTCAGGCGAGTGTTTTGAAGAGAAGGGTGAGCTAACCCTTCCCCTTTTTAGCGGATTCTTCCTCATAGAGCTTGTTATACATGACTTCCCATTCCGAACCGCCCTCATGGATCTTCTTTGAGTAGGACTGCAGTTTCTTTTTTACGGATTCGTCAATATTTTCCACTATCTTCAGCTCGTTAACGATGACCCTTTTGATTTCCCGCCTGATATGGCCTTCTTCATCAAGGGCGGTGACAATGCCCTTTCCCAGCAACCCTTTAAGGATCACATGTGTGAGATGGCTTATCTTGTCATCAGAAAGCCTCATAAAACGATGTCCCTTTCCTTAATGAGTTTCTGCCTGGTCATCTCAAATAACCTGCGATAGTCAAGTCTCCCCTTCTCTATCTCGGAATCATATTTCTTGAGCATCTCTCTCACTTCCGCATTAAGCCTGTCCTCTACCATGAGTTCTTCAAGAACCAGTTCTGAAAGGAGCGCAACAGCCTGTTCTTTGGGAATCACCAGACTGATCTGCTCCCTCTTCAGAAGCTCTTCAATAATCTCTTTTGATAAAACAGGCGCCCAGCCTTTAGGGACTCTCATTATTGCTCTATAAACGGCAGAAGCGCTATGTTCCTGGCCCTTTTAATGGCCCGTGTCAGTTCTCTCTGATGTTTGGCGCAGTTGCCGGTCATTCTGCCGGCCAGCATCTTGCCCCTGTCGGTAATGTAACCTCTCAGGACCTTGATATCTTTATAGTCAATAAAATCTACCTTGTCTACACAGAATCTGCAGAATTTTCTTCTCTGAAATCTTTTGTTATAACGCAATTTATTAACTCCTTATTTTTTAATTTGTCCTGTTTGGTTAAAAAGGCTCTATATCTGTAGTCTCTTCAGGCGCGGCATTAAATCCTCCGCCGCCATGGGCTTCCATGTCACCAGCGCCCTGCTTCTTCGAAAGAAACCGTACGCCCTGGGCGACAACCTCATGCTTGCTCCTTTTCTGCCCGTCTTCCGTCTCCCAGCGTCTCTCCTGAAGACGGCCTTCAACCAGTACGGAACTGCCTTTATTCAGATACTGCCCGCATGTGTCAGCCTGTTTCCCGAATACGACCACATTGATAAAAGTGACCTCTTCCTTGACTTCATCCCCCTGCCTGAACTTGCGATTGACCGCGATGCCGAAATTACAGACAGATGTACCCTGCGGGGTATATCTCATCTCCGGGTCTCTCGTAAGATTGCCTATAAGAATGACTTTATTAAACATTCTCTGTGCCCTCCGGCTGCAGCGCGACCTCGACTGTTTCTGCGGCCTTTGTTTCAACCGCGACTTCCTTGACAGGTGCTTTTTGAGGAACTGCTGTCGCGGCCTCGATCTGTTTTTTCTTTATGAGTTTTACGACCATGAACTTGATAATCGAGTCCAATACCTTACTTAATGTTTCAAGCTCGGCAATGGTTGCGGGAGGGGCTTTAAAAAGCAGGAGAACGTAGTTGCCTTTCTGGTGTTTATTCAGCTCGTAAGCTAATTTCCGGCGGCCCCAGACTTCAGCTTTAAGTATCTCTCCGCCCTGCTTAACGATTACGTCTTTGATTTTCTGGACTGTTTCTTCTACTGCAGTGTCATCGAGATTCGAATCAATGATGACCATCTCTTCATAATAATTCATCAAATGCCTCCTTCTGGATTTATTCTTTCCACAGGGGAAAGA
Organism: Thermodesulfovibrionia bacterium; assembly: GCA_020053105.1. Taxonomy (GTDB): domain Bacteria; phylum Nitrospirota; class Thermodesulfovibrionia; order UBA6902; family UBA6902; genus UBA6902. The sequence goes on from JAGVNU010000077.1 coordinate 13,781, forward strand.
TAGGCCCTCACCCCGCTGGGGCAAGAGCAAAGAGTGTAATTTTATATCATATTAGCGGATAAAAAGCAATCGACAGCAATCTGGCGGGCAATTCCGCCGCCTGAATAAAAACCGGCAGCCGCAGCTGTGGAGAAAAGGATGTTTTGCCTTTTAAATCCCCTCACCCGAATCCCTGCTATACAACCAAGGCTTTCTATAGTAATATTGAACATAATACCTTGGAGTAACTCTTCGGGGATTTTTATAAATTAACCGTTTCTTTAAAGGCAGTCTTGGCGGTGGGGTAAGACCTGTAATGGAAAATCATAGCTCTTCTCATAGTGAAACCAGCCCCGGATTTTTCCACGGGGATTCCCGCTTTTTCCATTTTATTTCACCGGCGCTGGTCCTTTGTATTGGTATTGCCCTGTCTGTTTTCCTTTTCATTAACACAAGAAACATGGAAGATGCCGGGATAAAGGCAGGATTTGAGGAACAGGCCAAAAACCGTTTTATGGCCTTCAAAAATATAATGAATAATTATTTTCAGGAACTCAAGGCGTTAGAGGCATTATACGCCGCTTCCGAAAAGGTCACCCGGTCTGAGTTCCGGGTATTTTCTGAAACACTGCTGTCACACTATGGAAGGACCCGGGCGCTTGAATGGGTGCCGCGCGTGCCTGATTCCGGGCGAGCTGTTTACGAGGCAGAGGCCCGCAGGGAAGGTCCTCCCGATTTTCAGATAACCGAGAAAAATGCACAGGAAGTCATAGTAAAGGCGGACCGCCGCGGAGAATATTTCCCGATACATTTTATTGAGCCTTATAAGGGAAACGAAGAGGTCCCCGGCTATGACCTTTCATCAGAGCCGATAGGACTTGCGGCGCTCAACCTCGCGCGTGATACCGGACAGGTTACTGCAACTGCAAGAATTAAGCTTGCGCATAAAAAAGAAGAGAGCTACGGCGTTCTCATATTGCGGCCGGTCTACCGGAAGGGCCTGCCCGCAGACTCAATCGAATCCAGGCGCAGGAACCTCGAAGGTTTTGTACTGGGGGCTTTCAGGGAAGGGGACCTGCTTGAAGAGGCAATATCTTCTTTCGTCCCCGAAGGCATCGATGTTTACCTGTATGACAATTCTGCTCCTCCCAATGACAATTTCTTATACTTTCATTCAACGCGTACGCGGGCCGTGAAGGTCCCAAGGGTTCCCGACGTTAACGAACTCACTAAAGGCCTGCATTATTCCGGAACATTTGATGTTGGAGGCAGGCAGTGGCTGGTGCTGTTCGTTCCCACACCTGATTATATTTCATCAAATAAGACATGGTATGCATGGTGGCTTCTTGCAGGCGGGGTCCTGTTCACAGGTATGCTTGCCGGATACATAAATCTTATTACCGGTCAAACAGCGCGGGCCCGGCAGTACTCGGCGGAGTTATTCAGGGCCAAAGAGGAACTGTCCCGCACTTATCACACGCTATCGGCCTTACTCAACAACATCCCGGACCTTGCCTGGGTCAAGGATTCGGCAGGCCGCCTGGTCATAGTCAATGAGGCATACAGCCGGGCCTGTGGCGTACCGATCGACGAAATGCCCGGAAAAACGGATTTGGACATATGGCCCCGGGAGCTGGCAGAAAAGTATATCGCGGACGACCGCCATGTTATGGCGGTGGGGCAGCAACAGCAGGTAGAAGAGCCATATGTGGATGCCGAAGGGCGGTCGCATTTCATTGAGACCATCAAGACGCCTTTTAAAAATGATAAGGGCACGATCATCGGCACAGTCGGCATCGCCCGTGATATCACTGAACGCAAAAAAACAGAGGAAGAAATTCTCAGGGCCAAAGAGGAATGGGAAAAGACTTTTGATACAATCCCGGATATCGTTCTCATTATAGATAATCAATACAGAATAATCAGGGCCAATACGGCAACGGCTGAAAAACTCGGGGTCCCAAAGGAAGAGCTTGTTGGTAAATTATGCTACAACCTGCTCCATAACACAGATGCACCGCCGGAATACTGTCCTCACCATATGACCTTAACTGCAGGCAAAAAACATCTTGAGGAATTCTATTCGGAAAATCTGAAAGCCCACTATATCATAAGCGCTACTCCCCTTTACGATTCCGAAGGCCGTTTATTCGGCATTGTAGAAGTCGCCCATGATATCAGCGACCGTAAGAGGATGGAAGACCGGATAAGGGCTTCCCTGGAAGAGAAAGAGGTCCTTCTGAGGGAAATACACCACCGTGTGAAGAACAACATGACCGTAATTTACAGCCTGCTCGACCTGCAGTCCAAATATACAAAGGAAATGCCTGACAGGGAAATGCTCAATGATGCCAAGGCCCGCATAAAGACGATGGCGCGTATCCACGAAAAACTTTACAGGTCAGGAGATATGGCTAAAATCGATTTCAGCGATTACCTCAGGGACATACTGAACGATATGTTCAGGTCTTACGTGAAAGACCCCGGCAGGATCGCCTTGAAGACAGAGGTGTATGATGTTGCTTTAAGTATCGACGAAGCAATTCCCTGCGGGTTGAGCGTCAATGAACTGGTCACAAATACCCTGAAGCACGCCTTCCCTGAAGGCAGAAAGGGTGTGGTCAGAGTGGGCATGCGGTCATACGATAACGATATGGTGGAATTGATTGTGGCCGACAATGGCGTTGGTTTTCCGGTTGATCTGGATTCCAGAAAAAAGTCATCGCTTGGACTGAATCTGATCGATGCGCTGGTCAAGCAACTGCAGGGCGAAATCGAATTGCGCAAAGAAGAAGGGACCGGATTCAGGATCACCTTCAGGAAGCGCAAATGACCGCTTTGAAAATTGACTTACCCGTCTAAATACTTTAATATTCATACCATTATGGGCCCATCCAACAAATCCGTGGACTTTCTTGTTATCGGCGGCGGCGTTGCGGGCCTGAGGGCCGCTATCGAACTCGCGTCAAAAGGCAGTGTTCTCGTCCTGACAAAAGACACAATCTCTGAAAGCTCGACCGGTTATGCCCAGGGAGGAATTGCTGTGGCCCTGAGCGATGAAGACGAGGTCTGCATTCATTTCGACGACACGATCAAGGCCGGTGATGGTCTTTGCAGGGAAGACGCTGTGCGGGCCATGGTCGAAGAAGGCCCCGGCTACATCCTTGAGCTCATATCATGGGGGGCTGAATTTGACAGGGAGGGCAGCAGGCTCTCCTTTACTATGGAAGCGGCGCATACAAGGAGAAGGATACTGCACTCCCACGGAGACTCCACCGGCAAGGAAGTCGAGAGGGCGCTGATACAGAAGGCCCGGACTTACTCTTCTATTTCGCGGTATGATTTCGCCTTCACCCTGGATCTGATCATCGAGGACAACAGGTGTATCGGCGCCACGGTGCTCAGAGGCAATTCGGTCATCAACATCTTTGCCAAAGCGGTAATTCTTGCTACCGGCGGGGCAGGACAGCTCTATTCCCGAACGACAAACCCGATGATCTCAACAGGAGACGGCATTGCAATCGCCTACAGGGCGGGGGCCTTGATCGTTGACATGGAGTTTATACAATTTCATCCTACAACACTGTATTCCCGCGGGGCCCCGCAATTTCTGCTCAGCGAGGCCATGAGAGGGGAAGGCGCTGTCCTCAAGAACATTCATGGCAAGAGGTTCATGCCTGAATATCATGAAATGGCGGAGCTTGCCTCCAGGGACACTGTGACAAGGGCCATAGTATCTGAAATGGTCCGTACAAAAGCAAAACACGTCTATCTGGACCTTACGCATCTTGATAAAGATTTTGTGAAGAACCGTTTCCCACAGATATATGCCACCTGTCTCCAATATGATATTGATATTACTGAGGACATGATTCCGGTGTGCCCTGCCGCGCACTATATCATGGGAGGCGTAAGCACAAACCTTAATGGGGAAACCAGCATAGAAGGCCTTTTCGCTGCCGGAGAAGTCGCCTGCACAGGTGTTCACGGGGCCAACCGTCTGGCCTCAAACAGCCTTCTCGAGGGACTTGTGTTCGGGGCCAGGGCAGGGAAAAAAGCGGCCGGTTATTTGAACTGGGAGAGCACGAAATCTGCTGCTCCAGAACCGGTCAACAGGAAAGCAACAGGGACAGACACAACATCTCCCGCACCATTTGACGCCGACAAAATACGAAGCTCACTGAGACAGCTGATGTGGAAGAAAGTGGGCATTATACGATGCGAAAAATCTCTCACCGCGGCAAGAAACCGGCTGGACAGATGGGATTTTATCATGAACGCGTCCTTCCATGACCGCAGAGAATCTGAATTGAGAAATATGCTGACGGTCTCGCATTTAATTACTGAAGCTGCCCTCTTTAGAAAAGGAAGTGTCGGGGCACATTACCGCTCTGATTTTAAGTCAAGAGGGGAACAATGGGAAAGGCATACTGCCTTTAAGAGTGCAAAAGCGCCGGAATGGATTGATTGATGAAAGACAGAACGTATGCGAAAAGTTAAAATTGTCTGCACCATAGGCCCTGCTACCAGCTCCAGTAAAGTCATAGATAAGATGATCAGGTCGGGCATGAACGTCGCCAGGATGAATTTCTCGCACGGCACCTATGAGGAACACAAAAAGGCCACTCAAACCATAAGACAGTCTGCCCGTAAATATGACGCTCCGGTAGCGTTATTGCAGGACTTGAAAGGCCTTAAGATAAGGGTAGGCGCAATTAAAGGCGGCTCCACTGTCCTTAAAAAAGGGGCGACATTAACTATTACCACAAAGAAAATCCTGGGTGACAATAAACGGATACAGGTCTCTTACCCCGATCTGATCAAGGACGTTAATCCGGGCGACAATATACTGTTTGATGACGGACTGCTCCGGTTAAAAGTCACCGGCAAAGAAAAGGGCCGGTTACTCGCAAAAGTCCTGGAGGGCGGTCTGCTGAGAGAGAAAAAAGGGGTAAACCTCCCGGGCACAAAGATATCGGGAACTGTTTTTACAAAGAAAGACCGGGAGGACCTTGCATTCGGGATAAGCATGGGGATCGACTATGCGGCCATGTCCTTTGTCCGGTCTAAAGGTGATATCCTCAGGGTCAAGAGCTGGTTGAAAAAACAGGGCGCCGATGTCCCAGTGATAGCAAAAATAGAAAACCGTCAGGCCCTTGATAATATTGATGAGATAATTGAGGCCGCGGACGGCATCATGGTTGCGAGGGGCGATCTCGGAGTTGAATTACCGCCGGAGACCGTCCCGCTCATTCAGAAGGACCTTATTAATAAATGCAATGCCGCAATGAAACCCGTTATAACAGCCACACAGATGCTTGAGTCCATGACCGGCCATATGACGCCTACGCGGGCAGAGGCAGCGGATGTTGCCAACGCAGTGCTTGACGGGACCGACGCACTCATGCTCTCAGCGGAAACCTCCATCGGTAAATATCCCGTGGAGGCGCTGAAAATGATGGACCGCATAATCAGGTCGGCAGAGGAGAGCAAAATTCAAAAGTACTCACCGGACATTGTTTCAAAACATTTTGCCCAGGCCCTTGCCGAGTCTGCATGTTCAGCTGCCCTGGATATAAACGCCGGGACGATAGTATCTTTCAGCCGCAGCGGGTTTACCTCGCTTCTTGTGTCAAAATTCAGGCCCTGCGCCCCGATTACAGGTTTTACCGTCAGCGAAAATATGCGCAGGAGAATGAATCTTTACTGGGGGATTGGTCCTTATGTCATGAAGTTCCCCGGGAACACGGATGAAATGATATCGGAATCGGAAAAAATACTTCTTCAGAAGGGACTTGCCAGAAAAGGTGACGCGATAGTAATTATCGCCTCTTCGCCGTTTGAACTCGGGGGGAAATCAAATATCATGAAGCTTCACAAGGTCGGTTACTGAGTTGCCTTCGGAGGTATGGGGCTGTAGAAATCCCTTAAACGGAATGCCTTGCTGAAATATTCATTGGCCTTATCCATGTCCTTCTTCTCATAATAGGCATACCCTAAAAAATACAATGCCGCCGGATCAGGGGTCTCATTAACATAAGCCTCCATTTTCTCAATAGCCGCAGTTTTATTGCCTTTATAATACAGGGAGTATGCCTCTTTCAGTGCAGCTTCGTCTGCCCAGCAAAAAGAAACCGCCAGCATTAAAACAATAATTAAAACAGGAATTATGATTTTCATAGCGTCCTCCCTTATATCAATATACTTTCCAATATAGTATACGAATGGTCTGCAACTTTCAATCGATTGAATCACCCTCCAGATCTTTTCCCTTATTTAATATCCCGAGTTCTTCTTTCTGTTTCAGTATCATACTCCTGTAAATATCTGTCGCATGAATTGCGGGTACCGTACCTTCCTTAAAAAATTCTACCATTTTATCCGTGGCATTGGTAGCGAGCAGCCCTGTGACTGGATCGATAACAGCGGTAACTATGCCGTCCGGCACAGGGAACGCCCTTTTTTCAGCGTCACCGCTGTCATAGGGGGAAATGGCTGAAAGCGCCTGGTCCATAAACGAAACCCATATAGGAGAGGCCGCCCTGGCCCCGGTCTCCCCGTGACCCAGGGTGCGCATGTCATCAAAACCGACCCATACGCCTGCAATTAATTCCGGTGTATAGCCGATAAACCATGCGTCTTTGTAATCATTCGTGGTCCCTGTTTTTCCTGCGGCCGGTCTGTTCAACGCCTTTGCCCTCTTGCCGGTCCCGTATTTGACCACGTCCTCAAGCATCGAAGTGGCAAGAAATGCTGTTTGCGGGCTTATAACATTCTGCCCCTGGGGGACATTGTTCTCAAGGACATTGCCCTCGGAATCAGCGACATATTTCACCGAAATCGGAGGTATTTTTATTCCCCCCCTGGCAAATACCCCGAAGGCCGAGGTCAATTCAAGAGGACTCACGCTCAAGCTGCCGAGTCCAAGGGTAAGATTCCGGGGGAAAGGGCCTTCCATGCCGAGGGAACCGGCAAACCTGGCAACCTTGTTAACGCCGATCTCTTCAAGAAGTTTTATGGTAATTATGTTCCGTGAATAGGTAAGGCCCTCTCTCAGTCTTGTGGCCCCATGGAATTTGTTGTCATAATTCCCAGGCTTCCAGTCGCCGTACTTTTCGCTCTCATAAACAAGGGGTTCATCTGTAATTACGCTTGCCGGCGTAAAGCCGTTATCCATGGCAGCTGCATAAACAATCGGTTTAAAGGCCGAGCCGGCCTGTCTCCTGGCAGACACGGCCCTGTTAAATTCGCTCTCATTAAAATCATACCCTCCGACAATTGCCCTTATATAACCCGTAGAAGTCTCTATGGCGACTACGGCCCCCTGGACGAGTGGGTCCTGTTCAAGGGCAAATACAGGTCTGATAACGCCCCTCTCCTTTAACCTGACCTTTATGACGTCCCCCGGTCTTAAAAAAGTCGAAAGGTTGTATCTCAGTCTCCTTATCAGGCGTCCTTTTGGATCAATAAGCCTGTCAGCCCACTGAGCGTCCTCAAGAAAGAGCTGCCCTACTATTCCCATTGCCTTGACCGTCGCCTGATTCGAAGACACCGTCAGCACCGTTGCAGTCAGGATGTCCCCTTCCCTCATCACGACTTTGTCAAAAGAGCCCTGTTTCGCCAGCTCCTCCTGAAGGTTGATGTCCTTATGTCCGATCGGCCCCCTGAAGCCCTGTCTTTTATCCAGGGCCAGCAATCCTTCCTTTAGAGCATTTACTGCGGCCAGCTGCATCTTCTTATTCAAAGTTGTATACACCTTGAGTCCGCCCTTATATACCGCCTCCGCCCCGTATGTGTCTTCAAGATATTTTCTTACATATTCAAGGAAGTAATTGTTGGTATACTGTTCCTGTCTTACGCTTGTAAGGTAAAGAGGCTGCTGATATGCCTCATCGACCTGCTCCTGGGTTATATAGCCTTCTTCCTTCATCCTGGTCAGGACAATCAGCTGCCGCTTCTTGGCCATATCGAGGTTGTTATATGGAGTATATCTGCTTGGGGCCTTTATAAGCCCGCATAAAAGGGCGGCCTCTGCAAGGGTCACCTCTGAAACGGACTTGCCGAAATGCGACCGCGCGGCCATCTCAACTCCATATGCCCCACGGCCAAAGTATATTTTATTCAGGTAAAGCTCAAGGATCTCTCCTTTTGTCAGGTTTTTCTCAAGCCTGTAGGCAAGCGTGGCCTCCTTCAGCTTTCTTATGACGGTTTTTTCCGGGGACAGAAACACGACCTTTGCCAGCTGCTGCGTTATCGTGCTTGCGCCTTCCTTTATCCTTCCGGCGAGGATGTCTTTTAATACCGCCCTTATAATCGCGAGATAGTCCACCCCCTTATGGTGCCAGAAACGGGAATCTTCAACCGCCACTACCGCCTTTAGCAAATGCTCCGGGATCCTGTCTATTTTTACATATACCCCCTTTTCAACTTTGAACTCTCCGATCAGGGTATCGTCATCAGCATAAATCCTGGTAGAAGCGGCCGGCACAAATCCCTTGATCTCCTCTATCCTGGGAACACCCCTGATAAGGGCCGTTTGTGCGCCGATAAGAACGCCGATAATTACTACCAGCGCCAATAAAATGGATTTAATAATAAAACTTTTCATACGAAAGTATAATTGAGAGGGATTTTCAGATTATAGATTATTCGTCCTCAACAAGCTTTATGGCCTCAACAGGGCAGTTCTCCTCAGCTGCCTCGCAGCAGTCCTGAAACTCGCATCCTTCCGGATCAATGACTTTGGATATCCCGTCAAGGACCTGAAAGACGCTCGGACAGATCTCTTCACAGCTCCCGCATCCTATGCATAAATCTTCATCAACAACCGGTCTCATATATTTCTTCCTGTTTTATTTTACTTCTTCCATGACCGCAGCCGCCAATAGCGGAAACATGATTTCGTGATGCCCGGTCAGGGCATATGAATTTCCACCGGACATTACAGGCCTCTTCAGGACATTTTCCCGGCACCTGTAATGCTGTATAAAGTCCATGTTCACTGTAGTGAAATCCCTGACATTATGTTTCAGGTTTCTTGCGACGGCAATAGCCTTAAGAAACACCTCCGGCAGAATGACCGCTGAACCGAGATTAATATAAACACCGCCCCTGAGGTCCGAGACAACTGAACAGAAGAGCTTAAAGTCCCTCAGGCTCCCTTCTCCGATAGAGGCCCCGTCCGCCTGGGGATGCATGTGAATGATGTCGGCGCCTATCGCAACATGGACAGATACAGGCATCTCCATTCTCGCCGCAGCCGCGAGTATGCTGAGCTGCTTATACGAAGCACTGCTGTTAAGAATGTGCTCACCGACTGCCTGTCCGATACCAAGACCGTTTTTCACACCTTTATTAATTGCGTTATTGAGTCCCTGCCCGGTCTCCTTTGCCATTCCAAAAGACCCATCGCATAATTCCGACGCAACGTCCTCTGATGTATGCCCTATCAGGCTCAGTTCATAGTCATGAACAATACAGGCCCCGTTCATCGCAACCGCGGTAATCACTTTCTTCTCCATCAGGTTTATGATGACTGGTGAAAGGCCGACTTTTATAGGATGCGCACCCATGCCGAGGACCACGGGCCTGTCTTTCTTTCTAGCGTTAACAATGGCGGTAACTACTGCCTTGAAGTCTTTGGCTGCAAGTATGTCAGGAAGGCTGCCGATAAACCCATTGAAACTTCCCCTGCTGAACGGCTGTCCGACTTCATCGAGCGCGACCTTGCTCTTTCTGGATTTCAACCCGCAGGTCTTTATGTTTTTTAATGATATGGGCTTATATTTTTTAGGCACACAAAAATATAACCTGCAGGGGAGGAATAGTCAAGAGATAGGCACATTATTTTCTACCATGTGCTCAGTTGTGATCTCTTCCAACCTGCATTTGTTTTTATATACATATAATTATCATCCCATGCAATATCACCAATATTGCCATTAGGATCATTAGTGCTCGTTGGTGTGTATGGGGTCCTTACTCTCAGTTGATTATATCCAGTCGGACCATTCAGATCTAACTTTGCTGTTGCGCTCGCAGAGCCAATAGCAACATCGCCGGTGCTCTCTACCACTAAGATTTCAGAAACCCCTGATCTAATTACTAAAGCATTGTCACTACTATAATGGTCTATCTCGATACTATTCCCCGACTCTCCCGCCTTTTTGTAAATATATACTGCACTGCCTATACCATCTTTCTCTACGCCAATAGCATTGGCGTTATCACCAAGACTTTCAGCAAAAATAGCATAGGAGTTGGGAGTGGTTTTTAGTACTTTGAACTTAGCTCCAGACCCCTGTTCCCCAATCCCAACATTACCACTATTGCCAATAACTATGGCATCAATAAATGAAGTGCCGTCTGCAGACACTTTAATGTGAAAATCATCATCACCAGCCAGTCCAACCTCAGCACGCCCGGAAAAATTATCCTGGAAAATTAATGAAGAAGTGTTTGAAACAGAATTTTTTGATATTTTTAAACGGAAATCGCCTGTGCCTGACGACAACAAGGCATCGGTCCCGCTGACCTGGAGGCGATTGGTAGGAGAAGATATTCCTATACCCAGATTTTCAGAGATGTACGCACTCCCCTGAACATGAAGCGGCTGAAGAGGGGATGTCGTATCAATACCAAAGTGGCCATCTGGCGCAAGTGTCATCTTTTCCATACTGTTGGCGATAAATCCAACTCGATGATTACTCAATGTGCCAACGAATATGCCTCCTTCCCCGCTAACTTTATTATAGGCACTTGTTATGCCACCATTGACAATACCTTCTATTTCTAATCGTACAGCTGCTGACGCATTATCGAGCAAGGCCACCGGTTGTCTTATGTGAAGAACTCTGGTATCTGTATTTACCAGAGGTACCGGACTGTTAGTCCCGATCCCGACATTACCCCCATTGTAATAAGCAGTAGTGCCAGTATCAGTGAATGCTCCCGTGCCTGCCCCCGACGGCCAAGTTGTACGGCAAACACTGCCAAGGCAAATATCACCATTCACATCCAACTTCCCTGCAGGAGCTATTGTGCCGATGCCGACATTACCTGAATTAAAGTAAATATCAGCAGCATTTTGATTCCATATACCGCTACCATCAGCATTATCTATCCCGTCTGCAAACCCAGCAGGGATACTCATAATCTCAGTCCAGTCAACTCCATCTTTTACGCTCGCATTTACAGAAGGATCGGTCTCACCTGTAATAGTTCCATAGACAGTTAAATTACCAGTTACACTCGCGTTTCCTTCAAAGAACCCTGCCAGGCCAGTACTGCTCTTACCATGCACTCCATAATAATTTATTCCATCATATTCCCCAAGAGTACCGTAATCATCATAAATATTTGGTCCGGTTTTCCCATACACACCTGCTGCCCCGGTCCCGCTGGTTTCACCAACTACCCCGTGCTCACCGGATGCCCCGGTAACTTTCAGGTTCCCATAATTGTTTAATGTGCCGATCTGAAGATTACCATTCCCGTCAATCACTACATCTTCTGCAAATACTTTGACGCCAAACAACAAGACAAGCATTGTAACCATTAATATTTTAATCCTCAAATTAACCTCCTGACTATTTGATTTTTATTTAACTATTGCGATTACAGAAAGATGGATAATGCAAGTACTCTCTGAAAGATTCTATTTATCATTTGATATAAATCTGCCAGAACGCTAAGAAAACATGCCAATATATCATTGTAGCATTTTCCAGTTTTTTGAATAAACATTGAATACTTATTAAATCCTACATGCAATCTTAAAGTGCAAAAAAATAAGCAGCGTCTGTTGTTATGTATGGGGAGACCGTCGGTACCGCCGGAACGTTTACTGAAGGCACAATTATTGATAGCGTTGTATTCAGTGCGTTCAGACCGTATGTTTTGCGAGATGCTGGATTACAACATACTATTTCGGTGGTTTTTGGGGATGAACATGGAAGAAGCCTCCTTAGATGCCACGACCTTCACAAAGAATCGGGACCGTCTGCTTGAGCACAGGATAGCGGAGAAGTTTTTTGAAGCAGTGGTGGGATATGCGCGGCAGGAGAGCTTGCTTTCAGATGAACATTTCACAGTAGACAGCAGTCTGATAGAGGCGTGGGCGAGCATGAAGAGTTTTCGTAGCCCAAAGATATACCGAACACAGATGACGACAAGGGCAACCCTGGAGTAGATTTTCGAGGGGAAAAGCGGAAGAACGAGACGCATAGTTGCAAGAGCGATCCTGAGGCGTTGTTAATGAGAAAGGGCAATAGATATGATAGAAGAGCAGCAGGGAAAAGGGATAAGGGTAAGAACTTTGGGAGCGGATAAAGGATATGATACGAAGGGATTTGTTGAGAAGCTTCGGGAGAAGAAAGTAACGCCGCATGTAGCAGCAAATGAAGAGAGACGGGGCGGTTCAGCAATAGACGGGCGAACAACACGGCATGAAGGATATGCAGTTAGTCAGAAAATTCGCAAGAGAGTTGAAGAGATATTTGGATGGTTCAAAACAGTTTGGGGATTCAGAAGGAGCCGGTTTCGAGGGCAGGAGCGGACAGAGCTTCAGGCTCTACTGGTAGGGACAGCATACAATCTGATGAGAATGGCGAAACTCCTTGGGAGAGAAGCGGAAGCAGTACGATCAGAGAACGATAAATCAGCCGTGAAAAGCATCAAACGGCGATAAAGTGGAGTATAAAACTCGCAGAAGTTACCAAAATTATAAGTTGCGTAAACATAAAAAGAGGTGTTTTTCTTTGCACTGAGTTCTTCAGCAACCTGCTAGAATAAATGCCCGGCACAGGTATTATTATTTTTACTGCTGTTAGTGCCGTCAGGGCAATACGTGTTCCACCATATAACATTATCCAGGACAGCTCCGGTCAAGTCGGCGCCGTTAAGGTTTGCGCCCGACAGGTCGGTAGAGCGCATGTAAGCTCCTCTCAGGTCCGCATTGCTCAGGTCGGCATACATCAGGGAGGCGCCATGCAGGTTTGCGTTTGTGAGGACCGCCCCCTGCAAACAGGCATAAGACAGGTCAACGACGAACAAATTCGCAGAGCTTAAATTACACTGGTACAAATCGGCATATATATCGAGATAATCAGGACAGTCAGCGCCGGTGCCGCAAGCATTAGCATTAGCAGGAGCAGGACCGCTGCCTGCGTCAACCGGTTGGGGCGTTAAGCATAACGCTTCGTAATCCGGACAACAGTCGCCGTATAGATTACATTGGTCATCACACCAGCATCCATTTTGGCTTTGAACACCGCATATGCCTTCACATGTTCCAGTGGAAGGAAGTCCATAAAACTGGGATTGGAGAATATAACGCGATACCTCATTGGAGGATATGCTTTCATTTCCGGATGTATCATAAGCCGTAACGGTAAAATAATAGGCAAGTCTATCCTGAAGGTCATAAATCTGATAAGTTAATACATTGCCGGCAACTATGCTGTACATATAATCGCCTGAGGATGTGCCGTAATATATCTTATACCCTGCCAGGTCGGTCAGGGCTGTTCCGTCTTCGTTTGTTAAAGGCGGGCCCCAGGAGAGTGTTACGGTGCCGGCAATGGCTGTAACTGAAGATAATAAAATAAATGTCCAGGTAATTATTAAGATATAACTACGATTACTTTTTATATTTCCTGACGCAAATAAATTCATTCCAGCTTAAAGCAATCCAGCCTTTCTCACTAGTGATTGTATATTTCTGACCCTTGGGAAGTCCCCGTATGTTGTTCCTGCGGACCAGATTAAACAATGCAATCAACATGCCAGAACGGATTCTACATTAGAATCATTTTAATTTAAGAAGTTATGAGTGCGCCCCTACTCGCCTTAGACTGGTACATTTATGACATTCGGTCAATTAACTATATCTGTCTGGTTATTTCGCGGCATATGTTAAGAAATGAAATGCCGGGGAAGACAGGGGATCTACTGCTTTTATTTCCCGGTGCCGTAATTTGATGAAAGGTAATTGATGATGGTCCTTGAATCGTCTTCATTAACAGGCGCGCCGTATACGACAATCATTTTATGGACTATGGCAGACCATGCATCCGTTGGAAACCGGGGCTGCATGGTTATGTAATCAGCGCTGTGGCAGATATTGCAGAATTCGTCGGCCTTGTCTTTGCCTGCGCCTTCCTTCAGATCAACTTCAATCACCGGGAGGACAATCGACTTAACAGCGCCCTTGTCTTCGGTCTCAATCGCTTCGGCATTCCATTGCATAAAAACAACTGACATCAGTACTGCAATCAACATAATTATATTTTTCATATGTGTATTCCTAAACAACATTCACTTCGAGGCCTTCAATTTTATTCCACATATAACCCGACGGGTTCCAGAGGCTCTCAAAGGGCTGGGATTCGCCTATGCTGTTTGCGGCGCGGGCCATGATAGTGTATTTCCCCTTTTTATCCGGCTTCCATGTATGGGACCATTGTATCCAGGAGTAGCGGCCCATGTCCCTTCCACATCTAGCTTCCCTCCATGTCTTCCCTCCGTCGACCGAGACTATTACGTCTTTGATGCTGTATCCGCCTGAGAAGGCTATGCCCATGATATCGACTGCCCTGTTTACTTTCAGCGACGTTCCTGCAGCCGGTTCAATAACAAGAGAGCGTGTGTTCATCCTGGTAATTGGAGCGGTCCTGTCCGGCTTTGATCCGGGAGGGACACAGGCACAGGGATTGTCCGGGATACGGTAAGCAGGCTTCATCCAGAACTCCTCATACTTTTTTGTCGCGACCGTGATCCCGCGCAATGCCTTTACCCAGTAAGTTGCATACCATCCAGGCACGATCAGCCTTGCAGGGAAACCGTTAAGCATTGTAAGTGGTTCGCCGTTCATCTCATAGGCGATCATTATATCGTCCTCCACAGCCTTGTCGACCGGCAGGCTTTTTAAAAAGTCCGGCACCTTGGGAAGCGGCCCTGAATCCAGCCCGTCAAATACCACGTCTACAGAGTTGGCCCTGATACCTGCCTGCTTCAGGATATCTTTCAATCTGGCGCCTGACCATGTTACATTTCCCATTGCCCCGTTCTGCCATTGCCCCCCGGCAATCTTTGGCTCAAAGAAGCTCCTTCCGTTGCCCGAACACTGGATCACTGCCGTGTATGTGGCCCTTTCGAATTTCTTCAGGTCATACATGGAGAGTTCCAGTTCCCTGTCAGTATTGCCCCCGATCCTGAGCCTCCACTCGTTCAGATCAACGCGCTCTGGAATATCAGCCAGATGCCACCGGACGAAGAGGGCGTTATTCGGGGTAATGAGCTCCTTAAAGTAATGCAGAGGTGTCTCAAGCTGCGGGGGCCGCGACGTGAGCAGTATGAGGTCGGTCTTTTCAGGGAATTTATAAAGGCGTCTTCCTTCGGCAAATATGTCGGTAGGGAACCCTCCGAAGGCCGCCGCAAGACCCACGGTCCCGGCTGTCCTTAAAAAATCCCTCCTGGAAAAGTTCATCTCTTTCATTCCCATATCTAAAAGGCGTATGCAGCTTCGCCTTCTTTCGTATTATCTGCTTATAAAGGAATTGTATTTTATTTACAGCGGAAGTCAATAGTTATTTTTTATTTATAGATGCATTACGCCATGGTTGACAACCCGCCTGAGCAGACTATAATTGAATTTGTAGGGGCACGGCGTGCTGTGCCCCCTGTTGTAAATTAAAATATGAGGCACAAGACATGAGATATCCTGTAAAAAAAATTGCGGCCGTTCTTATAATTCTGACGGGAGTGGCCTTTTACGCTGGATGCAGCAGCAGTGTAGGCAACGGACCTTCTTCTGCTCCTCAAAACCCGGCACATTCTTTTCCGGAAATAGGAACAGACATTTTAGCTTCAGGTTTCAGGCAGCCTGTGCATATCACGAACGCCGGAGACGGCAGCGGACGGATATTTGTTGTAGAAAAGGCCGGCCGTATTAAGATCATTAAAAACGGTTCCGTTATGCAGCCCCCTTTTCTTGATATCTCGCAGACAGTCCTGTCAACAGGAGGAGAACAGGGACTGTTCAGCGTGGCCTTTCCTTCGGGGTATTCTGCTAAAGGACATTTCTACGTGGTTTACACGTCCATTGCGGACAAAGGCGCTACGGTGGTTGCACGCTACAGGATTACAGCCGACCATGACGTTGCTGATCCCGGTTCCGGGCAGATCATAATCAGCGTGGCCCAGCCCTTTGCGAACCATAACGGAGGCCAGATTGCCTTTGGGCCTGACGGCTTTCTTTATTTCGGCCCTGGCGACGGCGGAAGCGGAGGTGACCCGTTTAACAATGGGCAGAATCTTTCGGTCCTTCTCGGCAAGCTCCTCAGGCTCGACGTAGAATCCAATCCATCCGCAGCAGGATACAGCATCCCGGCCTCAAACCCGTTTGTAAATACGGCGGGCGGGCGCGGGGAGATATGGGCCTCCGGGCTCAGAAACCCCTGGCGGTTCTCCTTTGACCGCCTGACCGGCGACCTCTTTATCGGGGACGTTGGACAGTCTGCGATTGAGGAGATCGATTTTCAGGCTTCAACAAGCAAGGGGGAAGAGAATTACGGATGGAACATCATGGAGGGCAGCAGCTGTTTTCGGACCGCCTCGTGCAACAGGGCCGGCCTTGTACTCCCGGCTGCGGAATACACCCACTCTGGAGGCGATTGTTCCGTCACCGGCGGGATGGTCTACCGGGGAACGGAGTTTAATGCCTTGCAGGGAATATATTTCTTCGGCGACTACTGCTCCGGGAAAATCCGCGCTATCAGAAAAAGCGGGACCGGCTTTGAAAGCGCCATCCTTCTTGACACCGATATTTCAATCACGACCTTTGGCGAGGACGAAGCAGGGAATCTTTATGTTGCAGATTTTCAGGCAGGTGATATTTACAAGATTTCAGCCCGATGATCTCCCGACGGCTTCGCGCCGGAAAGAATTTAGAAATAATGGCCCCTTAATGGGGTTAGCAGGGGCTTCTTCCCCCAGTTCCCTGTCGCACCGCTTGCATATCCCGCTATTCCATGATAAATTCTCTACCAAGGACATATGAAAAAAATACTGATTATTACCGTCTCAGCAATTGCCGTTCTTATAATCGCCTTTGCGGTGTTTATAAAAATCTACGTTACCCCGGAAAGGGTCAAGGGATTTATCGTCCCGTATGCCGAGAAGGCCCTGAACAGGAAGGTACAGATCGGTGAAATAAGCATCAGCATATTCAAGGGCATCGGCCTCAGTGATTTCTCTATCAGGGAAGCTGATCAAACCCGCGACTTTGCGAAATGCAAAGAGTTCGTGCTTAAGTTCAAACTGCTCCCCCTACTTTCAAAGCGGGTTGTCATAGACGAATTGAGATTAGTTTCCCCGGCGGTAAAGATTGAGCGCGGCCCGGATGGAAAGTATAATTTTGAGGGCATCGGGGAAAAAGAAGGGCCTGAGGTCAAAGAAGTAAAACCGGATGAGGCAGGGGGACTTCCCATTTCACTGACAGTAAATAAGATCGCGGTACAGGACGCTAAATTTTCGTTTGCCGATGCCATGAAGGAACTGCCTGATATCAAAAGCACTGCTGATATCGATATCAGCATCAAAAGCACGGACGGATCGAATATATTTTCAGAAGGGACTGTGGACCTGAAGGTGGATGAAATCACCCTTAAAAAACCGTCTGAAAAACATGTCCGGAACATCCCCGCAGGCCTTACATACGCAGTAAATTATAACCTGGAATCAAAAGATATCCGGGTAGACAGGGCCGACCTGAAAATCCGGGAGATACTCGCGTCGCTAAAAGGGGACATCAAAAACATGAAGACATCGCCTGAGGTCAACATCTCGGTAAACATTCCGAAGGTAAAAACATCTGAGGTCCAGAATCTGGCAGCACTCTTTGCGGACCTGAAAGGACTCGTCCTGTCCGGAGAAATCGCGGCTGACATCAAACTTGTTGGCGAGATCAAAAAGACAGAGACCCTGAAGGCAAACGGCAATGTCGCGCTGGACAGGGTAGGCATTATTTACAACGAGATAAACGCCATGCTGGACGGCAATGTAAAATTTGACAAAGCCTTAATGAACATAGACCTGAGGGCCACCATTGATAAAAATACCGCAGAGATAAAGGGCACTGTCAGGGATTATATGAAAGACCAGAAGATCAATCTCAATCTATATTCAAAGAAACTCTCTCTTGATGCACTTATACCTGCCGGAAAACCTGCGGACAAAACCTCTGCCGGAAAGTCCACCCCTGAAAAGCCCTCGAAAGAGGTCGCGCCGCTGAATCTCAAGCTCACTGCTGACGGTGAGATCAGGATAGATTCAGCGGTGTACCGCAATATGAACATGACTGACTTCTATATGCAGTACAAATTCAGGGACAACCGGCTCGACATTCCAAAGCTAACTGCAAAGGCAGGAAAAGGAGCGCTGAAGGTAAACAGCCTTATTGATCTCTCAAAACCGGGTTACGCATATAACCTTACGGGCAATATCGATTCCCTGCACGCTGATGAAATCGTAAATACCTTTTTCCCCAAGGCAAAGAACACGGTGTTCGGCTTGATTAACCTTAATCTGAAAATGAACGGCTCAGGCACCCTGATGGAGAGCATAAAGAAAAACCTTGTTGCCGACACGGACTTCAACATAAAAGAAGGAAAGCTTACAGACGCAAATTTAACAAAGGGCCTTGCGCAGTTTCTCAATATCCAGGAGCTTGAGACAATCAACCTGAGGCAGGCAAACGGAACAGTGGGGGTCAAAAATGGTGTCGCAAGGCTGGACAGTATTTTTACCTCTGATGATCTTGCAATGGACCCCAAAGGCAATATCGGCCTGAACGAAACGCTCGACCTGGCCTTTGATCTGAAGCTCTCTCCCCGGCTCACTAACAGGGCGATGGGTTCAAACATAGGCAGGTACATAAAGAACGACGCAGGCTGGGGCATGGTCCCCTTAAAGGTCTCCGGGACCTTTGCAAAACCGTCTTACAGGGTGGATATTGAAAAGGCCGGCAAACGCATCATTAAAAAAGAGGCGGACAGATATATAGATAAATATCTGGACAAACAGAGCGATAAGAAAAAGAAGGAACTCGAACCGATCGGGGACATATTAAAAGAAATGCTGAAATAGCATCACAGCTCTCTTACGGTATGACCTTATTCAGCGGATACTCGATGATCCCTTCCGCGCCGACAGACTTCAGCTTGGGTATAATGTCTCTGACAGTCCTCTCATTGATTACAACTTCAAGGGCAAACCAGCCGGTATCAGAGAGCTGAGATATAGTAGGTGAGTGCAACGATGAGAGCAGGCTCATTACCCTCTTCAGCGAGCCTTGAGGCACATTCATTTTAAGACCGACCTTCTCTTCCGCAGCAAGCGCGCCCTTCAGAAGAAGCACAATGTTTTCCATCTTCTGCCTCTTCCATTTGTCCCTCCACGCCTTCTTGTTCGCGATAAACCTGGTGCTTGACTCAAGGATGGTCTCTATTATTCTAAGATTATTGGCCCTTAACGATGAACCTGTCTCCGTCAGTTCAACGATTGCATCGGCAAGATGAGGCGGCTTCACCTCTGTCGCTCCCCATGAAAAATCCACATCGGCCTTTATGCCTTTGGATTTGAGGTACTGTTTTGTAAAACCGACAAGCTCAGTTGAAATGCGCTTGCCCTTCAGGTCCTTTACAGACTTTATCTTTGAATCATTCGGGACTGCGATGACCCATTTTACAGGCCTCAGTCCTCCCTTGGCATAATTAAGCTCTGCGACCTCATGAACGTCAGCCCCCTGCTCCAGAATCCAGTCCTTCCCGGTCAGACCGCCATCAAGGACTCCGTCATCAACATATTTCGCCATCTCCTGCGCCCGGATGAGCATGGCCTGTATTTCCGTGTCATCAAAGTCAGGATAATATGACCGTTCGCCGACGGAAACATTGTACCCCGCTTTTTTAAATAACTTCAGTGTTGATTCCTGCAGGCTTCCCTTGGGTAGCCCCAGTTTTAATATATTTTTCATTTGCTGATTTATTCTCCTTTACTTCTGTGAAAATTATTAGTCCTTATAATACAGTGAGCATTAAAATTATTCAAACATCCACTCATAGAGTTATACTTGGGGAAATTTAGCTACCGAAGGCAGGACCCAGCCTTATCTTTATCCTTTTACTTTGAACCTTCTTATTACAATCAGCGCTGCTCCGCCGGATAAAAACAGGAGTGAACTTAGTGGCTCAGGCGCAAGGGTTGTAGTGCCTGAAAGTGGTGATATATTCCCTGCATGGTCATCGAAATAGGCAGTAAACGGAATATTGCCCGCCTGATAATTAATCGTAAAACCAAAACCGCTTTTTGAATTCCCTGCTGGAATATCATAACTAAATCCCGTTGAGGACGTATCTAAATACGCAGTCGTATTCGCACTGGCCCACATCGTTCCATCCCATCCGGTTGGAAGCGGCAAACCCGTGACCGTTGCTGACCGGTCAAAGTCGAGCCATACGCTATAAAGGTATTCGCTAGCATCAGATGTGTTAGTGAAAGTATAATCATAACGCCATAGCCCGTTTTGTATCTCCGTCTCCTGATATATGATGCTTGCATGTGGAGACGCAAATGTGATGGAAGCAATTAATAAGATCATACTTGCTGCTATAGCCGTCAATAACTTTTTCTGTTTCATATGGATTGCTCCTCTATTTTTATTGCAGCTCAAGATCCTCTATCGTAATTACTCCGTCAGTTATAGTTATCATTCCGTCAAGGGATGTCGTCCCTGTCCGGGCTGAATAATCGCAGTTATATCCGCCTTCCAATATCACCGAGATATTGCGGTTAATGTTAAGGTCCCCGGTATACAGTCCACTTTGACTGCTTATTATTTCCCCATCACTTGCAGCGTCGTATGCATCCTGAAGGGTAGAATAGTAAAGAGGCGTTGTCCTCATAATCATTATAGGAGCAGAACATAATGAGAATGCTGATGTTACGTTTTTATCGGCATTCATTGTCATAGTGCAGGTATTGGCAAAGGCCGCGTCACATGCCGTCCAGTTGCTGAATTGATAGCCGTTATTAGCAGATGCCGTTAAGGTCACGAAGAGTCCGCTGTCATACCAGCAACCTCCCTGACAATCCGGATCGACATCCCCAGCGTTTAACGGAGTAACAGATGTATTCAGTTGATATTGAACTGTACCTATCCTGAAATCTCCACCGCTCAGCGGCCTTGGACCGTCGCTGAAATAAAGCGTTCCATCCGGATTTCTAATCTCTATGCTGAATTCATCAGGGTTGCCATCAGTTATTGTCACTGTAAAGGTATAGCCGGGAATTCCGTTTACCGTGCCTGTGCCTGTAATTGTTACTTTATTCCCTGAAACCGAAATCCCGTTAATTAATGTGCTTACAAAATTAAGTCTCAGCTTCGAATAGTAATATTTCAACCAGCTTGTTCCAAGGGACAGTCCGTTAACATTCAGAGATAAACTTGCCCTGAAGCCTGGTTCCGGGAAATTGTAGCCGGAGCCGGAAACAGCTATCGCGTATCCGGCATAAGTCGTTACGGATACCCCTGCTCCTGATACTTCAACATTCCCTGCACTGTCTGTTGCGCGTGATTTAATTGTGTATGTGCCGTTTGCTGGAATTGTCCATGCAAAGCTCCATGATGTTGTGCCTGTTGCAAGGGCCCATGTTGTTCCTCCATCTGATGAGACTTCAACTTTTTGCACGCCTGTCCCTGTGTCAGAGGATGTGCCTTTTATGGTAAATATAGTTCCTATAACCACTGAATTGTCTTGTGGCAACGTGATTGCAGAGGCCGGTTTTATGGTGTCAACCGTCCATGTGAAAGCCGCAGGCGATAAATCCGTATTCCCTGCCGCATCAGTTGCCCTTACAGAGAATGTATGTTCTCCATCTGCAAGATAGACATATCCTATCGGATTTGTACAGGTGGTAAAAGCATCACTGTCCTTCCTGCATTCAAAGGTTGAGTTGACCTCTGTAGAGGTGAAATTGAATGTCGCCAAATTTTCATTTGAAGGATTCAGCGGCTTCATGATTATAACCGTATCCGGTGGAACAGCATCAGGAATTACAATCCCGGCCATTGAAACGGTCCTGTATTTTACCTCTGAGTCGTTATATGGAATAGTCAGGATTGCGCCTTTTGCGCCGTTTGACTTCGGTAACATCACCACCTGGACTGTACAGGCAATGAATGGTGACAGGATTCTGTTGGAGCAGTTATCGTTCTGCAAAGTAAACTCTATGGTATCTTTACCTGTAATAGTAATAGTCCCTATGACGATGTTATCAACGCCCTCATTCTGTATGACGAGGGTAACGGATGACGGATTACCTACAACCGCATTATCAAAATTGACCGTGTCCGGTTCCACTGTAAGAGTAGGGTTGCTGGCAAGGGTCCCATTAATATTTCCTCCGATGATGTCGCCACCGGAATATGTTTCACTGCTTCTGACGCCTCCGCCTTCATTAAAGCCAGAGCTTATGCCGGTACCGTTTCTTATAGAATAATTCTCGCTCACGCCGAAGTGATAAATGCTCTTTGAGTCAGGGTCGCGTGAATCGTTCACACCGTCATTGTCCGTGTCAGGATCATTGGGGTCTGTGTGCTTAATGTATATTTCGACATAGTCGCTCCAGCCGTCATTATCACTGTCGGCAAGCAGTGGGTTCGTATTATTCAGAAATTCCTGAAGGTTCGTCAGTCCGTCGCCGTCCGTATCGCTCTGAGCATCAGTTGCATCAACAGGATTCAGCCCGTTAATATTCTCCCATGAATCAGGCAGGCCATCGCCGTCTGTGTCGACAAACGCGCCCTTACTAAACCCGCTGCCCAGCTTGTCATTCACAATTGAGTAATTTGCACTGCCTCTGAATACGGAACCGCTGAAAGGAATGCCACCTTCATTGAATACCCATTGTCTGACTGAATAATTTTCACCGTAACCATCGTTGTACG
Organism: Thermodesulfovibrionia bacterium; assembly: GCA_020053105.1. Lineage (GTDB taxonomy): Bacteria > Nitrospirota > Thermodesulfovibrionia > UBA6902 > UBA6902 > UBA6902. Next base: position 36,768 of record JAGVNU010000077.1, read on the forward strand.
GATTTCTTGGATTCGTATCCGCAGGATCACTAACACCGTCACCGTCTGTGTCAGGATTATTAGGATTGGTATGTGTATTATAAATTTCATCGTAATCATTCAAGCCGTCGTTGTCAGAATCGGCCAGGTCCGGATTTGTATTGTTCAAATACTCCTGCAGGTTATTGAGTCCGTCGCCGTCAGGGTCAAGGGCGGCGTTGGTCGAATCAGTAGGCAGTGTATCTGCGATATCCGGTATCCCATCATTATCATCGTCGCTGTCATATGAGTCAGGAGTCTCATCATTGTCCGTATCCTGCATAAATTCAATGTCATCAGATTTGACTTGGGATTCTCCGTTGGCATTGCGGACTTTGAAATAAACACTCTTTTTGACAAAGCCCGGACTTAACATGAAATTCGGCGCAGTTAAAAATGCCTGCCACGATGCGCCTGAGAACTCCTGGTTTTCGCTTGCGATATATGCCGTCGGATTGCCGAAGGATATATTATTCAGGGTGACCTGCTGATGCGTGCTGTAGGCATTTCCATTATTTATGACAAATGAGCCTATGACCGGCAGGCTTTGAGCCTTTCCCGTGACAGCATGAGGTTTGGCAGACCCCTGTCCGTAGGTGTATTGCGTCATCTCAGAGGTCTTGTTATTCTTCTCTGACAGCATATTGCCGATTGCGTCATAGACATAGCTGGTGTCAAAGCTGTTTGTCGCCGCGTTATCAAAGGCGTGAGTAAGTCTGCTCAGCGCATCATACTCAAAGCTTTCCGTCCTTGCTCCGATTGAGTCAGTGATTGACTTTAAGTTGCCCACAGGATCGTATGTGTACGTAAAATTCTGTATTCCGGCTGATGATATACCGGTAAGCCTCTGGTTTGTATCATTGTAAGTAAATGCTGTGCTCTTCCCATTCGCATAGATTTTCTGTATAAGCAAACCGCTTGCGTTATAGCTCATGCTGTTAATGATGCCCGGAATACTGCCGAGTTCTCCCTGAGGGGTGTAATTAAAAGTCACAATCCCACCGTCAGGGTAAGTCTGATTCACGACCCTGTCCATGCTGTCGTATTCCCATTTGGTAGTCCAGGCATATCCATCCGCTGTCCTTGTCTCCTCTGTCTTGCGTATCCTCTGATCATACTTGAAGCTGACCGTGCCTACACTGTCCGTAATCTGTGAAACCGTGCCTTTTGTATTTAAGTCAAAAACAAAGTACACATCCTTATCATTCGGGTAATCAATCAACGTCATCCTGCTTAAGGGATCATACGTGTACTTTGTGATAATGCCTTTCGCGTCCGTCTGTGAGGTCATACTGCCGGTTAGATCGTATTCAAATCTCCGCTCTCCAAGGTCAGCATCAATCATCCTTGTCTTGCGACCAAGCGAGTCATACTCATTTACTGAAATATTTCCTTGATGATCGGTAATTTGAAGGAGTTCACCGACGAGATTATACTGATAGTTCGTAATGTATGATTGGCCGCTGTTTCTCTCGATTACTTGAACAAGTTTCCCGTTTGCATCAAATGCCTGAGTTTTTGAATTGCCATTCTCATCGGTTTCGGTCCCTGACCAATGGTCAAATGAATATGTGCTGAATGTATTGTCGGGGTTGGTAATCTTAAGCGGCCTTCCTATTGTATCATAATCTGTCTGCGAAGCAGGCTTGCCTGTATCAGGCGTTGTGTAATCAAGTGAGTAAGCGGTCAGATACGGATTGGAATGCCTGTAATCCCTGCCCATGCTGTCATAAAAGACATCGGAGACAATGCTGTTGGCGGGGTTCTCATACTCTGAGCGCGTTTGTATGGCCCTGCCGAAGCCGTCAACAATCCTGACGCTGTCTAGCGTGCCTCCGCCCGCTGTCTCTCTTGCCGAGCTTATAATCCTGTGAGGCGGGGCCGCGTTTATTCCATATTGGACAGTCAGAGTTGGATACGTATCCGAGTCATAAGGCTTTACCACCTTAATCAGCCTGTTCAATGCATCGTAAGCATAAGTTGTCGTGTTGCCATTCGGGTCTGTCTCCTCCGTCGTCTGGCCGTATTCGTTGAACTTACTTCTCTCAAGCTGGTTCTTTGCATTGATCATTTCTATGGGGAAGGTATTGAATGTTGTCTCGTAGTTGATCTTTATTGAACGTCCTGCCGGGTCAAGCGTCTGAACAAGATTGCCGAAGGAATCATACTGGTACTGGATCACCGGGTTGCTTCCCTTATTGTTCCAGTGTTCCTCTTTTGTCAGATTTCCCTTAAATGGTACGCCGTCAATGATGAACCATCCATCGTAATAAAACCAGCTTTCCCTGAGCTTTGAAGCACATGATGTTGAGGAGGCGCATGGTGCGGTTGATATATAGCTGTGCTTTGTCTTGATTACAATCCAGCGGTCAGTGTTATAGACGAATTCGCCGTAAGAATACGTCTCATCGCCGCTTACGGAGAGATCGCCGTGATCAATCGCCAGCCCGACATTCCCGTATTCGTCAAAATTCTGGAATTCTGTCCTTGTGACCTTTGGATTATCAGGCACACCGTCAAATGTCTTTTCCTCTGTGCTTTGAAGCCGGACAATATAGACATCGTTGGATAATGAATCTATCCAGACGCTGTCTGTCGAAAGATAAGGTCTATTCTGCGCGTCGTTAACAAGGGTCTGATATTCCCTTCCCTTCTTTGCATTGTCCTGATGAAAGCTGTGGATAATCTTTGTACCGTCAGCCCTTGTCTCGGTCACCTTTCCAAAGCCCCTGAATTCATCATCGGCAATGTCATATTGACCGTTTTCATATGAGAGGTTAAGCGTAGACGTTGACGCATGAGCGCCTGTCATTCCATTGTCCAGTGTTAAGTACGAGACGAGCCAGTAATGGTAAGGAAGAGTTGTATTCGGAACTGCCGATGACCCAGTATAGGCAACCGACGTGATGCCGCCAAGTTCGCTTGTTATCTTTGAAAGGAGGTCTGACTGCTCGCCGCTGACGCCATCGGAATAGGTTGTGTATTCAAACCTTGTTGAAGGCAATGCTGTGGTTCCGTCGCTTCCGAATTTTGTGATGGATGTAAGGAATGATTTGTTCTGCACGGCGTTGTATGAATAGTCGAATTTGAACTTCTTGACCGTTGAGCCGTCAACTATTATCCGAATCTCGCTTAATCTCCGCGCCTCCTGAATCTCGGAGCCTTGATCAACAGTCTGATACATGTCAGGTCTGTCAGTGTCTTCAAGGACGAATTCAATCACCCGCTTTTTATCATTGTTGTATTCAATTCCGCTGAGATAGGCTGCGCCTTTGTCATTAGCGTTCGGGTTTTCGGAATAGGTGAAATAGATGCAGTTGCCGTTTGTGTCCTTTATCCTGTCAAGGCTCCACCGCCAGATATAAGGTGTGACCGAGGGATCGCTTGAGTGATTCATGTTCTCAGAATCAGGATTGTAGCCAAAGCGGAACTCTGTGCCGTCTTTTGCAATAATAGTCCAGTAATCGCCGGTCTCATTCTGAGCACCGACCGTCTTCTCGATCTTGAGATAGGATTCAATCTTTGTGTGGTAACGCCCATCCGCCTGATCAAAAACAAGCTCGCTTCTCGCGCCTGCGAAGATGAGTTCAAATGAGTCATCGCTTGTATCCGATATCGTGTTCTGAATATTGCGCTGAATGTAAATTGAAGGCACTTCCCACCCTGCACCAGCCCAACCAGCCTTCTTACGTGCTGCATGGCTATTGTATGAGATGGACAACCCCGGCTTCAATCCGTCAACTCCCGGCGGAGTTTCTAATTTATAGTCATAGTCAAAATAGCCGGAAAAAATCGGCGATTCATACGAGTGCGGGACATAGTCAGTAGGCGATGAGCCTGCATAAGCAACGGATGCAAAGCCTGTCCAGATAAGCAGTGCAATGAAGAATTTAAAGATCTTCTTTACAATCAACTGTCTCGTCAAAATCCAAATCCTTTCCGGGTTTGCACGATCTTCAAAACCTTTTTCCATCATCAATAGTTACTTCCCCTATTTCGATCAATCAGCGAAGAAATAAGATGGCCCCCCGCCTACAAACACCCCCAGTGAATAGGCCGCACCTATAAATGGCGCCAAGAAATCGTCTTGATTCTGATCTATAATGTCTAAACCAAGCTTGATATCGGAACCTAATTTATATTTATGATTTGCGTAGTCCGAATCGTGCTCCTTACATGCTTTAGACATATTCACTCCAAACAATTTGTCTGGTACAAGTAGTTCAGTAAATCCTGAACCGCACCTATCTTCTAAGGACTCAGCAATAGCCATCATATTGGCAGAATATTGCATTAAGGCTTTCTTTTCCTTAACTGAAAGATGATGGCCTCCGCTATTACCAGCAATAACACTCCCGCTGTTCTTCCCTCCAAGCGATCTATTCTTTGCTTTGCTTGTAATTACAGGTGAGTTCTTCGAATGTTGTTTTTTCTTCCACTTCTTCTTCGCCTTCTTCAGCGGCGTCTTATCCTTATCAGGATCAATTCCATGCGCAATCATCCATTTCTCCCTTTTAGAGAGTTTGTGTTTCTTTTTCTTCTTATGCTTCTTGTGCTTCTTTTTCTTCTTAAACCCATCCGGATCAACATAGCTCATCGGATTATTCCCGACATACGAATATCTGTTTAAATCCTGCGGGTCGGAGAGATCGGGTGAGGCAACATCCGCCTGTGTAAAATGCTTAAACATCGTACTGTTGTAACGCGCTTCAAAGTAGTAGAGGTCGGTCTTGTCCTTTTCCTTGCCTGTGTAGGAATACTTCTCATTCCCTGTGCCGCCCTGTTTTACTTCTCCGAAAGGCAGGTAATCAGCCCTTGCAACCACTGTCCCTGCTGAATCAGTGACCGCATTTGTCCCGCCAAGGTGGTCGGAGTGGTAGAAATAGATATTCCCTGACGGGTCTTTCTTAGCAACCCTCTCGCCTTCGGCAAAGTAGTAGCTCGAATTTCCTTTGTCAGTCCCACCGATCTGCTTTTCAAAATGCGGTCCGACATAGTAAGTCGTTACACCGTTTTCAATCTTCTTTATGCGCTGTCCTGAATAGTCATAGAAATATTCCGCAACCACCGCGCCGTTCTGGTCCCCCTGCCTCACCCTCACCAGTTGATTCGCATCATTGTACTCGTAATAATTCCCGTCTCCGGTTATGAGATTGCCGTTAGCGTCGTAGATGTTGATGATGTTCGTGTCGGGGGTGTCGGCGTGGGCGATTGAGAAAGGGACGAGTATTATGAATGCAAGCATGAGGCAGCCACAGGCTTTAGTCTGCGTTGAACACATTTTTTTGACAGCCTGATTACCCTTATGGTAAATTTGATTTAACGATCCCATTAAAAAGGAGATGATAAATATGAAACAGGCAGCGCTAAAAAGCACTTCCGATGTACTCCATAAAATAGAGACTATTGAGAAAGAAGTGATGAAGTTAAAACTATATGTTCTCAAGAAACTTTCTCCCACAAATAAAAAAGTAAAACAAACAAACGGCAAAAGATGTTCCCTTGCCGGAATTATTGATATTGCAAAAGACTGTTCCGATTCTGATCTTTCTGTTCACCATGATAAATATCTGTACGGCGAGTCTGCAAATTGAAAGTCTTTGTTGATACAAGCGCCTTCTGCGCCCTCACTATTCCAAAAGACCAGCATAACCATAAAGCAAAAGCTATTTACAAACAGATTCACAAAGACAAAGCTATTATCTGCACGTCTGATTATGTCCTGGATGAAACTTATACGCTTCTCAAGATGAGAGGCAGCCATCCCACAGCAGTCAAGTTCTTGAATCAGATGGACAAATGCAACATTACTATCCTTCGTGTTACTGAAGATATCGAAGAATCCGCAAAAGCTATTTTCATAAAGATTGATGATAAGCGGTTGAGCTATACAGACTGTACCAGCTTTGCCTTGATCAATCATACAGGAATAGACTCCGTCTTTGCCTTTGATGAACATTTCAGATACCATCCTTATTCTCACCCAGTAAAAATATTATTCTAAAAGCTTTCCTTAATTTGTCATGCCCGAAGTTCTTAATCGGGCATCCAGTTACTTTAGAATCTTGAATCTTCAATCTTGAATTTGTAGGGGCGTATTGCAATACACCCCTACAGTTACCCCTACAGCTTCATAATAAACGCCAGTGCATAATAAGGCGGACGGTTTTCATGTGCTGATCCACCACCTGTGTTTTGATTAGTAGCAGTTGCATTATCAACAGTTATCCCGTGAGTATGCACCGCGCTCTCGCGTCCCCCCGTCCTCCCTCCGAATCCTTGCTCAGATTTGTAATTTGAAGTGAATCCGTGAGTGTGGTCATTACTTGCCGCGCTAGTGGGAGGATGATACCCCCCCTGATTATCTGTTCTAACATACGAATCATTATTTGAATTATCAGTCCCACCAGTACCATTAACAGTATGAGTATGGGTTGCACTTTGTCCGCCCGTATTTCCACTGTGTTGATGATCATCATAGTGATTATGATCGTTACTGTCCTGTCCAGATGAAGCACCGTGATTATGAGCATTCTGTGTATGTGTATGCACTGGCAGTTCCGATGCAGTGAGTGTATGCGTTATCTCGCCGCCTGTCGTATTAACCGCATACCCGCTTCCTGCCCCCACAATAAACCTGTCCCTTAAGTTAGGCGTCCCATTTGCCCCATCACACAACGCCCATCCTGCGGGCATGTCAATTATCGCCCCACTCCACATAATAATCCCACCCTTAGGAACACCATTCCATGCAGAAAGCGCATATCCTACGCTCGTTATCATCTGTCTCGGCAGCATCTCTGAATCATTGCCGACCTTGATTCCAAGATATGTTGTCGGATATTGCGCAAAGAAGCTTGCCGGGATTGGATTATTCACCTTATCAATGGCCCCAAGCATCACATTGAAAGTCCCGTTGACCACAGGAACCTGACTCGTTGTCGTGTCCCACTTCTCCGTCCACAGTGCCGCGCCGCCTGACGCTTGATTGTAAATCCTGAACTCCATACTATAATTGCCGTTGGCCACCGGACTGCCGTTTACGTCATTCAGTGTGCCTGAGTAGTTGATCATCTGCGGGACGGTTACGGCATGCGAATAAGAAACAGTAATCATAAGAATAGACAAAACCAGCAGACATACTATTACCCTTCTAAGGCTTAACATATGTTTTCCTCCTTTTATGAAAAATGATGTTTTGATTATTTTGTTCTTGGGAAGGCGCGCAGACGCTCCTGTAACTTGGAATTGATTTCTTAGAAAACTGAAGAATTGATGGTGATCTCATTCGAGCCCGTCCTGTGTAATAAAACCCTAAAAAAACAATTTTTTTTAAATATTCAGGAAGTGATTAACCATACCATCTATATATGGTAACTGTCAAGACATTTCTAATGCCTTACTTATATGGTTTATTGAGAACGTAAGACTGCATATAATTCAGCTATGAAAAATTCTGTAAAAGACGCAAGAAAAAAACTTGGGGAACGAGTAAGGGAGTTGAGGAAGTCCGCAGAACTCACCCAGGAAGCTCTGGGGGAACTGGCGGAATTGAATTACAAGTTTATCGGTGAGCTAGAGAGGGGACGTGTCAATGTCAGTCTTGATGCAATAGTCAGAATCGCTGCTGCGCTAAGAGTAAAGATAGGGGATTTATTTTCAAAAGAGAAAGTGCCTTTGCAAAAGGTAATAGTGAAGGAGAAAAACCCGCCGCAATTTTCCCCTCAAGACCTCCACCTTATCAAAAAAGCCCTCCAGCTTCTGAACAGGACCTTCTCAAAGGTTTAACTCACAACTATTTGAAATTTTTTTATTCAGAGTTCTATTATTGTATAGTTGTTATACAGGAATTATATAAACGAGCATGAAGAATAAGAAAATAAATGACATTTATTTCCAAGGAGCTGACGACAGAAATATTTTTGAATTTACAGAAAGATTTCTCGAAAGCGGATTGTTCTGGATATATATAGCCATTAATCCCGGAAGAAAATGGGACCGGTTGTATGAAAAACTTCCGAGAGATAAAAAGCAGGTGTTCAAAGACGAGTACAACAAGGCGTTTATAATATGCAACACTTATAAAAATCTTTCAAAACTTTTTTTAAAAAAAGAAGTTCATATAAAGAATCTTTTTCATGGGGACAAAATCCCACTTGAAAAACTCATCAGACTTGAAAGGGCAGATGTATCAAGATGGAAAGAAGCGCTCGAATTGGCAGCCTGAAATCCGTTATTCATGCACTTGATGCCGCTGCCGGTAAAGCGGGTGTTAACGGTTTAAGAATAATAATCTGCGGAGGTCTTGCCGCAATCGCCTACGGAATGACTGAGAGGGCGACCCTCGACATCGACGCGGAAATTGATACAGGTTATGAAGTGATAAGCAAGCTCAAAAAGGGCCTGAAATTCCCTGCTGAGTTATCTGCCGACATATCGAGATGGAGCATGATAGACATCCCTGGAGGTTATAGAGAACGCGCTGTTCCATATAATGACGTCAAAACAAAACATATCCATGTCTTTCTTCTTTCCCCGATGGATTTGATAATATCAAAATTGAGGGTCTTCAGAGACAAAGATATTGACGATGCGGTCTTTCTGATAAATAAATTCAGGATAAAAAAATCCGGCATACTGAAAGCTGCGGAAGATGCAATAAAAACTTCACCGCCTTCTACGGAAATATTGCGTTTCAAAAAGATGGTTGCCTATTTTATTAAACAGGCTTACCCAAAATCGAAGTAGTGTGGCTGGTTGCAACGTGCACTTACCTTCGCACCCGCACCGTATTCCCATGCGCCTCAAGTCCTTCGACATCGGCAAATGTTTCAACTGTATCTGCAAGCCCCATAAAACCGGCCCTCGAAAAATCAAGCAGGCTAGTGCGCTTAACAAAATCATATACCCCGAGTGGTGATGAAAATCGGGCAGTGCCTCCTGTCGGAAGCGTGTGATTGGGGCCTGCCGCGTAATCACCCATAGGTTCAGGCGTCCATTTGCCGAGGAAGACGGCTCCGGCATTTCTTATCATGGGTAAAATCTTTGAAGGGGCCTTGGTCATGATTTCAAGATGCTCGGGCGCAATCTGATTTGCTATGTCAGCAGCCTTGTCCAGATTTTTTGTAATTATTATTGCGCCGTATTTATTGAGAGACTTCCGGGCAATTTCTTTTCTTTTGAGCTTTCTTATTTGTCCGGCAAGGTCTTTCTTTACAGCCTCAGCCAGGACTGATGAATCCGTAATTAATATGGACGATGCCATCTCATCATGCTCCGCCTGACTGAGCAGGTCCGATGCTATGAATGCCGGATCGCCAGTGCTATCGGCTATTATCAATATCTCACTTGGCCCTGCAATCATGTCTATGCCGACCTCGCCGAAAACTATCTTCTTTGCAACTGCAACATATATATTGCCGGGGCCGACAATCTTGTCCACTTTTTTTATCGTCGCGGTACCATAAGCCAACGCTGCAACGGCCTGTGCCCCTCCGATCCTGTAGACTTCATTTACTCCAAGCAGTTTAATAGCAGCTGCCACGTAAGGATTAATTTTCCCGTCAGGGGTCGGGACGCAAAGAGCGATTTCCCTGACGCCTGCTACCTGGGCGGGGATGACATTCATCAGAACAGTGGAGGGATAAGCAGCTTTGCCGCCGGGAACATAAACCCCCACCCTTTCAAGGGGCCTGATAATCTGGCCGAGTGTTATTCCGTCCTTTGAGAATTGCCATGATTTTTCTTTCTGAAGTTCGTGAAATGCCCTTATCCTTGCAGCGGACAGTTTTAATGCCTTAATAAATTTATCATCGGTTTTTTTTGCCGCTGCTTCGATCTCTTTTGAGCTGACAGCAAGCCGGGTGAGTTTTAATGAATCGAATTTCTCCGTATATTTTTTTACCGCCCTGTCCCCGTTTTTTTGAACGTCGGCAATGATCCTTCTGACAGTCCTCTGTATGTCGTCCTCATATATTGAAGTCGATGCCCTTTTCTTAAGGCTTGCTATAAATGCACCGGCCTGGTCTTCTTTTAAAGTTCTCATGTGATTCTCCTGATCTTTGCACCGAGGCTGCCGAGTTTTTCTTCAATACACTGATATCCTCTGTCGATATGGTACACCCTGTCTATTACAGTCGTGCCCTGTGCAGCAAGTCCCGCGATCACCAGAGAAGCGCTCGCCCGTAAATCAGTGGCCATGACCTGCGCTCCTTTAAGCGTCTTGATTCCTTTTACTGTAGCAGTCGGGCCCTCCACTCTGATGTCCGCACCCATCCTCCTTAGTTCCGCAACATGCATAAACCTGTTTTCAAAAATATTCTCGTTTATAACGCTTGTACCGTCAGCAACTGCCATAAGGGCCATGAACTGCGCCTGCATGTCAGTCGGAAAACCGGGATAGGGCATGGTCTTTATGTCCTCTGAAGACGGCCTTTCCGGACCTTTGACAAACAGGGTATTTTTCTTCGCTCTGATTTCCGTCCCTGTTTCTCTCATTTTATTAATAAGAGCTTCATTATGTGCGGGATTGCAGTCTTTGATTTTGATCTCGCCGCCTGTTATTGCCGCAGCAGTAATAAAAGTCCCGGTCTCTATCCTGTCAGGGATTATTTTATATTTCAGCGGTCTGAGCTTTGAAACCCCGTTAATCTTTACAGTGCCGGTCCCTGCCCCCTGTATATCCGCACCCATTGATATCAAGGCATTCGCAAGGTCAATAACCTCAGGCTCGCAGGCGGCATTTTCAAGGACTGTCTGCCCTTCCGCGAGCGTGGCGGCCATCATAAGATTCTCCGTTCCAGTGACAGTAGGGATATCAAAATAAATAGTGGCCCCTCTCAGTTTCTTTGCCCTGGCATGGATATATCCTTTGGAGAGAGTGATTTTTGCCCCCATCTTTTCGAGCCCCATTGTATGGAGGTTGATAGGCCTGGCCCCGATTGCGCAGCCGCCGGGAAGCGATACCCTGGCCTCTCCTGTCCTCGCTACAAGCGGTCCGAGCACGAGCACAGAGGCACGCATGGTTTTAACATAATCGTAGGGCGCCTCTACCGCCTTTATGTTTTTTGACTGAAGAATTACCTTCCCCTTTTCCTGATGATATCCCATTCCCAGGTGCGCGAGAAGTTTGCCCATGGTTGAAATGTCCCGCAGTTGGGGGACATTTGAAATTATATTTTCCCCGGGTCCGAGGATTGAAGCCGCCATTACCGGGAGGGCCGCGTTTTTCGCGCCGCTTATTGAGACCTCCCCGGACAATCTGACTCCGCCCTCTATTTCTAGTTTGTCCATTTCCCCTGAATGATCCTTTCTATGCCTGCGTAATCCTTTCGCAACTCAACATCTTCATAACCCGCTCCTTTCATCATATAAACTGTTTCATCTGCACATCCCAAGCCGAGTTCGAGCATAAGTATACCATTGGTTTTCAGAAACTTTCCCGCCTGCAAAATTATTTTTCTATAGAAATTAAGCCCGTCAGCCCCGCCGTCAAGCGCTCCGATCGGCTCCCAATCCCTGATTTCAGGCTGGAGCGTATTTATGTCGTCCGTCTTTATGTACGGCGGGTTTGAAATAATGAGGTCGAACGTAGGGGCGGGGTAATCCCGCCCGGACAACGGCCCAAAAAGATGTCCTTTTATAAAAGATACATTATCAATTCCATTTATCAGTGCGTTGTTCACTGCAAAACGTAATGCGGTCTCCGATATATCAGTCCCTAAAACATGCGAGTCCGGGAATTCTCTGGCAAGGGCCAGCGCCAGGCAGCCGGTGCCTGTGCAGAGGTCGAGGATGGTCCCCTTCAAGTGCGGGATGACCCCTCCCCTACAAATTTTTATTGCATGTTCAGCCATTAACTCCGTCTCCGGCCTCGGTATCAAAACACCGCTGCCGACAAGAATTTTCAGACCCAGAAAATAGCTATAGCCCAGTATATATTGAAGTGGTTCGCGCCTGCACCGCCTTCGGGCCATTTCATCAATATCTATGATCTGCTTATCATTGAGCGAGGGATTAATCTTATAAAGATCAACCAACCCGGTTCCAAGGCAATGCGTTACCAGAAGTTCAGCCTCTTTATCTGATGTCTCAATGCCTGAAGCAGCAAGCGTCATTGATATTTCCCGTATTTTTTCTAATGCTTTCATTTTTATCTGGTAGGGGCAACTCTTGTGGGAAGACCTTATTGCCCTTCATGTGGGCAGGCACAAGACCTGCCCTGCTTTATAATGCCTTTAACTTCTCCGCCTGAAAATAGGTGGTAAGGCCGTCAATAAGCTCGTCGAGGTCACCTTCGAGGATTGCAGAAAGTTTATGGAGGGTGAGGTTTATCCTGTGGTCCGTTATCCTGTTCTGGGGGAAATTGTAGGTCCTGATCCTTTCGCTTCTGTCACCGGAGCCGACCTGTGACTTTCTTTCCCTGGCCCTTTCCTTTTCCTGGTTTTCCAGTTCAAGATCATATAAGCGGGAACGCAAAACCTTGAGGGCCTTTTCCCTGTTTTTGATCTGTGACCTGCTGTCCTGGCATTGCACGATAAGGCCTGTCGGCTCATGCACGATTCTGACAGCGGAATATGTCGTGTTTACGCCCTGCCCACCAGGACCTGAAGCGCAATAGGTGTCAATCCTTAAATCCTTCTCCTCAATTTTAAGGTCAACTTCTTCGGCCTCGGGTAAAACCGCAACGGTCGCGGCAGAGGTATGGATCCTTCCGGAAGTCTCCGTAGCAGGGACCCTCTGCACCCGATGAGTGCCGCTCTCATATTTCATGCGGCTGTACGCCCCTTTGCCCTGGACCTCGGCAATGACTTCCTTGATCCCTCCGACGCCGGTGGAACTCATATCCATAATTTCCACCTTCCACCGTTTATTCTCAGCATACTTGCTGTACATTCTGAAAAGGTCGGCGGCAAATAATCCTGCCTCGTCGCCGCCTGTACCAGCCCTGATTTCAAGGATGATACTCTTTGCATCGCGCGGGTCTTTGGGCACCAGCATAAACTTTAACTCTTCCTCTGCCAGGACCTTTTTTTCTTTCAGCTCCTCAAGCTCCAGCTCTGCAAGCTCTTTCAGTCCGTCATCACCTTCAGCGGATAATATCTCCTCAGCCTCGCTTATCCCGGACAATATCTTTTTGTATCCCCTGATCTTCCCGACAATCTCCGAGATGTCAGACTGTTCTTTGGAGTACTTCTGACTCTTGGTGTAATCCGAAAATATGTCAGGGTCTGACAGTATCTTTGTCAGCTCATCATATTTATTCTCGATTTCTTCAAGCTTATCCAACAACATTTTTTCTGCTCTCCAAAAATTTGGCCCGGACAGGGTCCATATTCAGCACCTCTTTCAAGGCCTTGATTGCCACCTCTATCTGGTCGCTTGACGGGACGCCCGTTGTCAGTTTCTGAAGCCATAGTCCCGGCATAGCCATTGCCCGCACAAACGGATTGTTAAGTCTTTTTGACGAGAACTTTATAAATTCATATGACAGGCCCGCAATTAACGGCATCAGGACGAACCTCGATAAAAACTTATCAATAAAAGGCCAGTCCTTTGGAATAAGAGAAAAGACCACTACACTCAGAAGCATCACCATAATCAGAAAACTGGTGCCGCACCTTGGATGAAGCGTACTGTACTTCTCCGCGTTTTCAGGTGTCAGCTCAACCCCGGCCTCAAAGGCATGCACAACCTTGTGCTCTGCTCCGTGATACTGGAAGACCCTTTTGATATCTTTGCTGGTACCGATAGAGAGGATATAAATAAGGAAAACCATGACCCTCAGAAGCCCGTCCACCAGATTAAATACCAGAGAGCTTTCGTTCACGGACTGAAACAGAATGCCCATTAGCTTTGTGCCGTATAACGGCAGAAGAAGGAACAGTCCTATCCCGATAACAAACGCAAAAAAAACTGTAATGAACATGGAGAAAGAAGATGGCTTCTCCTCCTCATGACCCGACGCCTCGGCAGAATACATAAGGGCCTTTATCCCGATTGAAAGCGCCTGAAAAAGGGCCACAACTCCTCTGACCAACGGCCACTTCAAAGGTCTTGCGAGTTCGCTGATGATTTCTTTCTTTAAGACAATATCCTTGTCCGGGGTCCTGACTGCGACCGTGTAAAAATTGCCCGATCTCATCATCACCCCTTCAATTACCGCCTGTCCGCCGATATCACCCATTTATTTATATCTCCAAGATTTATTTAGTCACAGACTATCACTGATAAAATTCCAAATTACAATAACCAAATAACAAATAAACTCCAAATTTCAATGACCAAACTTTAATACGCAGAGCAGGTCGCTTTATATGGATTGAAGCTATTTCAATACGTTTGAAAATTCGATAATTGGAATTTATCTGGGATTTGTAAAATGACCGAAGTTCCCAATAAAAAAAAGGAAACCCGCCTTTCCATAAATATACAGATGCGCGCGTTTCCTTCAGATCCCAGCTACTGGCTCTTTTTAGCGTATTTTCTTTTGAACTTCTCAACCCTTCCTTCAGCATCGAGCAATTTCTGCTTGCCGGTGAAAAAAGGATGGCATTGAGAACACATATCAACGTGTATGGAATCCTGCGTGGACTTTGTTGCAAACGTCGCTCCACAGGCGCATACAGCCTTGCTGTCTTTTAATTCTGGATGAATTTTTTCTTTCACGATGACCTCCGAGTATAATACGAGTCTTAAATATAGCAGAGCGGAAGGGGATTATGCAATAGTCGGGTTTCAACAAATCTGCGTCCCTATTCTCCTACATTTCCACGGGCTCATTAAAACAACCGAGAGAGATCTGTCCACGACTGGCGATGCGTTTTTGAGCCGTCGGCCCGTCATAGCCGGAGATAAAGATAATGCCAAAGTCAAAGGTGCTGATTTTTTTGTTTCACTTTAACTTTATCTTTCCACTCCGCTGATAGCGGGCCGTCACAATCCTTTATTCATCAAGTCGGCCCAGCAAGCTGGAGTGAAAGTTGAAAGTCGAGAGTGAAAAAAGACATCAACGCGCAATCAAGCATGATCTTCGCCAGCCTGGTTCTCCTTTTGTCATCCGGAATATCGTATGAAACGAGATAAAACATAATTATTGCGCCGCCAAGAATGCCAAGTTACACCAAGTAGTTTTATTCTTCATATCCCTTCGCGTTCCTTCGTGTCCTTTGTGGCTAAAAATATACCTCTTCATTCCAGCCTTCCTTTACTTCCAAAATTTATCAGCAAACCGACCTTCATTCCAGATGCCTTTAAATAATTAATTATCTGTGCCTCTTCAATGTTTGTTAATTTTGGGATACACTTAATTTCAATTAGTCGCTTCCCCGGCAAGGTCTAGCTCCGGATGGTTATTGGAAAACGACATATTCAGCACTACATAATGCAATTTTAATCAATAACCTGGTCCGGTAAAGATTTCTCTACTTCAGTCAAAACTTTTTTCAGATTGGTTTCAGTTGAACCGATGACTTTTTCATGAGGTAAGTGTAAATGATGCGGGAATGTTTTTACATTTTTATGGTGCGCTACATTGTCCCATCTTTTCAGCAACTCCCCGGCTTTGTCCTGCCAATGGTAGCTATATGTTTCTATGCTCACTTTATTTTTGCGAATGACGATATATTCGGCAAACTCAAGTATATCTCCGTTGGTAAGGTTGCATTTGATACGGATGTACCCGTCTTCTTCGGTAAGCTCTTTTCTCAAAATCTTAAATGAAGAAACTGCCCGGCTGACAACAAGGCTTTCAACAATATCATTGAAATATTCCTCCATCAACTATTTCATTCCTTCGAATTCGGCCTTTTTAGCGGCAAGTCCGTTTCGCATTTGATAGAGAGAAGACCATTCAATAAAGTCCATATGATCACCGAGCTTTCCCATGTTAAACTCTTTTAAAAAAGCAGAAGACGTCTTCTTGAATTTACGCTCAAATTTCTTCAACTCTTTATCCAGTCTTTTTATCTCCTCGTCGTATTTCTTTATCCTGTACTCAAGCATTTTACTGATAGTCCGGGAAATAACAATGTCTTCGCCATGTTTTTGAATAAACTTTTCCAGGTTTCTTACCTTAGTTAAAGTCTGCTGCATATTGATCACCTCCTTGATCCTGAGTGTTGTCTATTCTAACAAAAAACCGTTATCCGTGTCCGGGGTTGTCTTAATCCCGAATGTCAATACTGAATCTATAAACTGACCCTAAATTTTCTCAACCTGAGGGCGTTGGTAACAACAGTCACCGATGACATTCCCATTGCAGCAGCCGCAAGCATCGGGTTGAGGAGTATCCCGAAGAACGGGAAGAGAACGCCTGCTGCCACAGGTATCAATATCGTATTGTAGGCAAACGCCCAGAAGAGGTTCTGCCTGATGTTGCTGATAGTCGCCTTAGACAGGGCAATTGAAGTAACAACACCCTTCAGGTCGCCTCCAATGAGCGTAATATCAGAGGCCTCCATCGCAACGTCAGCGCCGGTGCCGATTGCTATCCCGACATCAGCCTGCGCGAGTGCGGGGGCATCATTGATCCCGTCGCCCACCATGGCCACGACCTTATTTTCAGCCTGGAGTTTTTTGACTTCCCTTGCCTTGTCCTCCGGAAGCACCTCGGCCAGCACCCTGTCAATGCCGGCCTGCCTTGCAATGGCCGCTGCCGTTCGCTTGTTGTCACCGGTTATCATAACGGTCTCCACTCCCATTTTTTGCAGGGCCCTTATCGCTGCAACAGAATTCTCCTTGAGAGTATCTGCAACAGCTACGATGCCTATAGCATTTCCATCAACTGCCACATACATGGGGGTCCTGCCTTCGCCGGAGAGCTGCTCTGCCTTTCCGGACAGGACTTTAATATCTATGTTCTCATCCCTCATGAATTTATCATTCCCGAGAAGGACGATCTTCCCGTCTATCTTTGCCTTTATCCCATGTCCCGGCACTGCCTGAAAATCTGTGGGGTCTTTAAGTTCGATCTTCTGCTCTTTTGCTTTTTTTATGATTGCGTCCCCCAGAGGATGTTCGGACCCTTTTTCAGCGGATGCGGCATAAAAAAGAATATCCTGATCCCTGTTACCTGACCCCTGAGCCGTGACTATGTCCGTTACTACCGGTTCGCCCTTTGTTAATGTCCCTGTTTTATCAAACACAATAGTGTTTATCCTGTGGGCCGTCTCAAGCGCCTCCGCCCCTCTGATCAATATACCGTTTTCAGCGCCCTTGCCTGTGCCCACCATTATGGATGTCGGCGTGGCAAGTCCCAGGGCACAGGGGCAGGCAATAATCATGACAGCGACAAAATTCAGGAGCGCATACGTCAGGGCAGGTTCAGGCCCGAAGACAAACCATACAATAAACGTAACGGTTGCAATACCCATTACCGCCGGGACAAAAACGGATGCAATCTTGTCCACAAGTCTTGCAATAGGCGGCCTGGAGCCCTGGGCCTCCTGCACCATATTGATAATTTGAGAAAGCATGGTGTCCCTTCCCACCCTAATTGCCTCAAACCTGAATGAACCGGTTTTGTTTATTGTCGCGCCTATCACCTGGTCACCGGCATTTTTCTCAACGGGAATGGATTCTCCTGATATCATGGACTCATCAACTGATGAATGCCCGTCCTTCAGTATGCCGTCAACAGGTATCTTCTCCCCCGGCCTCACAAGGATTACATCTCCTATTTCCACGTCTTCTATCGGGATGTCTTTTTCTTCGCCATTGACGACGACCCGTGCGGTCTTGGGCTGGAGCCCCGCCAGCTTTTTTATCGCCTCAGACGTACGTCCCTTGGCACGGGCCTCAAATAATCTGCCTAGCAATATGAGCACGATAATCGTGGCTGCTGTATCAAAATACACATGGGCCGAATAACCTTCTATTTCAAAGACAGAAGGGAAGAATGTCGCGGTCACGCTGTATATATACGCTGCAGACGTGCCGACTGCAATAAGGGTATTCATGTTGGTCGTTCTATGACGCGCCGCGGCAAAGGCGCCGGTATAAAACTGCCAGCCTACCCAGAACTGGACCGGCGTCTGGATCAGAAACTGCAGGAGGAAATTTACCTGCTCCGGGATTTCAATAATTGCGGACAGACCGAGGTGCTCCCACAACATAAGAACAAATATGGGTATCGTCAGCGCAATGCCTGTTATCAGTTTAGTCCTGAGCTTCCTGTATGCCTCTTCTCTTTCCCTCTTTTCCTTTTCAACTATGTCCTCACCCGGCTGCACCTCTACAATGTCATACCCTGCATCCCTGATCGCCTTTCTGAAATCTCTCACTCCGGCCTGGGCCGGTGAATATTCGACAGTGGCTTTTTCTGTGGCAAGGTTTACCGATGCTGAAAAAACACCGTTTAGCGACGACAGTGCATCCTGCACCCTATTAACACATGACGCGCAGGTCATTCCTTTTATTGGTATGGTAATTGTTGAAACAGATACACCGTAGCCCAGGTCTTTGATCGTCTTTACAAACTCATCCACCGAAGTCTCTGCCGGATTGTAATATACCGTGGCCTGTCCGACAGCCAGATTCACCGAGGCCTTCTCAACTCCTTTAAGCTCTGAAAGGGTATTCTGGACCCGCGATGAACAGGCAGCGCAGGTCATCCCCGTAACAGGGAGGTCCGCCCTTTTAGCTTCAGGAGAGATTTCTTTCCCTTCAATGTTCATGCTGCTGGCCGTTTCCTTTCTGATGAAATCATTATCGTATTTATTCTGGCTTGTCAATTAGATTATATTTGATTTCAGACGCGTAATCCACCACGTCACTTCCGTCTTTCAACTCTCAGCTCTGTTTTTTCACTCGAAATTAAAATACTATTCATATATATTATTCATTAAATACCGGGGCTATCCGGCTGGAGAAGGTGCAATAATAAATCTCCTATAGCATGTACGCAAACCCTCAAAATCTTAAGGAGGTCTGTAAAATTATGAGCACATTTGACAGGGTATCTCAAAAAGCAGGCCTTAGTCCCGGAACCGCTGTTTTCGTCGGGGCGAAAAAAGTTGAAGAGGTCAGGATCACCGTCATTGATTATGATGCTGATAACTATGAAACGAAGGACCTGAAAAAGGTTGAAGAGTGTTACCCCTATCGGGAAAAACCGACCGTTTCGTGGATAAATGTTGACGGTCTCCATGAGGTCTCGGTTGCACAGAACCTGGGGAAATGCTTTGGCATACATCCATTGATAATTGAAGATATACTTAACACGAACCAGCGCACGAAAGTAGACATCTTTGATGATTATATTTTCATCGTGTTCAAAATGCTGACCTATAATGGGGGACCAAAGGCGCTGAATATGGAGCAGGTAAGCCTTGTCTTCGGTGAAAATTTTGTTATTACTTTCCAGGAGCAGGGGAAAAAAGGTGATACGTTCGGACCTGTAAGGGACCGCATAAAAAACGACAAGGGCAAAATCAGGAAAATGGGGGCCGACTACCTCTCTTATACATTATTGGATTCGGTAGTGGACAATTACTTCACGGCCCTCGAAAATATCGGAGAGGAAATAGAAGACATAGAGGAGGAGCTTGTCTCCAATCCTACCCCCCGGACCCTGCATGGCATACACAGGCTGAAAAAAGAAATGCTGCTGTTGCGCAGGTCTGTCTGGCCTTTAAGAGAGATCATCAACGAACTGCAGCGCGAAGAGACCCCATTGATAAAACAGACTACCAACATATACCTCCGGGACATCTACGATCATATCATCACGGTAATAGATACGGTGGAGACCTACAGAGACACCATCTCAGGCATGCTCGACGTCTACCTCTCAAGCATCAGCAACCGGATGAACGAGATCATGAAGGTCCTGACCATATACGCGGTTATATTTATCCCGCTCACGTTTATCGCCGGTGTTTACGGCATGAACTTTAACACGGGAATAAGCCCCTTCAACATGCCGGAACTGAACTGGTATTTCGGGTACCCCTTCGCGCTCGGCCTGATGGCTGTAGTCGGCATATCGATGCTGATTTATTTCAGGAGGAAGAAGTGGATGTAGGGGCAGGGCAAATATTTGGAAGCGGTCAATGCCCGCTATAACGTCATTCCCGTGCCTAAAGCACACCTACTGTTGGCAGTCTGTTGAACGGGCATCACGTAAACACCATGGACACCCTCTATTCTTAAAATTTACATAGATAGTCGGACACCATAGGTTATTTTCTGATAAGGCATTTAAGGGAGAGTTGTGAGATAATAATATAACGGAACAACATGAAAGGAGGATATATGCAGACGGGCTATAAAGAAAAAATATTAAAGGAGATTGATAAGATTCCTGATGACAAATTGGCGAATGTGTACAGAATAATTCATTTGTTGACCGGGGAGATAACATCGGGCGCAAAAAAGACCATCAAAAGGGTTTCCTTAAGAGGGATATGGAAAGGCAGCCAAATCAATGATTCCGTGTTTACTGAGGCCAGGAAGTCACTTTTCCCATATGAGAAAGGCAGGGGCATCTAATGGACTATGTAACCGATACCCATTCGCTTGTCTGGTACTTTACAGATGACAACCGGCTGAGCAGTGGCGCGCTTGAAGCTTTTCAGACGTCTGAAGTAGAAGGAACCATATTTGTGCCCGCTGTTGTTCTGGCCGAGATAATGTTTATCGCAAGAAAAGGCAGGATTACGATTTCGTTTGAAGACACACTAAAGCGAATTGAAGAAAACGACAGCTTTGAAATTGTTCCCTTAAATGCTGAAATATTGAGGGCCGCCGATAAAATTGAAGCCGATCTGGAGATGCATGACAGGCTTATAGCTGCAACAGCTGTATACCATGATGCATCTTTGATCACGAAGGATGAAATTCTGCAAAAATCCGGCGTGGCCCCGACTGTTTGGTAAGGATACCGCAATGAAAATACCTTGTAGTCTCTCCGTCCTGAGATAAATTATCTCTTGAAGGAAAGAGGGTCCTTACCCATTTGAGACCCTATCAGATCATAGGGATAAATTATGATTATGAATTCAAGTATCGCTGGATCAGGCTATAGCAAATAATGCACAATAAAGCCTATTGTCCGGACAAGTGTTTTATAATCCCCCCGGGAAGATGTCCATCTTTCCCTGATACATTTTTTCTTTCACCATATTGTCTACTCATCATTTACATTTTTCAATAATTTGGAATACTATTAACGCAGTTAACATAAGCAATTATTAATAGTAATTCAGAGGACCGCTATTTAAATGGACCGCAAAAAAACAGTAGCCAAAGCCGCAGGCAAAATGTCCCTCGCCACCTTCATAAGCCGCATTCTTGGCTTTATAAGGGACATGATCTTCGCCCTGTTTTTCGGGGCCAGTGGACTAACCGATACCTTTTTCGCGGCCTTCAGGATACCCAACCTCTTAAGAGAGCTCTTTGCCGAGGGGTCCATCTCATCCTCATTTATTCCGGTCCTGACTGAATACCGGGAGAAGCACGGAGAAGATGAAGCGAGGCGGCTTGTCAGGATAGTGTTTACATTCATCAGCATTGTCGTCTCCTTAATATGTCTACTCGGCATAATCTTCGCCCCTGCTATCGTCACGGTCGTAGCGCCGGGGTTTCTGAGTTCGCCGGAGCAGTTTTCCATGACAGTACTTTTAACAAGGATAATGTTCCCCTTTCTCCTCTTTATCAGCCTTGCCTCATTGATCATGGGGGCGTTGAATACAAAGAAGGTATTTTTCCTCCCGGCTCTTGCTCCTGCTGTTCTTAATATAGTCCTTATCCTGAGTATTGTTTTTTTTGAATCAAGGACAAAAGAGCCCATCATGGCAGCCGCGATAGGCGTTATGGTCGGGGGTTTTGTTCAGTTTGCCTTTCAGCTCCCGGCCTTTTATAAAAACGGATACACTCTCGGTTTTGACGCGGCATTCAAACATCCGGGCCTTAAGAAGATAGCTGTCCTGCTCATCCCAGCCACGCTTGCCCTGTCTGTGAGCCAGATCAATATCGTTGTCAGTAACATACTCGCTTCATATCTCCCGTCAGGGAGCATTACCTATCTTTTTTATTCAATGAGGCTGATACAGTTCCCTATCGGGATATTCGGGGTCGCCATGGGAATGGCCATTCTGCCGACTTTGTCTGAGCATGCGGTGAAAGGGGATTTCGACAAGTTACGGGAGGATTTTTCGTTCGCATTAAGGCTGCTTTTTTATATAACAGTCCCGTCGATGGCCGGTCTCATTTTTCTGAGAGAGCCGCTCGTGAACATACTTTTCCAGAGAGGCGCATGGGACCATGCCGCAACAATCGGAACTTCGCAGGCCCTGATTTATTACTCCCTGGGCATCTGGGCTATAGTCGGCGTCAGGGTTGTGACCGCGAGTTTTTATTCCATGCAGGACACAAAAACCCCGGTGAAAATCGCAGTCGTCGCCATGACCGCAAACATTGTCCTGAGCCTCTTATTGATGGGGCCTATGAAACACAGCGGACTGGCCCTTGCCAATGCCGCTGCCGCGTCAATTAATTTCAGCCTCCTGTTTTTCATGTTAAAGCGGAAACTCGGCCGGATCGACGCACGGGCCATCATTACTTCTTTTATCAAGATCTCCATCGCTTCCGCTGCGACAGGGATAATATGCTGGCTGATTATCAAAGGGGACATGTGGACGCAGGGAGGAAGGACCCCTGAGAAGGCCGGCATCCTGTCCGGTATTATCGTGCTCTTTCTCGCCATGTACACGGGCATCATGCATCTGCTTGGCAGTGATGAACTCAAGTATCTTATGTCCATGCGGAAAAAGAAAGTCTGATTATCATTACCGTGGAGGCAGGGGGACTTGACGGAAAAGCTTTACCTGCGATTCCTTCAGTGGAGTTACAACGGGATGATAAAAGGCACAATGAATATCATTTCATGAGGACATTGATCAAACAGTAATGTTTTAATATCATATCGCATTGGAAAGGTTTTACGGCAAGGCCTCCTGCCGGATCTCACATCGTTATTTTTGTGATAACCCCGTGGAGTTTCTCAGGAGGGAATTCATAGAATTTAATGTATGTAGGCGATATCCTCTTAATCAGGGAAAACATCTTCCAAATAATATTCTTGGCTGATATGTCCTCCAGCCCGTAATAGACCGCCCTCTCATCTATCCCCGCCTCCCTGAGGATGTCATCCGCGGTAATGACTTCCATATACCCGAACTGTATCTCAAATGACCTCAGCCCGAAGGCCATATCGTCCCTGTAAAAACCTGTAATCCCGAATGGATCATTCCTGCCGGCTATGGATACAAAAACATTGTCTTCATACATGATGCCGTGAGAAAACATTGTCTGGGTTATGTATGAAGGTATGCTCCTGACATCACGTATGAGAAAAACAGCCGTGCCTTTTATCTTGGGAGAGTTCGCATATGTCTCCTTGAATTTCGGGATGAATTCCTGGAAAGGCATGAATTTCATGGCCATGTAAAGTTTCCTCTGTCCCTTGGTATAAAGCAATATCATGCTGAGCGGAATCATGGCCAGTATTATCGACCAATAGCCGCCGTGAGGGATCTTATAGAAGTTGGCTGAAAAGTAGACCGTATCAACACAAGTAATGAATAATGATAACAGCGAGAGCATGGGTTTCTTCTTGAGATAGAAAATCCATGTCATCATGATCCCTGTAATAGTCATTGTGCCCGTGACGGCCAGGCCGTAAGCAGCGGCAAGGCTGCTCGACGCCCTGAACTCTATCATTACAAACAAGACGGCCGCAAGCAAAAACCAGTTGACAGAGG
>JAGVNU010000089.1 GCA_020053105.1 Thermodesulfovibrionia bacterium
GTGGGGGCTTCCATGTAAGGAAATTATTTATTTTAATTAAAATAGCTGGCTTTCATCTCCGACTAAAAGTCGGAGCTTTCAGCCGGCATCCATGTAAAATCACTTTTTATGCCTCCCTTGTCATTCCGTGCCTGCCTACCGGACAGGCAGGCTTGACACGAAATCCAGTAGTTCCTTGTTTTCACAGAGACAACGTCTGGATTCTCTACCCTATGGGTCGTAGACGAGTCGTCGATCTGCCGGAGTTTATCCCGTACTTGATACAGGGCAGGAATGACAATCTAATAGTTTTTTACTTAAAAAGTATTTGACAGAATTACTTTTATATGATATCTTTAAAATAAAAAAGGAGGAAGATATGCTTACCAAATTAACGAGAGGAAATCAAATAACTATCCCTAAGCCTATTGTTGAAAAGGCTCATCTAAAGTCAGGAAGTGATTATTTGGAGGTGGAATATCGTGCAGGGATAATTTACCTTAAACCTATTGAGGTAGAGGAGAGAATTGCCCCTGAGATTTTTGAAAAGTTTCAAAAAAAGATGTTGAAAAAAGAGATGGGCGATGTATTAGTTAATAAAAAAGATGCTGAAGATCTTTTATCAAAAAAAACTAAAAAAACAAGATGAAAAATTTTCTCTATAAAAAGGCTTTCTTGCGAGCTTTTGATAGGTATAAAGAATCAGAAAAGGAATTAATAATTTTAGCGGATAAACAAATCCGCCATTTTTATCTGACACAAACTGCGCCTTATGGTCTGCGGATTAAAAAGCTCTTTGAAAAAGGGGGAGAAAAAACTTTTGAGGCAAGGGTATCTGATAAAATTCGTTTACTTTACGTTGAGTCCAAAGAATTAGTTGCTTTTGCTTTTTTGGGTAACCATGAAGAGGTTAGGCGATATATAAAAAGTTTTAGATAAAATCACTGCAAATTTTACGGTGAACTATTTGGTATGGCAGGTGTAGCAGAGCTGGCTTCCGGTATTGGATTTTCTGAGGAATGGTTTGATAGCAGGGTCGTGTACACTATGACAGCTTGAACATTCTACAGTATTAGTACTGCCGAATAATTTTAGTCCTGCAGTTACAACATCTCCAGGGCTATTGAAATCAGGGTCCTGTTCTGTTGTTGGATACGGCATGGAGATTGGGTGATCATCAGACAGATCAGTGCTGAGTGCACCCGCCCTAAAGTCTACCCCTTGTCCTGGTGTAGTAGGATTGTGACAACCTGAAGCACAATTTATATAAAGGCCGGGCCCAACAGGTGCTGTAGACAATTTACCATGTGTTGATGGCTGCCCATAACTCCATGAATTGGTCCATGAGTTAAGGTCACCCATTGTGCCGCTTGGGCTCAAGCCTGATCCTGGCATATTTCTTATGGAGTCAATTGAGATTGTTCCGTCATGACAGCTCAAGCAGGCGAGGGATTCACTATTCGGCATGCCTGGAATTGATGTATTTATTGTGGGGCTCCCATACGGAGTGTAAGGTCCTGTGGGCATAGTTCTATTCCACAGAGGCGCTGAACTGCTTGAATCAGCGCTATGAGGGGTATGGCAGTACACACAAACTTCTCCATAATCATTATAGTCATTCGCGGCCCACATAATACCAAATCTTGCATCAGTACCGTAATTGTGAAGGTCATGTCTTGAACCGACTATGCTGGCGCTCTGAGCTGTCATAATTGCAGTTGCGGAAAGCAATATGCTTAATACCACTATGATTAGTGTCTTATATATTTTCCTGTTTATCATCTCTGCCCTTCATTTAAGAACTATTTGGTATGGCAGGTGTAGCAGAGATCGCTTCCGGCATTAGATTTTCTCAGAAATGGTGTATTTACCGGATCGTGCACGTTGTGACAGCTTGAACACTCTACAGTATTAGTAGCGCCGAATAATTTCAGCCCTGCGTTGACAACATCTGTTGGCGTTTTAAAATCCGGGTCCTGAACAGGCGTAGGATAGGCCATGGATATAGGGTGGTCATCGCGCAGGTCTGTGCCCACATAATAATACATAGTGTCTGTTAAAAGACTGGGGTTTGTGCCATATACATTATGGCAGTTACAATTGCCTGCATATGAATAATCTCCCTTGGGTCCTTTTGCGCCAGAGCCGGGCACATTCAATACTTTATGATTGGTTGTCTCTGCATTTACTCCGTCGTGACAGCTTAAACATGCAAGGGACGCATTGCTTGGTTGGCCGGGAAGATTAGCCATTGTGTCGCTGGCATACATTGTAAAAGATGCAGGATTTGGAGCTGTTCTGTTCCATAACGGCGCAATGCTCGGATCACCGCCATGAGGAGTGTGGCAGAATGCACACGGCTCTTTGCCAGCTCCGGCGCCCAAGTCGTGCTTTGAGTTGACTATACTTGCGCCCTGTGCCGGCATAGTCACGGATGTTAGAAGAAAGATGCCTATTGTTATTGCCAGCAGTCTTTTCAGAAGTGTCTCTTTCATTTCATTTAATATATTAAGCAATAAATGTGCCACAAATGTAAAGATTCATGACATTTCAATGTAAGTGTAAAACGGCTTAACTGCTTAAAAAATAAATAAAAAAGCACATTTAATAAAAGAAATATCTAAGCAAATGTATGATGAATCTAAGGTATTCCGAAGCATAAAATACAGAATTTTGCGGGTAGATATCGATTTTTACTTCGAATAACTCACTCAGAACTCGGCGGAAATAAGAAAAGTTAGATTATTAATTGCGTGAAAATGCTCAAAAGTGAGTTAAAACCCTATCCGGCAGTCGAACTCAGAGGGGTTTGTATTAACTGACTGGCTACATATATAACGTAAATTTTGCGGGACAAATTGATTTAAATAAGATTAGTTTTTCCGGAATTTATGTATTATATTTTGTGAACAGGATGTAATGAATAGAACTTATTTTTATATATGCGTATTAATTGTTTTGCTTTCATCCTGCGTGACGGCACCGGTTGAAAAAACCGTGATGCTTACCACTGCAGAGAAGGATGAAAGCGCTTCAGCGAAGGCGGATGATTTTACCCCATTAGAGAAAGCCGCCGATTTTAATCAGTGGTCATCACTTGAAGCTGACGGTGGTTTAAAGCCACCGTCAGCTCAAACCGTTAGAGGACGAAGTTCTCTAACGGGGTATACTGAGATAGGAAGAAGATCTACGGCTGAAGATTATGAAGAGGAAGATACAGATGATGACTACACTTATCAGAATTACCATCTTAAACTTGAGCAGAAGATGTCTGACCGGTTAAATTATGATATCAGCTCATTCGTTTATGACAAAGATTACAAAAGCCGCGATTCTTTAGATAATATCTCCCGGATATTTAAGACGAACTGGTCTTACTACTTAAAAAAGCTAAAAGAAGAATCCCTGGAATTAGATTTAAAGGTAAAATATAAAGAGAAACGCTACAAAAATTCACCAGGGAATGAATACGATGAGCTCAGGATTTCGCCTTCGCTTACATTCAAGAAAAAGAATCTCTACATAATTGATTTAGCTTTGGGGATAGATAATTTTGACTATTTATCAGAAGGCCGGAAGGATCAGTTTAAGGTTTTTACACAAGTGGGAGGTAAAAGATATCTTTTAGAGAAGAAATTGATGCTTACGGGCTCTTACAAGTTAGAGAGTACTGAACAGGAAAAGATAGATCGCAAAAGAACCAAACAAGAAATCTTAGGCGGTTTTGATTATATCTTTGTTCTTCCATGGATTTATAAGATTGGTAACAGGTTAGAATGGGGACAACGTGATACCAAGGAAGATGAGGAGCGAGACGAAGATTTTGATTATGAATATTGGCGGTACTATGCTAAAACAGAGCATAGGATAAGTCCGAAGCTAAAGACAGATATAAAATATCAATACTTCAAGAAAGATTATATTAGCGCTGATTTAGACCACAGGGGTTTTTATATTCAAAATAGCTGGGATTATGAAATCCTCAACGATGAGAAGCAAAGGATGGGAGTTGATTTTGGACTTGAGCACAAGGAGGTCCGATATAATCTAAAAAGCGGCAATGATTATAAGAAGGAAACAGTTGAAGCCAAGCTTAGCTACAAAAGGAAGAAAAACCTGTCTGACCGGCAGGCAGGCTGGCAGACTTCAGCGGGATTAGAGCAGAATTTTTATGACTTTTCCCGCCCCGGCGGGATCTTGCAAAATACAGGGAGTGATTCAAGCAATGATAAAAAAAGGACTTATGTTAAAATATCCGGTGAGAAATTATTTTTACAGGGAGATTTGGTTTTATCTTTAGATTTAAAATACAGATACACAAACTACGAACAGAAAGACGATAAAGAACAAGAGGCAGTGAGAATAGCGTTTAAGTACAGGTTTTAAGATGGAGGTTTTTAAAAAACTTTGATGAATAGGTTGGGTTGTCTTAGAGATAAATTTGATGACAGAGACTATTTGATGCGGGCCTATCTTCCAGCAGTAAAGCTTCCTAAAAGAGTTGATTATACCCAAAAGATGTCGCCAATAAGGGATCAGGGGGAGGAAGGGACCTGTGTGGGTTTTGCAGTTGCTTCGGGGATGAAGGAGTATCAGGAGTTTTTAGATTATAAGAAGCTGGTGGAACTTTCCCCGCGTTTTGTTTATAGTGAAGCTATGAAAATTGATGGTGTGCCTGGATTAGAAGGAACTACTATCCGGGCCGGCATGAAGGTGCTTGAGAGGATAGGAGTCTGTCAGGAGAAACTCTGGCCATATTCTCCCCATCAGAAGGATAAACCGAAAGTTGGCGCTAAAGCCAATGCCCGAAAATTTCGCATCCTTGCTTATGCGCGTATACTTAATCTAAATGAGCTGCGGATGGCGCTTCTTAGTAAAGGGCCGGTTGTCCTGGGTATTGAGGTCTTTAAAGGGATGCTTAAGACGAAAACCGGTATGGTTCCTTTACCTAAGAAAAATGAAACGAGTTTAGGCGGACATGCTATTTGCGCAGTTGGATACGATGATGAAAAAAGACTGGTTAAATTTAAAAATTCCTGGTCTGCAAAATGGGGCCGGCAAGGTTTTGGGTATCTGCCCTATGCTTATATCAAGCGCTACATGATGGATGCCTGGTCTTCAGTTGATATTGAGGATCCTAATCCGCTTACTTTGGCGGGTGTGTTGAATTATAAAGAGAGGGCTATAGTTTAACCTATCAAGGGTAATGTCAAAAGTTTCATGAAAAAAGAGGGAAAGATATGAAACCACAGAATTTCACCACAGAGGACTCAGAGAAAAAGAATTTTAGATTTTTTAAAAACTCTGTGAACTCAGTGGTTGCTTCCTCTTGAACGGGATATAATGAATCGAATTTATTTTTATATCTGCTTATTAATTCTTTTGCTTCCCTCCTGCGTGACGGCGCCAGTTGAAAAAACCGTAATGCTTACTCCTGCAGAACAGGATACAAAAGCCCTTGAGGCGTTTGAGAATATACTTTCACTTAGTCAGGCAACGGAAGACCGGAAAACCGTACTCCCACAGATGGAAAAAATCTATGCTGAGATTATAAATAAATATCCTGATGCATCTCTTGCGCAGGAAAGCTACTGGCGGCTGATTGCAATTTATGCGGATGATTATTCTCCGGCAGATTATACAAGAGCAGAAAATCTTTATTATGAATTTATAGGGAAGTACCCGAATTCTCCGTTAAAAAGCATTGCAGAGGAAACACTTGGAACAAGTTATTATAAAGATGAAAAATGGGATAAACTTTTAAGTATATGTAAACCTGCTGTGCAGGAATATTTTAATAACAAAACACGGCCGAGACCAGCGCTGATATTTATGTTTTCCGAGGCAAACTTTAATCTTGGCAATTATTCAGAGGCATTGAAAGGTTATAAAATTGTAATAGATCTGTTCCCCAGATTAAATGAGAGCATAAAATCAAAGGCAAGACTTCAGGTCCTTGAAAAATTAGAAAAGAAAGAAATCAAGTCTGATTAAATGATATACCTCAGCAAGTCTCCGCGTCAAAAATAAACTAATACAAGCGCATTTATTGTTGTTACATTTTGTCATCCCGAACTCGTCCCGATTTAATCGGGATAAATTCAGCATGACATTTTATATATTGCGTTTGTATTAATATAGAAAACTTTAAAAGCATTAAAATAGTTATAATCTTACAGGGAAATGGATTTAATACATAATTTTTTTCTAAACAACCTGGATATCGTATTTTTTGTCTACGGGCTTGCATTCGTAGTAATGGGGGTTACGATCTTAGTCAGGCCCCGTAGGGCAAGTGAATTTAAGATTTCGAATATTTTATGGCTTTTGGGGCTCTTCGGTTTAACCCACGGATCGAATGAACTGCTTGATATGTGGGCAATAATCAAGGGCAGGACCTTGCCCTTGGATTATATCCGATGGGTTATCCTTGTTATCTCTTATTTTTTTCTGTTTGAATTCGGCAGGCAGCTTTTTCATATAGCTGCACTAAAATCCCGCTCTTGCGAGAGAGGGATTTCCAGACTGCTTGTATGGTGGATAACACCGCTGATTGGACTCTATATTTTTATCGCAGGCTTTATGTCTCATGATTTCTGGGAAATGGGCAGCATCTGGACACGATATCTTCTCGGGTTTCCAGGCGGTCTTTTAATAGGATTCGGATTTCGTTTGTATTATGATTGTGAAGAAAAGACATTAGAAAGCCTGAAAGTAAAAAAATATTTTGTGATGGGAGGGATATCGTTTCTTATATACGGTATCCTCGGCGGCCTTGTTGTCCCGAAAGAGAACTTCTTTCCTTCAAACTGTCTCAATACAGAGACATTCCTTGCTGTGGTAAAGATTCCGGTTCAGGTATTCCGGGCAGGATGCGCCATATTTGCTGCATTGTCAGTTGCCGGAATGCTTAAGATTTTCAACTGGGAAATAAGCAGCAAACTGCAGATTTATCAGAAAAGACTCCGGAAATTAATGTCAAAGCTTTCAATAGCAGAGGAGCAGGAGAGGAAGCGCATCTCCGGTGAATTGCACGACAATATCAGCCAGAACCTCGCCCTTTCAAAAATCAAGCTGTCAGCCCTTAGCGAATCGTGCCCTGAGATTGCAAAGGACCTGAATGAAACGCGGGAATTAATCGATGAAACAATAAAATTTACGCGGTCATTGACCTTTGAACTCAGTCCCCCCATACTTTACGAGCTGGGTTTGGAGTCAGCTATCGACTGGCTTGCCGAGCAGATTCAGGTAAAACATGGTATTATAATCAAGGTTGACTGCGAGAATGGCCCTGTAAAACCAAGCGTCGAGACGAGCGTGCTCCTTTTTAAAACAGTCAGGGAACTCTTAATCAATATCGTCAAGCATGCAAAGGCCAGCGAAGCAAAGATATTTATCAAGTTGGACGGAAATGCCGTTCGTATCACAGTTGAAGACAATGGCATCGGGTTTAACGTGTCGGAAATAGATCCTTACTTAGCGCTGGAAGGCGGGTTTGGTATTTTAAATATCAGGGAGAGGATAAATTATCTTAAAGGGGAATTCAAGATAGAGTCTGAAAAGGGCCGGGGGACAAAAGTTGAAATAGTCGTGCCCCTTTTAAATGGATAAAAAGGTGCAGATAAGATGGGAATAAAAATAATTCTTGCCGATGACCACAAAATAATGCGCGAAGGTCTCCGCAATCTTCTCGAAAAGGAGAAGGATATACAGATTATTGCCGAGGCGAGCGATGGGAGGACAGCGGTAAGATTGGCGAAAGATTTATTGCCTGATTTGGTTGTAATGGACACCATTATGCCTGACCTTAACGGGATTGACGCCGCCCGGCAGATAATTAATGAAAACCCCGGCATTAAAGTAATCGCACTGTCAATGCACTCTGACAAGCAGTTTGTAGTTGAAATGCTGAAGGCAGGCGCATCCGGCTACATGCTCAAGGATTGTGCCTTTGAGGAGCTGGTTAATGCTATCCAGTGCGTTATGAAAGATGAAACTTACTTGAGTCCGAAGATAGCCGGTATTGTATTGAAAGACTATATGCAGGGTGTCTCCAAAGATAAAGCTTCTGTTTTTTCAGAACTGTCGAACAGGGAAAGAGAGGTCCTGCAGCTTATTGCCGAAGGCAAATCAACGAAGGATATTGCTTTTCACCTCCACGTGAGTGTAAAGACCATCGAAACCCACCGCCAGCAGATTATGCGCAAGCTTAAGATTCACAACATAGCCGGACTAACTAAATACGCTATAAAAGAAGGACTGACCACTTTAGAACACTAAGCCTTTTCAGCCTCCCCTTCATCCCTGGTCGCCTCCGGCGCCGCCATAGGCGGGTAAACCCCTCCTGTACGAGCCGATGGCCGTCAGGGGAGGAGAGATACCTTGTTTGTGTTAAGAAGTACGTGGGGAATATTCCCTATGAACTGCGCAATAACACTCAAAATTTAGTTTGCTTGAGCAACAAATGCTGACCCAAATATTTAGCATAGATATTTTCGCTTAATTTTCAATCAGTTATAAACCATCTTGGGTCAGGTTTTTCGTAATGCAAAATCAAGGTATTTGCTTATATTAACTGGTCTTATTTTTGCTTATATAATGCCGGTGCATGATGATGGCATATAGGAAAACACAGAAAGTTACTCCGCCGGCAGGGATTATCACGCTTATATTAGGCGTGATTTTTATCTTTCCAGCCATCCTGTGCGCAGCAACAATGCCCGGGTTTGAAAGACTCCAGCCTGTAACAGAATATTTAAACTCACCAACATCAGTAGCCCTTGATGCGAATGAAAATCTATACGTGGCAGAATCAACTAAGGACAGGCTTAACATTTACAGTCAGAGCGGAAAGTATTTAAAATCACTCTATGGTCTTAGCCAGCCGATCAGTGTAGCAGTAGATGGAAGCAGCAGGATTTATGTTGGCGACAGAGTCAAAAAGAATGTAGAGGTTTATGATAAAGATTTTAATTTAGTATTCAAACTCGGCTCAGGAGATGGAGAATTTTCCAAACCAGGCGCAATTGCAATAGACAGCGCAGGGAATGTTTATGTAGCAGACAGCTTAGAGGATGCGGTCAATGTCTATAACCCTGATGGCGCCTTCAGTTTTTCATTTGGCGGCACGAATACGGCGCTGCCAACGCCTGCCGGATATTTTCATTATCCTTCATCCATAACAATAGACGAAACTGCAGGAGAAATAGTTGTTGCAGACCTTCAGCGGGTTTCGACAAGATTAGGTGTGACAGAAGGCGCAAGGATTCAGTTTTTTGATATGAACGGCGTATTCAAACGGAGTTTTGGCACATATGGCCAGGATAGCGGGAATCTTACAAAACCCATGGGAGTGGCTGTAGACAGCACAGGCAGAATATATGTAACAGATGCATACATGGGCGGTGTCCGCGTGTTTGACAGCACTGGAATATTTCTTGGAGATATTTATGATGCAACATTGAATAATCCTATGAAGACTCCTCTGGGCATAGCAATCGGAAAAAGCAACAGGGTTTTTATTGCATCTCTTATATCAAAAACCGTTGAGATTTATGGAATAGACCAATACACTCAGATGGAAGTTGCGCCTCTGTCGCTTTCATTTGAGGGACAGCAGTATGGAGCTAATCCTGATTTACAGAATTTAGAGATAAAGAATAGCGGCAATAAGACCCTTAATTGGACAGCAACTGCAAGCGCCGGCTGGATAACAATTTCAGAGGCATCAGGCTCAGCAGAGATGTCTTTAGTATCAATGATAAACATAGGTGTAAATCTCACGGGACTTGCAGCGGGCACATACACCGGCAGTATAAACATAAGTGCAGAATCAGGGGCAACAGAAGTAGTAAATATCTATCTTACAGTAACACCGCCTCCGCCTGTACTTTCAGTAAGTCCGGTATCTTTAGAATTTACATCATTACAGCACTCAGTGCCCCAATCACAGGCGCTTTCAATAGAGAACACCGGAGGAGGCGGCTTTAACTGGACCGCAACATCAAACAGCGGATGGATTTTACTGGACAGGACATCAGGCACGGCTCCATCGACAATTAATATTTCAGCAGACATAGCCTCACTGGGAGAAGGGGCATATACCGGAGCGATAACAGTGACTGCAGTAAATATATCAGGAAGTCCGGCAATTATCCCTGTTACGCTGAATGTTGTTTTGCTTAAAGGCGCCATTAATGTCACTACAAACCTTAAAGATGCAACATTCACAATAAACGGACCGGAATCCTATTCAGGAGGAGGCACAAGCTGGACAAAGGCAGATGCGCTTGCAGGCACCTATGCAATTGTGTTTGGAGATGTTGCCGGTTATATCAAACCTTCTTCTCAGGGCCAGACACTGCAGGCAAACAGCGTCATAACATTTAACGGCATATACGAAAAAGACTTAAAGTCAAAAATAAAGAGAGATATCATAGTAGGGGCCGGACCCGGGTCAGAAAATTCAGGAATAGTAAGAGTATTTAATTCTGACGGGACCAGGATAAATGCAGAATTTCGGGCTCATAACTATAAGTATGGAGTAAACGTAGCAGCAGGAGATATAAACGGAGATGGAATTGATGAGATAATAACAGGGGCAGGACCTGGTCCGCAGAATCCTGCAGAGGTTAAAGTATTTAACAGAAATGGCAATTATTCAGGAGTGAGCATTACCGCATATGAATTCAAGTATGGAGTAAACATAGCATCTGCTGATTTTAACGGAGACGGCAGATATGAAATTATAACTGGAGCAGGCCCCGGGTCTAAGAACCCTGCTAAAGTGAAAATATTTATATATGACTCATCAGCACAAAAACTTACAGACAGTGGAATTAATTTACTCGCACACGATACACAGTACGGTGTTATGGTGACAGCGGGCGATGTTGATGGTGACAGCTTACCTGAGCTGATTACAGCCTCTGGTCCCGGGCCATATAATAAACTAAATATAAAGATTTGGCGAAACATAAAGATCTGGCGAATTAATACATCTTTAGGCATCGGACATTGGAGTGCAGCACTCTATAGGGAATTTACATCTGGATTTTCATATGGATATAGCGTAAACGTTGCAAGTGCAGATATAAACGGAGATGGAATTGATGAGATAATAACCGGGGCAGGGCCTGACCCCAATGCAAGAGATTTAGTAAAAGTTTATAATTATAACGGCGAAACCATATCTGCATTTGCCGCAGGCATTTATAATGAGTACGGGACGAACGTAGCAGCAGGAGATATAAACGGAGACGGTGTAGCTGAGATAGCTACAGGTACAGGGCCGGGAAAATATAACAGCGCAATTGTGCAGATTTTTGATGTATATGGAAGTCAGAAAACGTATTTTAAGGCGCTGGATACAAAATTTGGAGTAAATGTGACTTTAGGTAATTTAGGGTTTGAGACAGGACAATGAGAATCAGAACACAGAGCACAGAACGTAGAGCACAGAACCTGTCTACTGGACAGGCAGGCACAGAACACAGATGTAGTAAAAAACTGTTTTTTCTATTTTTTGTCTGTGGTCTATGGTCTGTGGTCTGTCTTTTGTCTTTTGCTTATGCTTTGGATTATCCTCATACAGGAGTAAACAGCATAAGCTGTTCTTCATGCCATTATACTCATGGGATACTTCCTCCGTGGGTAGCGCCGCCTGGTCCGACAATAGATGATACCCAGTATAATAACCTCTGCTGGAGTTGTCACAATAATCTTGGTACAGCTGAATTGGTTCTTACGCACTCCAGCCTTCAGATATCTGCAAAATACGGAAACTGGACAGTAGAATGCAGGACCTGTCATGACCCTCACCAGCAGAGACAGTTCAGGGCATATGGAAATGCAAGCTATCTTATTTCAGGCACAGTAACTGTCATTACCAGTGATACAATAACCACAGATGCGGTTCTGACGCCGAATCAGTATCAAAACCTTGTAGTTATTCCGAATGTATCACAGTCTAACTACAATTATAAGATTCTCAGCAATACCGCAAATACGCTGACTGTGCTGGGGCCTGTGGATTTGACAAAAGTAAGTGTTGGAAATACCTTTGCAGTCCTGTACGGTAAACTTATAAGGGAAACCATTGTACTTGATAAGATAATAAACCCGACACCGCCAAGAACAGGAAACAAAGCAGTAAAATTTTTCAACAATGCAGGTCCCAACTCATTTGCAGACGACGATACAATTTATAATGGAATTTGCGAGGTTTGTCATGTGCAGACAAACCATTTTAGAAATGATGGACAGGGGACTGACCAGTTACACACGAATATGGGTTCGCCTGTAGGCACCAACTGTACAAGGTGTCATAAACATGTAACTGGATTTATAGGCATGGGAGGAGGAGCGCACAGCACTCATGTTACAAAAGGCTATGGGCCTCAATTAACATGTACAGACTGTCATGGAACAAATGCTCCGCCGCTGCTTGCTGACGGGCAGAATCTTGCGAATACTGCGGTATGCAATAATTGTCACTCGGCAACAGGCGCGGCAACGGCAAAGAATTACTGGAGTAATGCTGGTTCTTCAGAGGGCACAGCAGGCAGTTGGGCGGTAGTGGGAAGCGAGACGAGCTACTGCGGCAGTTGTCATGATGCAACGCCTGGCTACAACGGCGGGGATGCGGCTTTTAATGTAATGGGGAACGGAACGACCTATGGATATGTGTTAACAGGGCATGGAAAAACAACAGGCAATTACACAAGACTTTCATGGCAGGACACAACAGCGACAGGCAATCCAGCGGCAAACAGGCAGTGCAGTGCGTGTCATGATCTGTCAGGTACACATTTTAATACTTCCACAAAGAGGTTGAAAGCAGGATATGAGAATGACAGCAACAACTCAAACTGCAAGCAGTGTCACAATCCAGGGACAGTTGCAGTAGCAAATCCGCAGTGGTATTCGACATATGCGGCTTATGAGAGTTCCGCACATAAAACAGTCGGAAATTTAAAATGCTCTAACTGTCATGACGTACATGGTGCATCAGGTTCCTATGCAGGCATGACAACAGCAAACAAACAAAACCTTTGTTTGCAGACCGGCTGCCATTCAGGACAGTCAGGTCATGCCACGGGTGTCTCATTCGGGAAGAGCAGTAAAACATATACGCTTGAGTGCGTATCATGCCACAATGTCCATATCGTAACAGGCAAATTCACAGTAGATTCAAATAAAAGTCCTCTTACTACACTATCTAATAATCTTGTTATTTGGGGCGATGATGCAGGAGAAAAAATGAATGATTATGCCGGGAGCGGTACGTACAGAACGCCTAAAGGCGAAACTTTAACAGGGAATCAACTGCCTGATTATCCGACCTTCTGTCTGGACTGCCACGGCCAGAACATGAGCCCCAGCATCCACGGCAACATCAGTTGGGGCGACATGCACGGCACTGCTGCCTCCAACTCGCCGCAGGGCGGCAATCAGTGTCCCAACTGGTACATGTGCGGCTTGACCGAGGGCTGGGACGGAGACAACTGTGTCGCTGCCGATCCCAACGATTGCTGGCCAACTATGACGCGAAGTTTGGGAGACGACCGCTTCTCACGGCCGCCCTATAATCACATAGAGCGGATTGCAAACGTCAATTTCGTTATGTCTTGCGACAACTGCCATGTGACGCACGTATCCGGCTCTGGCAAGATGAGGTCCACGATCAACAATAGCCCTGCCAGCATGAGCGATTGGAAGACGGTGTGCAACGCCTGTCACTACCAAGGCGGGGTCAATCACGCCGGAATGTCCTGCGGCGCTGCCAACAGTTGCCACGACGCTAACCCAAATCCAAGGCTTGGCTTCCCGAGCGAGTCGCTCCATGGGATGCCCAACGGTGGCAGCGGCGGAGGCGCCCGGATATTCAACCCTGACCTTGTGCTGGACATGAGATTTGAAAACAACCTCAATGATTCCGGCACGTGGAGACTGCACAGCAAGTGGTATTCCGCTTCAGGAACATTTGCAGCAGGTAAATCAGGAAATGCAGCAGTATTCGGCGAAGATATTGGTGTACAGGTCGGGACCACGAACGGCTACTGGTCAACAGATGAAGGAAATCACGGTACATGGAAATATACTGAGATGAAATTCAATACCACTCTTGAGGCATGGGTCTATCCGACTGACAGCGCAAAAAGTGAATATACTATTTTCAATAAACATGTCGGTTACAACAACGGTGGTTATGCCTTTACACTCAAAAATCTCAATGGCTCTCTGAGGGCTGCATTCTACATGCAGGCTGACAATAACGGAGTTGCTCAGGACGGCAGGGCAGGAGTGCGCGGTGCATATAGTTCTGTTGCAGTGCCGCTTAACGTATGGACGCATGTTGCAGTTACATTTGATATGTCCGGCCCGGACAGAGACAGCAATGATAAATCTGTGGGCAGAATACGGATATATGTAAATGGCACGGATGTTACAACAGGCGATGGGTCAGGCGTCATGATGCAGCCGGGCGCCGGCGAAACATCCATATTCGCATATTCTGAAAACAGTCCGTGGAACGAGGGCATATGCTATAACGGCACCTGGTGTGCATCGGAATTTTCAATAGGCGGATTTGATTGGGAGACAACTAATTTTATAGGAAGAATAGATGAGGCAAAAGTCTGGAATATCACAAAAGGCGCATCTTATTTTGAGACATACAACCAGCAGTCAGCCCCTTATATCAGCGCAGTCGAGGGTCTGATCGGCAGCAATAAGCTGACAGTCACTTTTTCAGAAGGCGTTTATACAAATCCCGTGTCTTCCGGCAGCCTTGTGCTTGCGGATTTTGTTCTTATAGACACTGACAACGGACGCACGATAACTGCAGTCAATCACACTGCAGGCAGTTCCACATCTGAGCTGACATTGAGTTCAGCTCTTGATGACACAAGCGATATAGGAGTAGACACACTTGCTGCTGCGGCTAATGCGATTTTCGACAAATTCAATAATCCGGCAGGGACCACTGCAGTAACGATTACAATGTCAGCGATCTGTCCTGTCGGACAGGTGGTATTCAATCTGAATGAAGCCTCAGGCTCAGCATATGTTTTTGATGCGCAGGGCATATTATCAGGAAAAGTAAACGGAACAGGCACATTGACAAACAGCGAATATTCCGGAGGCGGAGACGGCAGCGGCAGATATATAGATTTTGAGAATAACGACACCTGTCTGCAGACAAGCGCTTCCCTGACCATAGAGACGAGGATAAAACCGGGCGGATTGGATGTTGTTGCAGGCAGTACGGATTATATGAGACGCATAATTGACAGAACCGGCGGCGGCAATTACCAGTTGTCAGTATGGCGTGATATGGCAAATACGTCTTTCCCCAACTTTACGCCTCCTGACTATATAGCTTCCATAGCTTTGTGGGTAAATGTAGTTGATGCTCACGGCGGAAACTCGTGGAAACCGGTGCTGACCAACTATTCAACATGTCCTATACAGAATAATCACTGGTATCAGATCAAGGCGATCTGGAATACCAATAAGCCGGGAGGCACAGCCGGACAGTTCTTTGTGCCGGCTGATATTTATGTGGATGATCAGGGAACAGATGGAAACGGCGCCGGAGAAAGCTGGACTGGATATGCCAATTGCACGAATTCTTCGCAGTCATACAATGACGATACAAGAAAACTGTATACAGCTGACTCAATACTTACCGGCAGCGGCGACTTTGTAATCGGCGCCAGTCCCTCCAATCACGCCAATAATTTATTCAACGGCTTGATTGACTGGATAATCTGGAAGAATTATGCAGTAAGCGGGACCAATAATGAGCCTATGCTTTCATGGACCGGAGAGTCCAACTATACCAATGACGGCGTATATCCTGATAATGCATTGACAGGAAGCAGTTTTGAATTCCGTGTCAGCTATGCTGATGCAGAGAATCAGGCGCCTAACATTATTCAGCTATGGGTGGATGCGAATGACAACGGCTCATATGAATCTAATGAAAAATATGACATGACCGGGGTAAACTCCGGCGATACCGTTTATACGGACGGCAAGCTTTATACTAAGACGCTTTTGCTTAACTATGCCGGAGACGGCAAATTCTATTATCGTTTCTATGCGTCTGACGGAAGCGACCCTGCTGCAGGCCTGCCGGCGTCAAATAGCATAGTCACTGTCAACAGGGAGATTAGTGTGCCGGCTGAATACAGCACAATTCAGGCTGCCATTAATGCAGCTTCTTACTACGGAGATATTGTTATTGTCTCTGACGGCACATACAGTGAAAATATCAACTTCAATGACAAACTTATCACGGTAAAATCGGTTAACGGTGCTGCATCCACAAAAATTCAGGGCACAGTGTCCAACAGCCCCGTTGTGACGTTTGGCAGCGGCGAGACTGCAAACGCAGTTCTGGACGGCTTTACCATTGACAATCAGGCGTCTGCCGGCACGCTGTCGAGAGGCATATCAATCACAAACAACTCTTCGCCTACAATCAAAAACTGCGTTGTCGAAGGCAATGCAATGTCCACAGGTTACAATGGCGCTGGTATTTACATCAACGCCGGAAGCGCGACCATAGAGAACACCACCCTCGGCGGCAATGCCGCAAACAAAAACACATGCGGCTCTGGCTGTGGACTTTATACCGAAGCCCTGTCAGGGCCGTTGTCAATCAGCAACAGCACTGTATCGGAAAACACAAGCACAAATGCCGGGGCAGGGATATATCTTCTTTCCAACGGCGCTCAGATAACCACTATCACCAACACCACATTCACCAACAATACAGCCACCCTGAGCGGCGGAGCCATTTACAGCAATGATTCAAAGTTATCCATTAGCGGCGGAAGCTTTACCGGCAACAGTACAGGCATTAATCAAAACGGCGGCGCTATTCATAGTCAGGGAGGCAACTCAGAGTTGAGTATTGACGGCATTACCTTTACCGGCAACTCCAGCGGAAATCTGGGCGGCGCTATTTATGTTTATAACTCTACATTAGCTGTGCCGCTGTCAATCAGCAACAGTACTTTTACCGGAAATACCGCAACACAGTCCGGCGGCGCCATTGCCCTGAACTCTTTAACCAATGCGGCAATCATCTCATCAACTACCATCAGCAACAACTCAATCACACTCAATAAAGGCGGCGGCATCTATCTAACAAGCGCGCCTCTGACCATGACAAATACCAATGTCAATAACAACACCGCAGGACTGGAAGGCGGCGGTATCTATGCTAACGGCGCTACATCAGTTTTGAACATTACCGGCGGCTCTGTTAATGGCAATTCCGGCACCTCTGGCGGCGGTATTTTCCTGACCAACTCAGCAACGCTTACAGCAACCGGCACAACCATCAATAGTAACACGGACGCCGCAGGAGGTAACGGTGGTGGTATCTATGCGGCAGGGTCAACGCTCACGATCAACAAGGCCAACATCAAAGGAAATCGCGGCGGTTATGATGGCGGTGGAATCTACACAAATACCACGAACGTTAATATCACCAACAGTATGATCACAGGTAATACCACCGATCAGCAGACGACGAACAGCGACGGCGGCGGCATTTATGTAGCGGGAGGAACCGTGAATATTTATAACAGCACCATAGCCGGCAACTATGCCTCGGGTGCCTTCTCCGGCGGTGGTGGCGGTCTGCGTGTCAACGGCGGTACGGTCACGGTAAGAAATAGTATAATTCACAGCAATACTGCAGGCAATAACCCGCAGGTCAGCGGCGCGCCAACAACGACATATACGGACATCCAGGGTGGATGCACATCCTGTCTGGATAAAACCGGCAACATTGATTCAGACCCGCGCTTTATTAACTTTCAGCAGGCCTCAAGCGGCAATCCAACCACAGCAGGCAATTTCCATATATGTAACGGCGTTGGAGATCCGGCAGGCTGTACAGCTTCCTCATCCTGCATTGACACGGCTTCCAGTACTAACGCACCTGCAGATGATATAGATGGAAATGCACGGCCCTACGATGTGTCTGGCATAGGCGATGGCATTGCTGACTACGACATGGGCGCTGATGAATACGCGCCGTAAACGTCCGGGAATTTTGTTTCAGATGCGATATAATCACAGATTCCTTCAAAGGGGGCAGTTGACTTCGGAGACCATTTTATGCGGTAAGCCATTTAGACATCAGTTTTTCAATTTCTTCATGAGGGATTCCTTTTCCCTCGTCTAATTCTTTCAACCCGGCATCAACTTGCAGTTTAAAATACAGTTCAGCCATAATGTCAT
Organism: Thermodesulfovibrionia bacterium; assembly: GCA_020053105.1. Classification (GTDB taxonomy): domain Bacteria; phylum Nitrospirota; class Thermodesulfovibrionia; order UBA6902; family UBA6902; genus UBA6902. The sequence continues at coordinate 18,244 of JAGVNU010000089.1, forward strand.
CAACCGTCACCTCTTCAGGCAAGGATTGAATCATCTGAATAACTTGTTGTTTCACGGCTGCCATTTATATCACCTCCTCAATGTCTCAACATACCCTTTTAATCAGTCTGTTAACAAGCGGCATAATTTTGTTTAACGTTTGCGTTGCATGTGAAGTGTGTCAAGTATTTTTCATGTTACACATGCAACGTGTTATCTGTCGCTGCGGGCATATTCTTTTTTAAATGGTCGCCGTTGTCCCTATTTTTTTAACTATTTTTTAAAAGGTAACGCCTGATTAGATAATTTTATTTTATAGAAAGTTCTTTCATTAAAATAGAATTAGGTCTTTTGATAATATTCAAGTCTTTTTCTTCCAGACAAGAATCAGGTGCGTTCGTGCACGCATTAATTGTCTTGATGCGGACCAATATGAAAATGTGTTGTTGTTAATTTACTGTCAATGTAAGCTGCCGGCCGGTATAAATAATAAACCCACACCTGAGATTTAGGAAAAATCACATAGTTGTTATTGTCTTTGTCCCACTTTTCGATATGAGTCTGTCTGAATATTATGTAGCTGGTTATGTAAATAAGAAGAATTCCTATAAGTACTAATTTTCTTTTTATTTTTTCAGCATTACAGATAACGGTTACAGGCTAAAAGGAGTGCGATGGCATTTGCCCGCTTAGTCTTTATCTTTTAGCATGTTGTTAGGCGATAGTTAGCGGTCAATTTCCCTTTGTTCTTTTTTCCATAATGTCTTTAAGTCTCTTCTTCCATGAATAAGACCCAAAATATCAACACGAGATTCTTCAATGCAATAAATAAGACGATAATCTTTAATGAAAAGTTCACGGATAGAAGGATTTGACAATTCAGGAACGGTACGGCCGCGTTCTGAAAACTCATTGAGGGAACGACTTGCTTCACGGACCTCTATAACAAATGATGCAGCATAAAAAGAAGAATCTCTCGCGATATAGTCAGCAATCGCTTCAAGGTCAGAGGTGGCTTCAAAAGACCAAATTATTTTTCGAGCCATTTTGACATCTTTTTCTCTGCTTCTTCTTGTGTA
>JAGVNU010000010.1 GCA_020053105.1 Thermodesulfovibrionia bacterium
GGGAAGAATATCCCAGTTCATCAAGGACCTTTTTGGTTTCAGGCAGCTTGTCTCTCCTTATGATCGCGGTAATCTCTTTCATAACACCATCTCCCCTGTCCTTACGGTATACGTAGCCTCTACCGGGCTTACAAATATTTTTCCATCTCCAATAAACCCTGTCTTTGACTTGGATGTGATCAGGTTGATTACTTTCTCAACATCCTCTGTGTCGACAACCGTCATAATGAGGGTCTTGGGAAGCTCATCATAATGCACCGGCCCCACCTGGAGCCCTTTTTGTTTCCCCCTGCCGAACACCGGCATCTTGGTGAGTGAAGGAAACCCTGCTCCCTCAAGCGCCAGCACTACCTCCTGTTCTTTTTCCGGCCTGATGAATGCTCTGATCATTTTCATTTTCAATCCTCCTTGTTATTTATTGTAGGGGCGAGGTCATCTCGCCCTGACGAATGATTGTTATTTGTTATTCATGGCCTTTCTGAGCCATGGCGGCGGCGACGTTTTCAGTTTGTCCACAAGCTGAATCAGGGAATCCTTGATAGATACGACCTTATTGATCTTGACCGGCATGATCCCTTTTCCGGCAAGCCTGGCTGCTGACGGGCCGCCGATTGCCATCAGGTATATGAGCCTGCAGTCATCCAGCCTGTCCACTTTCTTCTGGATCAAGTCCTCATGCAAGAGCTTGTCGTCCTTTGAATCCTCGACCGCACTGTCCCTGCCGTCAGCAAACTTTCTAACTTCAATAAACTGATACCCTTCATCCGTGACATCATAGATGGCAAATGTCCCGCACCTGCCGAAATGCTCATCTACATTTATACTGTCTGTTGTTGCAAATGCCACTTTCATAGGTCCTCCTTAAAATATATGCTTGTCTTCGCAGTACCGGTTTACATCTGAAACAATACCCGACAAAAACAGCTTCAATCGTTTTATCTCTTTCTTAAGCCTGTTCATCTCTCACTCCTTATTGGTCATTCCCGGTTTGTCCCGGAATCTGTAGGGGCAACCCTTGTGGTTGCCCTTTATCAGGGCAGGTACAAGACCTGCCCCTACGAAAGTAAATTGGCGGCATCATTTATCATCGCCAGCGATCCCCTGTATCCAATCGTGGTCCTTGACGTATAACCCATGACTTTATAAACGGGGAACCCCATTTGATACAATGGCACGCCGAGTCTGTCTGCCGTGTCTTCCGCATGTGAACTGGAGATCAGCAGATCGAAATTCCCCTTGATTGAAAAGAGGTCTCCGACGATGATTCTCTTTGCGTCAATGCTGTCGGCAGCTCCGGAGCTGACCGGGACAACGGCAAGCTCAACATCAGCAGCCATCTCATTAAGCCACGCGGATGTCTGGAACGAAAGGTCCGGCTCAAGAGCGGTGCATACTTTTTTACCGCTTAGGTAAGGATGGGCGTCTCTCATACCGTCAATGAGGGACCTTCTCTGCCTTGTATATTTCCTAGGCACGGCTCTTCCGCTTAAAGCTGAAAGCGTATTCATGAGGACATCAGTGCCTTTAAGCCCTGCCACTGCACCGAGCACCGTATATTCAATCCCATATGTCTCGTGAAGATATTTAGCAGGGGCTTCCATGCTCATGCCTACAGTAATAGTGAACATTGAGTTATTCACGGTCTCTATCTCGCCTGTTTTCACCCCACCGGACGCAAGCGGGGAAAACCCTTCTCTGCTGCCGTCAAGGGCTGAGAGGTCGGGCAGAAGCACGGGGCATAATCCGAATGATTCGATAATCTCCCTTAACTCGTTAAAGTCGGCAGGTGTGAGATGCGAGCCTGCAAGGACGTTGATCTGTCCTTTTATCTCTTTTTTGCGTTTACCCAATGTGCCCTTAAGGACTGCCTCAACCGCTTTGGCATATCCTGTTTCCATTCCACCTTCATAATCAGGTGTGGAGATATGAATAGCTTTGACCCTTGGCCCCTGACCCTTGACCCTTTTCAAAGCGCCTTCCACATCATCCCCCTTGGCCTCTGATAATCCTGAGGTCAGAACTCCGATCATATCGGGAGAGTTCTTTTTGATGAAGTCGTCTATGGTGCTGATCAGCTTCTCCTCACTCCCCATCACTACATCTTCGGTAAAGAGCTTTGTGCCGGCAAGGGCTATCGGCTCCCTGAAGTGTTTGGTAATCAGGACCTTCCCAAGGAAGGTGCATCCCTGCGCTCCGTGAATTATCGGCAGCGCCCTGTCTATGCCCTGCAGTGCAATTGCTGCGCCCATTGACTGAGAATGCTTCAGGGGATCAATTACAACACTCGTTTCAGGGTGTTGTGCGGTAGAGGTCTTATCATTCATATACGACTTATCTTCTTCATAAAACCGGATGCTGTTGCTTATCTGTTCAGCAAAATTAATCAGCCCTTCATATCCTGCATACGCAACGTGACGTTCCTGGTTTACGTCCACAAAAGGGAACCCCTCCTTCACTGCCAGAAAGAGGTTCCTGCCGCCTGCAATAAGCATGTCCGCCTTATTATCTTTCATCAGCCTACGCAGATTGGAAGGGGTGACGTCCTCTATAAGCGGTGCGTCCGGGCCGAGGATTTCTTTCATCTTCTCTTCGTCCTCGAATGTGCTCTTTTTTGTTCCGACTGCAATTACTTCTATCCCCAGGTCCATCAGGGCTGATATGAATGACCAGCTCTTTACCCCGCCGGTGTAGAGCACTGCCTTTTTGCCTTTAAGATGAGAATATATTTTCAGTTTTTCTTCAAGCTGTTTTTCTTCTCTTGCTATGATTGACTCTATTGGAAAAAATCTCCCCTGACCCCTCTTTTCCAAAGAGGGGGATACAATCTCCCCTTTTGAAAAAGGGGGATTAAGGGGGATTTTGTAATTAGATGGCAGCTTGCTTGCAATCAGCCTCAATGCCTTTGACATCTCTGTCTTGCCGAAAAACGAGACCTCCACGTAGGGAATGCCGTACTTCCTTTCCATTTCCTTTGCTACATTAACAAGGGCACGGCTGCATACGACTACATTGAGTTTTGCCTTGTGTGCAAAGGTTATCTCTTCGAATGTTGCATTACCCGTAATCCGCGATTGGATGGGTATGCCGGCTTCTTTCAGCACCGGCTCGACAAGCCACAAGTCGCCTGCTATGTTGTATTCGCCGATAAGGTTGATAATTCCCTCTTGTTCCCCTCTATCAAGAGGGGTTAGGGGTGTGTTCCTGTCTTTGGGGAATTCCCCCGTTCCTATTACATAGTCCAGCAAGACCTCTCCCGCTATCCGGTTGCCGAGGTTCTTCGGGCCGACAAAGCCGGGGGCATTCACCGGGATGACCCTGATGCCAAGCTCGACGCCTGCCTTATTGCAGATAGCCTCTATGTCTTCACCGATCAGCCCGCTTACGCAGGTCGCATGGACGAATATCGCCTTTGGTCTCACTGCATCAAATGTTCTCCGTATGGCACGGTACAGCTTTTCTTCCGCCCCATAGACAATCTCCAGCTCTGATATGTCCGTGGTAAAGCCCATTCTGTCGAGCATGCCCTTCCGGGACAGACTTCCTCTTCCTTCCCAGGAATTGCCGCAGCAGGCGATTGGCCCGTGGACGATATGCGCCGTGTCCGCGATCGGCTGGAGCACAATCATCGCACCGTCAAAGGCGCATGATTCTCCACCCCTCGAACGGCAGACTTTGTCCTTATTATCCTGTTCACATCCGCGCTGTGTTAGTTTGTCTATGGCATTTAACATAAAAACCTCTTTATAAAATCCCCCTTCATCCCCCTTTACAAAGGGGGAGTATGACTTCCCCTCTTTAGCAAAGAGGGGTGAGGGGAGATTTTCAAATAATTACCTTATTACATCAAAACTTGTTGTATCGACCGTCTTTCTGTCCATCTCGTCCAGTACACTATTTACAATCATGGTTACAAGGTTCAATGCTCCCTGATAACCGATTATCGGATACCGGTGCAGATGATGCCGGTCAAAGAGCGGGAAGCCGATCCTGATAAGCGGGGTCCCGGTGTCGCGAGTCAGAAACTTCGCATAGGAATTCCCAATCAGGATATCGACCGGCTCAGTGAACAGCAGAGAACGCATATGCCACATATCCTTGCCTGTGTATACCGTGCCATTGGCCCCGA
>JAGVNU010000097.1 GCA_020053105.1 Thermodesulfovibrionia bacterium
CTCTTCCGATCTCTGATTCGGATGTATTTAAAAAGCATATTGAAGGCGTATGCCCGAGTAAATCATGCATCGCACTAATCGAGTACAGGATTATTCCCGGCCAATGCAATCTCTGCGGGTTATGTAAGGAAGCCTGTATCTATAACGCAATACATGGTGAAAAGAATAAGCCTTTTATGAGCGGCTATCCGACGTTTGCGATCAGACAGCAAAAATGCCAAAAATGCGAAGAATGTATAAAGGTCTGTCCGACAGGCGCGATAATACTTGTCGACGCAAAGGTCAAGGAAACTGTAGAAGTGTAAGTTTGCATTTGTTGTCATTCCGGGCCTGACCCGGGATCTTGTAAGGACAATTCATGAATTGTCCCTGCTCCGGAATCCTGCCTTCGCAGGAATGACGACTTTGAAATAGATACTAACATAATTATTGGAGGTTATAGATGTCCAAAACAATTTTTTTAAAAATAGACGGCAAAGACGTAAAGGTCGCTGAAGGGACTAATCTCATTGACGCTGCGGACGCCGCTGGAATTCACATACCGAATCTCTGCCATCTGAAAGGCATGAGGGGAATCGGCGCATGCAGGATGTGCCTTGTGGAAATTGAAGGCATGAAGTCGCTTGTTGTGGGCTGTATTTCAAAAGTCAAAGAGGGTATGAGCGTTAAAACAACTACGCCTCAGATTGAGGAGATGAGAAAGTTCGTCCTCGACCTTATTCTCTCCATGCACCCGCTTGACTGCATGACCTGCACAAAGGCAGGAGCATGCACACTCCAGCAGTATGCTTACAAGCATGAGATAAAAGAATCCAAGTTCACGAGGAAGAAATTCGGTTACCCGGTTGATGAAGCCAATCCGTTTATAAAGAGGGACCCCGACTACTGCATTCTCTGCGCGAGATGCGTGAGGGTCTGCAAGGAACAGGGCACAAATGTCCTCGAATTCATGGGAAGAGGCGTAGGATCAAAGGTAGCAACTGCAATGGACAAGCCTCTTCAGGAATCTGAGTGCACATTCTGCGGAAGCTGCGTAGACGCGTGTCCCGTGAACGCGCTCCTTGAGGCAGACAGGTGGAGAAAAGGCAGGGAATGGGATTATACAAAGAACAGTTCCGTATGCCTTTCCTGCGGAAACGGATGTGATATAACTGTAAGCTCAAAGGACGGCGAAGTCGTAAAGATAAATTCCGGCGCTGAAAACGGCTCCGTAGAAAAATACATCTGCGCAATCGGCAGATTCGGTTTTGAGGCGCTGTCATCCGACGCAAGAGTCATGACACCGATGAAAAGGGTCAACGGAAGTCTTCAGGAAACTTCCTGGAAAGAGGCGCTTGAATTAGTTGCTGATAAACTGAAAAAGGCAGGCGCAAAGACTGGTATTGTAAGCACCGCGGGAATCCTGAACCAGGACGCCTTTGTCCTTTCAAAGCTTGCTTCTGATGTAATCAAAACAAAAAATATCGACACGACTGCAAGTCTTTATGCTGACGCGGACTCCATGAAATTCTCCGACATCGTTGACTTTGACGCAGCAGATGTAATTGTCCTTGCCGGACTGAACCCTTCTCAGTGGGAAAGGGTGCTTCCAGCGCTGGATGCCGGGATAAGGAGAAGAGTTTCCCGGGGAGCAAAACTCATTGCTGTTAATTCAGGCGAGACAAGGCTTGCGTCTTCTGCGGACATTAGCGTGCAGGCAGATGAAGCTTCAACACTCGCACAGATCGCCAAGGCACTCATTGATAAAGGCAGTAAAGCTGGAACGGAAATGGCAGCCGCGGTTTCAGGCCTGTCTGTAACCGAAGACATTGAGAAAGCAGCGGAACTGATATCAAAGGCTGCACATCCTGTTATATTCTGCGCCCCTTCCCTCTTCAATGCAGCAAAAAATTTGTCCCTGCTCCTTGATATCAAGGTTGTTGCCGTACCCGCTGAAGCAAACGCAAGAGGCGTTGTGGCAATGGGCCTTACTTCAGACGGCAAGACATATCAGGATATGATTTCAGGAGGCGTAGATGCTCTTTATGCAATAGGTGAGGTCCCTTTAACAAAGAGGCCTGATGTCGGTTTTCTGATTGCCCAGACTTCTTACATGACCGAACTTGCAAAACAGGCGGACGTCGTGTTGCCCGCCGCTGCTTATCTTGAGTCAGAAGGCACTATTACAGGTTACCTCGGCAAAGACAAGGACGTAAAAATGATTATAAGTCCTGCCGGTGATTCAAAACAGCACAAAGACATCTTTATACAATTGTCCAAAGTATTAGGGTCCTCTATAAAACAGACAGCCAAAATAAAAAGCGCCCATGAAGTCAGCAGGCCCCAGTTCTCTCCCTTTGAGAAAAAGAAGGGGCTTGATTCCAGTCCGGCTGATATTATTGACGGAGTCAACACAAGTGTAACAAATCACTCAAAGCTGCTCTGGCTTAAAGAGGCACAGAAGGCGACAGTTTAAAGATCATTTAAAAACTCAAACTTCATATTTTAACAGATTGCAAAGGAGGATTAAGATGCAGGCTTAATCCTCCTTAATTTTTCATTTACTATTCATGGCACATATACTGATAGACGGCTACAACCTCATCGGCACTGCCCACGATAATCTCGAAAAAGTCCGTAATGAGCTTATAGATAAAATCAGGAAATATTCAGAAATAAAGAAACATCACGTCATCCTTGTCTTTGACGGATGGAAGAGCGGACAGAAGGACCAGACTGAAATTAAAACCCGTGATTTAACCGTAATTTATTCCAGGCTTGGTGAAAAAGCTGACCTCGTTATAAAAAGACTGGTCAAATCATCAGGTATTCCCTGGACGGTTGTAAGCTCTGACCGGGAAGTTTCCGAATATGCGGAAAAACATGACCATGCCGCCGTGTCCTCCGCTGAGTTTGAAAAGAAACTTTTCCTGGCCCTGAGAAATCCGGTTGAAGGCCCTCTTGATGCCGGCCTTGACGCCGGAGTTAATTCATTTAAAGATGATGACGATAATGACGACGATATTGCTTCCCACAATACCCGTTCCAGGGGGAATCCAAGGCAGCTCTCAAAAAGACAAAAGAATAAGATCCAGGCGCTGAGGAAACTCTGACAGAATTTTACTCTTCAAGAAATTTTTTCAGCAAATTTGGCTTTATCGATATCCTTCCGTCTGAAGATTTTATTATGCCGCTCTTCTGAAGTTTGCTCATTGTCCTGATGCATGTCTCAACAGTCGTGCCGACCATCTCGGAAATTTCCTGCCTGGTCAGAGGAAAATCTATTTTCCTGTAACCATCATCATCCACGCCGATTTTCTCCGACAGTTTAAGCAGCAGGGAAGCGATCCTTTTTTCCACTCTTTCAGTCGCAATATTTTTCAGCATTTCATGTGCGTCCCGGAGCTTGTCACTGAAATACTTCACAATCTCAAGTTTGAGTATCGGATACTCATCCATTATCCTGAGCAGATTCTGCCGGCTGATCCATACGACCGTGGTAGATTCCATCGCCTGTGCGGATGCGGGGAAAGGCTTCTTATCCAGAACTGCAACACCTCCAAAGATATCTCCCGGCGACATGATCTCAAGGATAATGTCCTTGCCCATCATCGTATGCTTAAGGATCTTTACGCTTCCCTCAGCCACAAGGTAAAACTTATCTGACGGGTCTCCCTCAACAAATATGTTCTCATTGTTTTTGTAGCTGACAGTTTCGACCAGTTTGCTTATATTCAGTAATTCATCGTCCCTGAGGGAAGAAAATATTTCACTCTTTTTCAGCGTATCAATAATCATTGATCTCCTGTCTCCTTGCCTTTTTCCATGACTGATAAAACTTCTCCGGCCTTTTCCAGCTCTTCTTCTCTGACCATAAGCCTGATCTCTCCCATTCTCCCTATGCTTACCGGATACGGGCTTATCTTTAACGATTGTACAACAACCTGAATACCTTCGGCTTCCAGCAAATCCCTGACTATCTCAGCCTCTATTTCATCATACGTAAACAGCACTTCAACCCATTCGTTCATATTCGCATATTATCAATAATGTTAGATTTATGAAAATTATATCACATTTCGGTCAATTACGGTCTTTAACACGCTTATGCCCTAAAACAGATATAGAAACGGAAAAAGAAGCAAAACCCCCTTCTGGTTAAAGGGATTGGGATGATATAAAATATCACCCAACAGGTTAAGAAACCAA
>JAGVNU010000001.1 GCA_020053105.1 Thermodesulfovibrionia bacterium
GACCCCATCACCATCTTTGTCTACGTCTGTTGCCGGTTTATAGCCGTCACAGTTCGTGTCCTTGCCGTCGCAGATTTCAGCGGCCCCTGGATAGACTTTGTTATCGTTGTCATTGCAGTCTGTTTTGACACCTTTTGGACATGAGGCGTCCCCGGGGTTCCCGTACCCGTCCGCGTCTAAGTCGATACATGCAGCAGATGCAGGAGAATAGAACCCCAGCGTGCAAATCAGCAGAGTTGTGCAGAATAAAATAAATAACCTGTTCTCACTGTTAGACATATGGAGCCTCCCTTAAAATTATAATTGCTGATATATATTTGAATACTTCCTGCAGACGTCGATACCCCTCCGGGCGTCTGTTCAGAAAGTATCACTGAGAGCTGATAATTCAAAAACAAGCAAAAAATATTCCTGTATCAAAAACAGCTGAAATCAAGAGGTTAGAAATAAAAAGATGGGTTTGATTCAAGCTATGTGGCCGGATGGCCATTTCATGGTGGTTAAATAACCGATAAAAAGATTGTGCTTATTACGCATAAATGCTCTTATTGAATAAGAAAGGGGGCACTGGAAACCAGAGCCCCCTTGAGAAAACATTCAGCGTTATTAATACATTTTATGGACCGCAGTTAATGCCCGGTTCGTTCTCTTCCAGGCATGTCTTTCCGGGCGACATAAAGGACTTGTTATGGTCGTGACATATCATGCAGTATGCGCCCGTTCTGTCCGCGGTGTCCGTGTGCACTCCTCCTCCTGTCCCGTCGAAGCGGTTATGGCTTGTGAGTGAGTGACAGGTATCGCATACATTCTGATCATTGGGAGCTCCGTCCGCGAGCGAACCTGTGCCTCTGCGCGATGTATTGATTATGTTGACGTCGGCGACGTTGCTCCCGTTAAGTGTTCGTGTGAAGTTGATATACGGTTTAAGCAGCTTGCGGTTGTTGTCAACAGGAAGCATTGGGTTATGGCAGTCAACGCACATGATATCGAAGGTGTATTTACCGCTTGCTGACTGGTTCCTGCTAGTATCGCTTGTATGAGACGTGCGCTCTCCGTGACATTTCTGGCAGTTTGCATCCGGGATCTTGGTCCTGTAGTCAATGACATTGTTTATCTCGACATGACAGAACTGGCAGTTTGCGTTAAAAAACTCCGTGTTGTGAGGGTTCGTTGCCTTGGACTCAGTCGGCAGGAAGCCGTCTTTGTGCACGTGGCAGTAAGTACACTTCTGCCCGTCAAGATGCGCCTGTCCGCCTGGAGCGGCACCGTCTCTCTGATGATGGTTCGTCTGTGTATGACACATCTCACAGACGTTTTCGTTGTGAGGCTGGCCGTCTGCAAATGAACCGTTCCCGGTTGGATAAGTTAATTCCACGAATTCCTGGACACTGGCGCCTGTTACATTATTGTCATAACAGATGTATTCCTTGATGAACATGCCGTAATCTGTGCCAAAGATATTGTTTTGCTCCTGCGCATGCGGATTATGACAGGTCACACAGCCTTTGTCCCCCATGGTCCAGCTTCCGTATTTCAGACCTACAACCGTTGAAGCATGCATTGCGACATTGGGCGCCGAGCCATAACCATACGGGGGGGGCAGAGGGTATTGTGCTTTAAGTGCGCCGTTGAGAGGATCTGAGGTGTCTGACGGGTCAGTATGGCAGCGCTGGCAGGCAAAGCGTATCGGGTCGTTGAAATCCGCAGCATGACACTTGCCACAGTTTAGTGCGCTATTCTGAGCATGAACAGTATTGTCGGAATTTAACAGTGTAAAGAAATGGGGAGAGTCCTTGGGACTTGTCTTGGTATTGCAGCTGCCGGCGCCACATCCGCTGTCCGCTGCATCTGTCCTGCCGTCACAGTCGTTGTCAATGCTGTCGCCGCATATAGGATTACCGATATGTCTTTCAAGAATTAATGGATTGATATTTGCGTTATTGTCATTGCAGTCTCCCGCGCATACTGCTACTCCGTCACTGTCAGCGTCAACATCTGAGGGCGCTTTCCAGCCGTCGCAGTTGGAGTCTTTACCGTCGCATATTTCAGCGGCGCCGGGATAAACCTTCGGATCGCTGTCATCACAGTCCGGCGTGCCGCATATGCCGGCCACATCATAGCCGTCGCTGTCAGCATCGGTGATCGCAGGGCAATTGACGGCATTGGGGTCAGCGCAATCCTTCAGACCGTTGCAGTCATTGTCCTTGCCGTCAGTGCACAGTTCAGGAGCGCCGGGATAGACTGTGTTATTGACATCATCACAGTCTGTTCCTCCGCAGTATGAAGCGGTAAATCCGTCGCTGTCTGCATCAGGACAGATGCAAGGGGTCTCGTCTGTCTGGCTGTTACAGTTGTTGTCTTTAGTGTCGGAGCACCATTCCTGTACACCGGGATTGATGTAATGGTTGTTGTCATTACAGTCTGCAGGAACACCGCAGGTACGATATCCGTCTGCGTCTGCGTCTCTTTCATTGACCGGGATCGAATAGTCACAGTTGTTATCAAGACCGTCGCAAAGTTCAGGAGCGCCGGGATAGACCTTGTTATTGCCGTCATTGCAGTCGTTTTTACACTGCGGGACCCCGTCGCCGTCCTTGTCTACATCCGTGGCCGGCTTATAGCCGTCACAGTTAGTATCTTTGCCGTCACAGACCTCAGCGGCCCCGGGATAGACTTTATTGTCATTATCATCACAGTCTAATTTGTTTCCTTTTGGACATGCTGCGTTTCCGGGATTCCCGTAACCGTCTCCGTCAATGTCTGTGCAGGTTTGCGCGTTGACACCAGAATAAAAAAAGATCAGAAATAATGATACAGCAACAGCGAAAAATAAACGACGACTCAGCATCCTTGCCCTCCTTAAATTAATAATTGTTTTCAAAAGTTGTTTTAATGATATTAAAAAAGATTGCTTCATCCCCTGAGGTCCGGGATGAAGCAATCTTTATATTATGTTAAATACTTCCCCTCATAAACTTACAGTCTGGTCTGATGTTCCGCTGCCCGTGGCGTGAAATCAGCAGACATATATGATGCCTGTATTATTTTTTACATCTGGTGACACACATTGCATTCGAAACTGCCCCACCATCTGTAAGGTGTTCCCCACTTTACAGTAGTCTGATTAAAATGACACGCGACATTTGTGCAGTTTTTGGTGTTCGCATCATATGTCGCAGTCGAAAGATCTTTATACACCGTCCCGGAGAATTTATCGTATGGGACAGGGACCTGAGTGAAGGCGACGTCCTTTGTGCCGTTAACATGTTTTGATTTGTTGAAGATAGTTATGTTGTCGATCTGAATACTGTAGTCATCTCTGGTCCATGTAAAGGCATCCTTCACCGTATTGTCATGGCATGTATTGCACTGGACAGGATTGAAACCCATATTCCAGACATGGAGGTTGAGGTATCCGTAGTCATCAATCCATGCATGTGAATCACCTGCCCCGGCTGAAACATCAGGGAACTGATTCAAAATCGGGTAGCCATGGCATCCGTTACAGCCTAGTGAATCAACACCCCACTTCGGGCTCTGATATAACCTTGAGGTGACAACAAAGTCTTCCCAGGCCGGGGTATATATCAATGGATAAATGTTCGGACCGGGTGTCGGGTCAGGAATGACCGCCGGGAATGCGCCCGTGCCGGGCTCAACAGTTTCAAACTTGGGACCGCTATGGCAGTATACGTTACTGCAGGTGCCTCCAACAGTATATTTCAGACCTTTAGCATCAGTCATGAGAGTTGCACCAGGTGTATACGTGGCATTCGGGCTTAAGGACTTAAGCGAGCCTGCCGGTGCATCGGGACTATACAACTCGATTTCTGCAGAACCTCCGCCGCTGTTTGACACGCCGTTAATGTGATTTGCGCCATTCATCGGATGACAGTTCCCGCAGTTCATAAGATATGAAGTCCCCTGAGGCGTCACATCCTGAGCAATGGATGTGCTGCCATATGAGGCGTCGTCTTTTGTGCCGCCAAAATGAACGGCATGCGTGCCCGTAGGCGGTGGCACATCATGACAGGCGCCGCAGCTTGGTTTAAATCCGCTGGTATGTACATGGCAATCTGTGCATTTGTCGCCGTCATAATGGGTCGGAGAAGTTCCGTCCCTGCGGTGATACTTTGTCTGGGTGTGGCACATCTCGCAGATGTTCTCATTATTGCGTGGTCCGTCTGCAAATGAACCGGGGCCGGAAGCAGCAGTGAATTCCACAAATTCCTGAATGTTGAGTCCTGTTACAGGGTTATTAAAGCAGACATATTCTTTTATGAACATGCCGTAATCTGTTCCGAAGACATTATTCTGTTCCTGGGCATGCGGGTTATGACAGGTCACACAGCCCTTGTCTCCCATAGTCCAGTTTCCGTATCTGGTGCCAATGTTTGATGAAGAATGCATAACAACATTAGGGGCCGTGCCGTAGCCATAAGGCGGGGCCAGAGGATATTGCTGCTTGAGCGTGCCGTTCAGCGGATCAGATGCGTCTGCCGTGTCAGCATGGCAGCGCTGGCAGGCAAAGCGTATCGGGTCATTGAAATCCGCAGCATGACACTTGCCGCAGCTTAACGAATTATTTTGAGTATGAACAGTATTGTCGGGATTTAACAGTGTAAAGAAATGGGGAGAGTCCTTGGGGCTTGTCTTGGTATTGCAGCTGCCGGCGGAACATCCGTTGTCTGTTGCATCGGCCCGCCCGTCGCAGTCATTGTCTATGCCGTCACTGCATAAAGGATCTCCGATGTGTCTTTCAAGAACTAATGGGTTGATATTTGCATTATTGTCATTGCAGTCTCCTGCGCATACCGGCACGCCGTCACCGTCTGCGTCTTTGTCCGAAGGGGCCTTCCAGCCGTCACAGTTGGAGTCCTTGCCGTCACATATTTCAGCGGCGCCGGGATAGACTTTATTATCGTTGTCGTCACAGTCCGCTTTACCGCAGATACCGGCCACGTCATATCCGTCTCCGTCGGCATCCGTTATCGCGGGACAGTTAACGGCATTGGGGTCAGCACAATCCTTCAGACCGTTGCAGTCGTTGTCCTTGCCGTCGGTGCAGAGTTCAGGCGCACCGGGATATATTGTGTTATTTACATCATCACAGTCTGTTCCCCCGCAGTAGGAAGCGGTAAATCCGTCGCTGTCTGCATCAGGACAGATGCAAGGGGTTTCATCTGTCTGGCCGTTGCAGTTGTTGTCTTTAATGTCAGAGCACCATTCCTGTGAGCCGGGATTGATGTAAGGGTCCTTGTCATTACAGTCAGCCGGTACACCGCAGGTGCGGTATCCGTCTGCGTCAATGTCTCTCTCGTTCATAGGGATTGAATAGTCACAGTTGTTATCAAGGCCGTCACACAGTTCAGGGGCCTTTGGATAAACCGTATTGTTATTGTCATTGCAGTCATTCTTGCACATGGGGACGCCGTCACCGTCTTTGTCTACGTCTGTGGACGATTTCCAGCCGTCACAGTTTGTGTCCTGGCCGTCACAGATTTCAGCGGCGCCCGGATAAACTTTATTATTGTTGTCATTGCAGTCTGTTTTGATGCCTTTCGGACATGAGGCGTCCCCGGGATTACCGTAGCCGTCCCCGTCATTATCTATACATGCAGCAGATGCAGGGGAAATGAATCCCAGTGCGCAAATGAGCAGAGCTGCATAGAATAAAACAAATATCTTCTTACTGTTCTTAAACATATTGCCCTCCTTGTAAGAGCACATTTATGATTGTTATCTGTCGTTCACCGGAATAATCGTATAATTGAACTAATCAGATAGTTTTATCTGTAATTAGATAATGCAATATAAATGCCATAATATAACCGGCTGGAAATCAACGTTATTATTAGTAAAGGGACCAATAGATTCATGCCATAATGGCACAGGTCTGTTGTCATAATGGCATCGGCAAAAAAATCGTATAGTCTTGCAATACACATAAAAATCGTAATTAATCCTGATAATTATTCAGGACTATCCTCTGGGCTTTGCCAGTATTTCAAGCACCTTCAATTCAAGAAATCTTTTTGATGCCGCTGAACGAATAACTGTTACTGTATCAGCTCCTCTGCCTGTGCCTGCGACGACCAGTATTTCCTCTCCTTCCGGTACAAGGCCAGCGTCCGCTGCCATCATGGTAATCTCGCAGCAGACCTTTGGGCCCTCGCCGAATCTGCGCAGGGACTGCGCGACCAGAAGGGTAGGGTAGACGCCGCTGAATTTTGCAGCCAGCGCTGTTTCCAGGCTGTGCGTAATCATTGTGCCGGTATAGATAGTTGCACCTGCCGACTTGATCCTTTCCTTTGCATCTTCAGTAAGCTCGGTGCTGTTGGGTCCCTTGAAACCATATGAATGCGTTACGACAACAAGGTTGACTTCTCTGGTGTCTAATCCCTCAGCAAACAGCACTCCCGTGTCTCCTGTGGTTGTGGCGACAACAATATGCCTGTACCCGTAGTTGTAAATGTTGTCTTTTACAATTTCAAGGCAATGTCTGACATTGTCAGGACCGGGTTTATCAAAGTATGTGACAGTTTTTTGCATGATGTCGATCTCCTGGATTAATGATCATTATAACAGATTATAACGGTCTGGATGGAATTGAGGCCCTGGAAAATTGTGCTTTGCATCTGGTTCTTAACGCTATTGCACAATGATATTTTCAACGGAGGCGCTGCCGTTGCTGACAGTCAGTGTACCGTTGAGAGTAGTGCTGCCGGAGACGGATGAATAATTGCAATTATATCCGCCCGTCAGGGTAACTGATTTATCAAGACTGAAGGTGAGGTCCCCGGCAAGGACTTCGGCACGGCTTTCAATTGTATCACCACTTGCTGCGGCATTATAGGCGTCCTGAAGTGAATTGTAATAAACCGGAGCAGCCCCGGCAATCCTTACAGGCAGTGTAGAACACATCTCTGTCACCTGGAGACTGAAAGAGCGGATTCCTGTGTAAGTAAAGCTGTAGGAGCCTGCCGAGCGCATGTTCGTCTGCTGTCCTGTAGATTGATCGACAAGAACAGCCGGATAATACTGCGGAACACCGGTGAGGTCCCAGCTGATGGTGAAATTCGCGTTTGTCAGAGATGAATTGACAGTCAGGGGCCATTCAATTGCGGCCCCGGAATTATGTGCTCTTATGTCCCTGTGAAATTCCTGATGGACCAGTCCCCATTCAGGATGCGGGAAATATGCCTCGACAGTCCCTCCCATAAGGGCATAGGTTTCCCAGATTGCATCGTAACCATTGGTTGCCGTAGCGTCCGCTCCTAGAACAAGATTATTGTATGCGGTCCCCGACTGGATCTTTAAGGCTATTTCCCAATCAGTAGCTCCTGCTGTTGCAGGTATTATGCATAAAATCACGAGCAGGGATACGGATATTATATGCTTTGATAATCCATTTATTTTTTTATGCCAATCGAACATATTCGCAGTCATATTATTAATCCTCTTGTAATCAGGGTGCATATATCCTCAGAGTTGTCGGGGTGGCATCGAAAACATGAATGAAATATCCCACCCACGGTTCAAGAATTGCCGGGTTAGAACCATTGAATGCCTTGAAGGCATATCCGGGCCCGTCGCCTTCCCACTCGTAAATAGAATTGCTTATCCAACCGTTCGCAACTGCCTGAGTATAACTATATTCTGCGCCGCTGCGTATAACCATAACATCCCTGAGTTCGATGAAGGCGTTATACGGATTGCTTATTACAGTCCATCCGCCGTCACCGTGAACGTTCGGATTACAGGCGCCGGATTGACAGTCAAGCACAATATCAACGTAAGGTCTCATATCATTTCCCATGGGAGAGGCGCCCGCAGGTTCGTCGAGACGTCTGGCCCCGCCGTCGGAATATATGTCGTAACCTCGCCCGCTGTATAACATCCCGTATGTATTGTCCAGCCAGCCTCCGCCGGCAGGGTCCGGCCCGTATGAATCCCAGTACAGACAGTACTGATATCCGGAGTCATCGCTGAGAACACTGGTGTATGAATTGCAATTGCAGCTTAAATTTTTCGGCACGCCTATCAGGTTGTATCCTGCAAGCAGATTTACGGCCGGCCCGGTGTTATACCCAGGGGCAGCAGCCGGCAGATTGACGACTGATGTATCACCGGCCGAGGCCTGCGCTTCAAAGAAATATCTTAAATCCTGCGCTGCCCCAAATCCGGTTGCGAGATAGTATGTCTTGCCGTCTGTATAATTTGTATCCAGTGCATTCTCAGCGGTCATCGTATAGCCGAAATACCCGTCGTTATCGCCTATATAGATCATCGGATAACCGGATGCCGGGGCGTCATTCTCATAGTCCCTGTAAATGACCCTGAAGGTGAAGGTTGACCTTGTGTCTCCTGTATCGGGGTCCAGTCCATTATCATAAGGCGATGACGGATAAGACAGGACCGGTATATTCATTCCTGTGGTTGTGAATGAGAAGATGTAGTTTGCAGCCATGGAATTGCCGGCCAGGTCTTTCACCGCAGACCCGACGGTTACAGTGTGGACAGTTACATATGTCTGACTGGCTGTTGTGAATACAGCCTGATTGCCTGAACAGCCTGACACCGCCCATCCTCCGCTGCTGATTGTGACGTTGGCAGTGGTTACGGTTGTGCAATTTACATTTTCATTCCATGTGATGGTCACATTCCCGTTTAATGCGGTCCCGGTCGCGGCATTTGCCGGCTGGGTCACACTGACGGAAGGCGCAGTCTTATCGACTGTCACGGAGTTGCCGGCGCCTGGGGTTTCAATATTGTTTGCGCCGTCTACACCCCTGCTCTTTATGATATAGACTCCGTCAGCAGGCAGGGTCCAACTGTAAGTCCATGCCGCGTTGTTTGTGCCGCAGCCGGTGCAGGACGCTGTGTTCCAGGTTGTGCCGCCGTTGGTTGACACCTCAACACGGGATACCACCGCGTTGTCCGATGCGGTGCCGCTGATGGTGTATGGATTTAGCGAGCTGCTGTTTATAATTGCCCCGTTTGCCGGCGCTGACACAGCTGATACCGGAACATTATTGTCAATATTAATTGAACGAACGATGCTCTGGGTGCTGTTGCCCGCAATATCAGGCGCCTGTATGGTGAGACTATGTGCTCCATTGATCAGACCGGACGGACTGTTAAGTGTCAGGGTGCCTGTGCATTTCCCGGTTGCCGGATAATATAATACGAGACCTGTAAAGCTTGTTGAAGCGCCGTCTATCTTTGCGTTGCAGTCCGTAGCATTTAGCAGTCCCGAGCCTGTTTCGGCAATGACTGCGTCAACGCTTATTGTGCCGCTGTTCTTATAATATGTGCCTGAGAGAGGAGTGTTCCAGGTATATGCCGGGGCTATTGTGTCAATGCTGACATCAGGGTCTGTTACGCCGTATTGGATCCAGCCGCTTGTTGTGTTAAGCGTATCTATTGCACGCGACTGCCATTTGTATTGGGTCCCGTTTACAAGGCCGCTGCATATTGCCTTTGCGGTGCTATTGCTGGCTACGGCGGGGCCGCTCGTGCAATTGGGTGTTCCTGTAAATGCTGATGCACTGGCCTGGATCTCAACCTGTAATTGTACAAGGTCTCCATCAGGATCGGTAACGGTGCCTTTCATTACAACTATATTCTCATTTGACCATCTGCCCTGACTGATGACCGTTGTTTCATCAGACTTGAACTGGACAAGTCCGTCCGGAGCTGACGGAATGCCATTCGGAGGAGTTTCCGTTGTATATGAGAACGAATAGTCAGCGGCCATAGCATTGCCGATCGTGTCTATTACTCCTGTTGTCACGGTCACTGTGTAGTTAGTAAGTCCCGCCTGTCCGCTTGTTGTAAATACGGCCTGATTTCCGCTGCATGTTAACAGTGCCCAGCCAGGGTTTGTTGATGTGATGCTGACAGTGTTAACTGTTGTACAGTTAATATTCTCAGACCAGGTGATAGTTACGCTGCTGTTTAAAATAACGTTTGTTGCTCCGTTTGCCGGCACGGTAAGGCTGACTGCAGGCGCAGTCCTGTCAATTGAAACTGTATTCCCGGCTCCAGGGGTTTCCGTGTTGTTTGATGTATCCTTAGCGCGGCTTCTGATTGCATAGCTTCCGTCAGCAGGCAATGTCCAGCTGTATGTCCAGGTGGTATTTGTACCGGGACATCCTGTGCATGTCGCAGGGTTCCAAGTTGCGCCGCCGTTGGTCGATACCTCAATACCGGACACCGCGAGATTGTCATTTGCGCTGCCGCTAATGGAGTACGGGTTCGGCGAGGAACTGTTGATCGCCGATCCGTTTGACGGCGCTGTTATAATTGATGACGGAGGAGTCACGTCAGCCGTTGTAAATGTGAATGAGGTATTGGCTGACATCGGATTATTATTAGTGTCCATAACTCCTGTTGTGACTGTTACAGTATAGGTGGTCAGTCCCGCTTGACCGCTTGTCGTGAATACCGCCTGATTGTTCAAACAGCTTGATAAAGTCCAGCCCGGACTTGTAGATGTTACATTGGTCGTGTTGACTGACGCGCAACTTACACTCTCTGACCATATAATTGTTACATTACTGTCTAACGAAATCCCGGTTGCGCCGCTTGCGGGATTTGTACTACTGACCGAAGGCGCAGTCCTGTCGACAGTTACCGTGTTACCTGCTCCAGGGGTTTCAGTGTTATTCGAAGCATCTTTCGCCCTGCTCCTGACGTTAAAGCTCCCGTCAGCAGGAAGGGTCCAGCTGTAGCTCCATGTCACGTTAGTACCGGGGCATCCTGTGCAGGTGGCAGCATTCCATGTAGTGCCTCCGTTTGTTGAAACTTCGATACCGGATACAGCAATATTGTCTGCCGCCGCACCGGTTACGGTGAACGGATTTGCTGAGGAGCTGTTTATTATTGAGCCGTTTGCAGGGGTCGTTATGGCTGATGACGGAGGGACCATGTCAGCTGTTGTATATGTGAACATGTAGTTCGCGCTCATTGCGTTGCCGTTTGCGTCTCTTATTCCTGTGCTTACTGTAACTGTATAACTTGTGACGCTTGCCTGCCCGCTCGGGGTGAATGTAGCCTGACCGCCGTTGCATGAGGTCATGGTCCATCCGACTGCAGGGCCGATTGTCACTGTTGATGTTGTCACTGTCGTGCAGTCGACATTCTCATTCCAGTTGATCGTCACTGCGCTGTTCAATGCAATTCCTGCGGCGCCGTCTGCCGGGACTGTGCTGGTCACTGCCGGAGCAGCGGTGTCAACTATGACCGTCCTCGGGGTCGCAAATACTGCCGATACATTGCCTGCCGCGTCTTTCGCCCATGGATACAGTGTATACGTTCCGTCAGATACAACTGTAAATGTTGAAGGAGCTGTTGCCGTCCATCCAGCATCACCTGCCAAAGGAGGAGTTGCAGATGAGGTTATCTTGAAGCCTGTTACTCCAACATTATCGGAAGCAGTAAATAATGTGA
>JAGVNU010000113.1 GCA_020053105.1 Thermodesulfovibrionia bacterium
GCGTTATCCGGGACGAATTGTCAGGTTGTTTACAAAGGACCCTTCCCAAACAATTCTGTTTCCATCCAGCACTTGAAAATAAATTGGGGGAACTTCACTTCCTGCAAGATTGACAAAGAGCAACTGTCTGATATAATTTCAATATGCCTGAACAATTTAGTGCATGTTGTGATAGATCGATGAGCAAAGTTTATCTGATAATACTGCTTGCATATTTATTAATGTCTTCGTGTACTCCTGTCCTGAGCAGGAATTTATTAAGTAATGGCATGTTAAACGACGGGCTTTCCGAGATTAAGCAGTATCCGGATTCCTATAAAGGACGTCTATTCATATTCGGCGGCATAATCGTCAAAACAGAAACTACAAAAGATGGCTCTGTTATCGAAGCCATCTTTGTCCCGGTCAATTCACTGGGCTATTTAAAAAGCTATAAAACTTCAGGAGGACGCTTTCTTGCTGTTTACAAAAGCCCGGAGATATTAGATCCACTTATATTCAGCGAAAAAAGAGAGATTACTCTTGCCGGCGAGTTTATTGAGTTACGCAAAGGAAAGATTGGCGAAATGGAATATGCCTATCCGTTTTTTGAAATAAAAGAAATCTATCTTTGGGAAGTAATGAGAGAGAAGGATAATTATTACTATTACATGCCCCCTCCTTATCCACCCTGGTATTACAGGCACCGGCCTTATGATCCATGGTGGGGGTATTACTGACCATACAGCACAATAATTGTACAGTTAAAACATAAAGGCTTTCTTAAGTTAAATCTTTATGTGCCCTAATATTAAGGGGACCGCTTTTTTTGAAATTTAAAATTAATACAGCCTGATTTTCCAGCTCACTTTGGCACATGATTGTAATGTTACACAAGTGTGTCAAGGCACATATAAATGAACAGATAGATAAATTAAGAGGGGTTCTTTGAGTCTATCCAGATACTAACAGGACCGTCATTAATCAGTTTGACGCTCATATGCGAACCGAAGATTCCTTCTGCGACCTCAAGACCATTCATCCGCAGTAAATCATTAAACTTATCCCAGCATTCCTTTGCCATGGCAGGTTCAGCAGATTGGTCAAAACCGGGACGGTTTCCCTTTCTTGTACTTGCATAAAGGGTGAACTGGGAAACGCTTAGTATTTTCCCTTTTGCCTGGTGAATATTTAAATTCATTTTCCCCTGTTCATCATCAAATATACGTATATTAGACACCTTCCTGGATAAGTATTCCATGTCATCAATGCCGTCGTCTTTCCCGACACCGACAAGAATAACTAGGCCCTGCTCGATATTCGCAATTTCCTGTCCCTCCACGATGACACTCGCCTCTTTGACTCTCTGAATAAGTATTCTCATGTCTTACGATTTATTTCCCATTTGAAGATAAACTGTATGTTTTCCCTGGTATGCCCCGGAACATATTATGAAGTATTTATTCCGTAATTGTTTCATATGTTAAAATAATAAATCTTACCATGTCCAACGAGCTTATCAACACAATAATCTGTGAAGACAATGCCCTTCGCAACCGCTCGGTGCGAGTACTCCTTCAAGATATGGATATCGATGAACTTCTGCAAACGGTTGTAGAGCTCGAAGACTTTCGCAAATCATCCGGCAATCTCTATCACAAGGTCAGGGCATCTCTATTTCTCTTTGTCGCCTACAGATATTACCTGGGGAAAAATATAGGCGTCAGTCAACAGGGGAGAATCCCTTTTGATGGAGTTAATGCTGCCTTTGACAGGGATTTCGAGAAAGCAATAGATCTGTATCTTAATGAAAACAGAAATATGAAAAACCGAAACAGCGCCTTATTCAGCGCAATAGCAGATTCATATTTCAAGTTGTCATTTAAATATCTACTTGAACAGGTCAAGTTGTCCATCAGCCGCTGCAATGGAAATTATCATCTATATAATATGAGCGGACTTAATGATTACCCTTTCTCTGTCCCTGCGGAATTGATAACGCCTGATGCTGAAACAGGACTCTATCCCGTTGGTGTGGATGTTTCACCGGTAAGACTTGACCCCTCCCATAGCGGATGGTCAGACATCTTTTTTCTCGGAATGGATTTCCCGGAAGGTGCAAGAGTTGTCAATATATCAGTTGATTTAAGAATTCATGGCAGTAATGGACCTGTCTTGCCGCCCTGCGAATGCTACTGCAGATTTATAGAAGAGCCTGTTATTCATCTCATGTCCCTTGATTTAAATGCATCAAAAAAAATATCCGATATACGTGAATTGTTTAACTTCGGAAATGATTACCTGTCCCTGCTGAAAGCGGGTGTAGTGGCATCGGGAATAGTTCCGCCCTGTTTTGAAAATATGGATATCCCACTGAAAGATATCCTGCAAAAACTGCTTGGTAAACAGGGGGGACTGGAAATTGTAACCAGGGTCAGCGGAATCCCGAAAGGTTCCCGCCTGGCCGTAAGCACAGCCCTGCTTTCAACCATTATTACCCGTCTGATGAGGTTCAGCGGACAAATTCAGGAGCAGACCGGGCCCCTCACGGAAGAACAAAGAAGAGTTGTGGCATCCAGGGCCATACTCGGTGAATGGCTTGGCGGTTCCGGCGGCGGCTGGCAGGATTCAGGAGGATTATGGCCCGGTATAAAGGTAATCGCAGGGAAGCTAGCTGAAGAAGGTGATCCTGAATTCGGTGTCAGCCGTGGCTGTTTGTTACCTGAACACAGCGTCTTTAGCGCAGAAGAGATTCCTGAAGAAATAGAAGTTAAGATACTTAATTCATTTGTTTTAGTGCACGGCGGAATTTCACAGGATGTCGGACCGGTCCTTGAAATGGTCACTGAGAAATACCTTCTTAAGTATGAAAAGGAATGGAATGCGCGTCTGCATGGAATTGTGCTGTTCGATAAAATCGTTGATGCTCTGAAGGCCGGAGACATGAAAGAGTTAGGCCGACTGACAACAGAGGACTGGGAGGACCCGATACAAAATATTATCCCATGGGTCAACAACACATTTACAGAGGATTTAATCAACAGGGCAAGAGAAGAGTTTAAGGATGACTACTGGGGATTTCTCATGCTCGGCGGAATGGCAGGCGGGGGAATGGCATTTATCATTAATCCGGAAATCAATAAAACCTTCAAAAATCGGATCCGGGAGATTATGATTGATCTCAAGCAAACTTACAAGGCCTCCCTGCCCTTCATAATTGATCCTGTGGTATATGATTTCGCGATTAATCATGACGGCATTATCGCCAGATTAATGAAAGGAAGCGACGCAAGAATACCGGAAATTAAATCGGGACTTTCTTCTGAAAATATAGGACCTGAAGAATTTTTCACCGAAGCCGAAATCAAAACCCGGTGCGGCTTTGATACACGTTCACATGAGTACGCAAAGTCTTTGTTGAAAGCCGGAGAAATCGGTCTTGCCCAAAACCGTATTCCTGCATCAACTGATATTCAGGATATTAAATATGATGAAATCATGCACTTTGAAAATGAAAAGGCGGATAGTAATTATTATGCGATAGGAGTGGATTCGATTAAGAACAGAGAGATTGCGGTTGTCACCTTCGCAGGAGGCATGGGCAGCCGCTGGACCCATGGCGCAGCTGTTGTAAAGCCGATAAATCCCTTTATCAAAATAGACGGTAAATACAGGACCTTCGTGGAATGCCATTTAGCCAAGAGCAGGAAGACAGGTATAATATCCGGTTCTGTGTTGCCTCATGTCTTTACTACAAGTTATTTAACACATGACGCAATTGTCCATTACCTTGAGAGTTTTAAATATTTCAATTACGATGGGAACATATATCTATCACCCGCAAAATCAATAGGACACAGGGTGTATCCCACGGAACGTGATCTGAGATTTTACTGGGAAGAACAACTCCAGCAAAAAATGGAAGCCAATGTCCAGAAAGTCCAGGATGATACACACAGGGCCTTAATGGCATGGGCACGGTCTAAAGGAGAGGGAGAAGATTATTCTGAAAACAAACCCATCCTCAGATTCAATCCCCCCGGACACTGGTACGAAATTCCAAACCTGTTAAAAAATGGTGTGCTTGCCCGAATGATGAGAGAAAACGAAAATGTCAAATATCTGCTCTGCCATAATATTGATACGCTGGGGGCCTGCGTCGAACCTGCGCTGCTCGGAATGCACATTGCCGGCAGCTCATGTCTGACGTTTGAAGTAACGCCCAGGAGAATAGAAGACTCAGGCGGCGGGCTGGCAAAAATAGACGGTTATATCCGGCTTATCGAGGGGCTTGCTTTGCCGCGTGAAGCAGATGAATACAAACTTAGCTATTATAATACGCTGACTAACTGGGTAACCATCGATATTCTTCTGGAATTTTTTGCTCTGGACCGGAACATGCTTTTTGAAGCTGAAGAAAATGCTGAAAAGCAGAGGGACGTCCTCGATGCAATTCTTAATATTGAAAAAAGAATACCCACATACGTAACAATAAAAAACGTCAAATACGTCTGGGGCAGCGGGCAGGAAGATGTTTATCCCGTGGCCCAGTTTGAGAAATTATGGGGCGATATGTCAAGCTTAAAAAGCTTAGGTGTAAATTATGTGTCAGTCAACCGTAATCGCGGACTGCAGCTAAAAGAACCTTCCCTGTTGGACATGTGGTTAAATGACGGATCATTTGAGTATGTGAAAAGCAGGTGCGCCTTTTAACATTTTAACTTTTCGAGCATGATTACAATTATATTTCAAACAACAAAATCCAAATCCCAATTAAATACCAATCATCAAATTCCAATATCCATAATAGCCGCTATCTTTATTTGATTGTGATTATTTGTTATTTGGCGCTTGAAATTTGGTATTTTAATATTCGGGGGTAGTTATGATCAATAAAAAGAAAGCCGCCTTAGTTAGAGGCGACAACAGAAAAGAAAATATTAAAAAATGCCTTTCCCTGATCAGGGATGATTTGGGGCCGATCAGGCAAGCAAAGAATATTCTCATCAAGCCCAATCTCGTGGCCCTCAAGCCGGATTTTGCCAATACAAATGTCGAAACCATTGAGGCAGTCATTGAATTCATAAGGGACATTGCTCCTCATACGCGGATCACAGTAGGCGAAAGCTCTGCGTCTGCCTTTTACAAGGGCTTGTCGACAACGAAGGTGTTTGAAGATTACGATTATTACCGTCTTGAGAAGCAATATAAAAATGTATCGTTGACAGACTTTGATAATGACAAAGATATAATCGAAAGTCCCATCCTTTCTGTCGTTGGAGATACACATCTGAGGATCGCCAGACGGATTGAAGACTTCGATTACAGGATATCTCTGGCAATACCCAAGACGCATAACTTTGCTGTCGCTACCTTCGGGATAAAAAACATGGCCGGCCTTGTATTGAGAAAGGACATGGCCATGATTCATGGGATGAAAGGCGGGATCGAAGTCGACGCCCCTAAAACCCTTCTGGACAAGCTGCCTCCGGGAACGGTATCCAAAGCGAGGAGGACCCTTCCAAACTGGCTCATTAACTTTCTTTTCAGGCAGTATCCGACATATCGGAAGAGCGTTAAAATGATCCACAGGAATATCGTAGAATTGGCTAAAAGGACTTGGCCGGACCTGGTCGTGCTTGACGGCTTCGTCTGCATGGAGGGTGACGGACCTGTGGACGGTGAGGCAGTCGAAATGAAGACCGCTATTGCATCCGCTGATCCGGTCAAGGCAGACGGGATCGGCGCCCGACTGATCGGATTTGAGCCTGAAGAGATAGGATATCTATATTATCTTCAGAATGAAGAAAAAATAGGAGAGTATTCCCTTGATAATCTCGTTGGTGATGATCTGAATAAGATAAAGAGGAAATTCAGACGTCACGGGACGTATGATATACAAAGTCAGTGGCAGGAAAAGAAGCGTGGTTGAGCAGTCTGATGTCCCTTTGGATAAGGGACTCTCAATTGTTAAACAGAATAGTGCAGGTGTCGAAAAATAATTTGTTTAACTCGATAAAATAATTATTTAATTATGCATACACCTTTGAATAAAAATATGTATCCTGACCTTGATTAACAATACGTTTAATGTATCGAAAAACAAATAATTTTCCGACATCTGCACTATAATGAACTACCCCGAAGCAGAGCTTCGAGGAATTGTATTGATTAAGGTAATAATGGAACGAATACCCGAAGACGATTTAATGGATAACTCCGAGCAGGCGCGGGCCTACGCTGAAACGGATTTCTCGGAAGCCCATGATGCCTTTGTTTCGCACTTCAAAGCACGTTTCCCGGATTTTAATAAAGGACAAGTCCTTGATCTGGGCTGCGGGACAGCCGATGTGATCATACGCTTTGCGAGGGCTTTTCCTGAATGTAATATTACCGGCGTTGACGGAGCGCAGGCCATGCTGGACATAGGTCTGCGGGACATTGAGTCAAAAGGATGCGCTCATCAAATCGGACTCCACAGATGTCTGCTGCCCGATGATTCATTATCGTCAAAATATTTTGACGCGGTAATTTCAAACAGTTTATTGCATCATCTAAACGACCCTCTGATAATATGGGACACGGTAAGAAAGTGTGCCAGACAGGGGACTCCGATTTTTGTGATGGACCTCATGCGTCCCGATAGTCCGGAGGAGGCCGGAGAACTTGTCCAGCTCCATGCCGGTGATGCGTCTCCCATATTAAGAAATGACTTTTATAACTCTTTGCTCGCAGCTTACAAAACAGAAGAAATAATTTATCAATTAAAAACAATTGGCCTGGACTATCTCACAGTTGAGGTCATCAGTGACCGTCATGTGGTTGTTTGGGGAATCAAACGATGAACAATAATAAAAGCGAATTTATCGGCACCGCGTTCCGGGCCGCGATGATGGCAGGAGAGCATATACTTAAAAATCTCGGCAGGATCACTAAAGAAGATATTGACATAAAGCAGGCCTCGGACTTTGTTACCCATGTTGATAGAGAAGCTGAACAGATCATTTTAAATACCATTAAACAGAATTTTCCTGATCATCATTTCCTTGCTGAAGAATCAGTCCGGGAAGATGACAGGGGAGAATATCGCTGGATAATAGACCCCCTCGATGGCACAACAAACTTTATACACGGATACCCGGTTTTCTCCGTATCAATTGCCCTTGAATTACATAGCGAAGTGATAATGGGTCTGGTCTACGATCCGTTAAGACATGAAATGTTTACCGCAGAGAAAGGAAGGGGGGCGTTTCTCAACGGTAAACCTATCAGTGTCTCTTCGGTCACTGATCTCAGTAACTGCCTTGCAGCAACGGGCTTCCCCTTCCGGAGAAAAGACCTGATCGATCCATATCTGAGTCTCTTTAAGAATATATTCTACAAAGTCAGCGACATCAGGAGGGCCGGCTCTGCAGCCCTTGACCTTGCCTCTCTTGCAGCGGGAAGGTGTGACTGTTTTTTTGAAATCGGTCTGGGCCCATGGGACATAGCTGCAGGGAGTATCCTGATAAAAGAAGCAGGCGGCATCATTACAGATTTCAGCGGAGGCGCTGATTACCTGCTGACAGGGAACACAGTTGCCGCAACACCGGTCCTGCATGAAGAAATATTGAAAGAAGTCAAAGGAGTTTTTTCCGGTAAGATAGATAAATAGAGTCAGTCAGTTTGACGTTCCCATTATTGACACGGCATCTTCCCCAATGATACCCTATTATCTGTCTTCGGGCTGCTGGTCAAATACTGTTTGATTTATTTCCGCTTTTCAGTTTTGTTAAGATCTCTAAAATGAACAGAAAGAAATTATATATCGGCTTGGCATTGATTCTAACAGGATTATGGTTTTATGCTGCCTTATCTACGTTCGAGGTTGATGATACGTCTTTCCCCGGCAAATTAATAATTAAAGAAGGTACGGTCAGATCAACGGATGAAATAGCCGAGGTCCTTGCGAAAGAACTTGGCTTTGATCTTGAAGGCGCTTATAAGACAGGCTATACGCCCGCTGATGTGACAGAGTACCTGATCAGGCAGCCGCATAAATTCCCGGTCACTTTTTACATCGGCAAATTTTATGAAGGCAGGATAACAGTCTCGCGTTTAATACCTCTTTCAGTTTGTATCCTGATAATTACCGCAGGCATTGTGATGATTTTTCTAAGTCTGAAATCCAATAAACCTGACTAGATAGCGCCTCTCCTCCGATTTATTTATAACTCCGGCAATTCATCACTGACCTTGCTCCAAAAGATGTTATAATTACGCCTATGAATGTCATCGAGGCAAGTGCGCTGTCAAAAAAATATGGTGCGCTGACAGCAGTTGATAATATAGAATTTTCCATCGCACAGGGTGAATGTTTCGGTTTTCTGGGGCCTAACGGCGCCGGCAAGACCACTGTCATGGGTATTATCTATTGTTTTATGCCGCCCTCTTCGGGTGAATTGAGGGTATTCGGTTTGAATGTACGTGAACATCCGGGTGAGATAAAATCACGGTTAGGTGTAATGCCCCAGGACAACAACCTTGATCCGGACCTTTCAGTGATTGAGAACCTGATAGTGTACGCGCGATATTTTGATATTCCAAAAAAAGAAGCCTCCACGAGGGCCTTAGAACTTCTAGACTTTACGGAGCTGAGAGAAAAATCCGGAGTAAACATTAAGGACCTTTCAGGGGGTATGAAGCGCAGGCTCCTCCTTGCAAGGGCGCTTATTAACAGTCCTGAATTACTGATACTTGATGAACCTACTACAGGCCTGGACCCTCACAGCAGACATGCCGTGTGGGACCAACTGAATCTTTTAAAATCCAGAGGCATGACTTTGATGCTTACCACACATTACATGGAAGAGGCCGAGAGAATCTGCGACAGGGTGGCGATTATGGATTCAGGTAAAATTATCACCGTAGATACACCAGCGCATCTTATGAGCAAGTATAACGGGGACCTTGAGGATGTGTATCTTACACTGACAGGGAAGAGCCTGGAAGGATGAAGGGCGGGGGAGAAAATAACATTTAATATCATGAGGGAGAGATTAAAAATAAAGAAGTCCTTCCGGGTCTGGCAAAGGCATTTTAAAGTTTACACCAAGCTGTATAAATCAAGTATAGTTTTCAATTTCGTTGAACCTATCCTTTATCTTGTTGCCCTGGGTTTCGGACTCGGAGCTTTCGTGAAAGAGGTCAACGGCGTGCCTTATATGGAATTCATAGCCCCCGGACTGATCGCGTCATCTTCAATGTTCGCCACAGCGTCCGAGTGCACCTATGGCACTTATATCAGAATGACTTACCAGAAGACCTTCGACGCCATACTTTCAACGCCTGTTAATCTGGATGATCTTGTGGCTGGAGAGATGCTTTGGGGGACAACGAAAAGTATTTTTTACGGAACTGCCATAACCATAGTCTTATCAATATTCGGACTCATTGACTCACCAATGATTATCCTTGCCATACCAGTGCTCTTTGTCAGCGGCATTATATTTGCCGAAACAGCAGTTATCGCTGCCGCTGTTGTTCCGGGTATAGATTCTTTCAGCTACTTCTTTACACTGCTCCTAACGCCCAGTTTTCTATTTTCCGGCATTTTCTTCCCCTTGGACACACTCCCCCCTATAGTTACCACAATAGCTTTTTTCACGCCTCTCTATCACCTTGTAAATATATGTCGTTCCTTTGCCTCCGGCTCATTGGAAGCTGTGGTCTGGGACATCGTCTGGATCTTTGCCGTAGCAGCGCTTCTCCTGCCCTACCCCTTCAGATTTATGCGCAAGCGGATCATTAAATAAGGGCCTTCACGAAAAACACCCGGAGAAGATTTCATTCTCCGGGTGTTCATGACTGAAACAATCTATGGTATTTCTATTTAGTGACGATTGCTGATATCCCCGCAACAACCCTGCGGTTTCTATCTCTTCCTTCCTTTGTGTTGTTGTCTGCAATAGGCCTGCTCTCGCCGTAACCAACAGCTCTCATTCGGGCGGGGTCAATGCCTTTACTGACTAAATGCTTCATAACGCCATCAGCCCTTTTCTGAGAGAGCTTGAGGTTATATTTATCTGTGCCCACATTGTCAGTGTGTCCTTCTATTTCTGCGGTTGTCCCGGGATATGCCTTGAGAAAGTTAGCAACCTTCTCAATGTCTTCATGATAAACATTCTTTACAATTGCGCTGTCAAATTCAAATTCAACTTTCAGGTCAATTGAGACCTTTTCCTTGATCGGGACAGGGCATCCAATTGCATCTACCTGAATACCCTTAGGTGTGTCAGGACATTTATCAAGATAATCAAACACCCCGTCACCGTCGCTGTCTAACGGACAGCCTGATGAGTCAACCGGGACACCTTTGGGAGTACCGGGGCACTTATCCATATTGTCATAGACGCCATCGCCATCGCTGTCTTTAGGACATCCGTCGGCATCTACAGGTGTTCCCTTCGGCGTGCCGGGACATTTGTCTTTTGAGTCATAAACACCATCACCGTCACTGTCTAACGGACAACCATCGCTGTCCACCTTTACACCGGTGGGAGTGCCAGGACATTTATCAAGATAATCATACACGCCGTCTTTATCACTGTCTAACGGGCAGCCCATGCTGTCTACAGAAACGCCCAGAGGGGTACCGGGGCACTGATCCAAATTATCTGTTACGCCGTCACCATCACTGTCCAAGGGAGAGGGGGCTGCCTGGACCAGGGCTGGAGCCGGCGGCGGCGCAACTTCCTTCTCTTTTCCGCCTATTAAATATGTCAGGCCGAATGTGTAAATAAGATTATTGTAGACATCATCTTCAAGGTCCATTATATGCCGGATTTCTCCTCGGGCAGCCAGGGACTTTGTAATAAAATATTTAATCCCTCCGCCGTAGTTGGCTATTAAATCAGTGTCACTTTCTCCATCGTTATAATTAAGATTAATCGCTCCGGCGCCGACACTCAGGTAAGGCACGAGATCTTCATTCGCATCTACTTTAAAATGATATAAGCCGTCAACACGATATAACGATGTCTTAACGTATGGCTTCCTGTCAGATGATTTTGAGTCAGTATCAACCCAGTCGAATACACCTTCAACACCCAGTCTTTCAGTAAGATTAACACCAAGCCCTAACCCATAAACAGGGTCACTGTTAATACTCTGATTGCCTTCAAAAATATACCCTCCCACATGAGGGCCCAGAGTTATGGCCCCCTGCCGGTTTTCGGCAAATGAATTCCCGATAAAAATTGCCAGGGAAAATACAAGAAACAGTGCGACAGAATACTTCATCCTTTTCATCAAAATCCCTCCTTTTTGTTTTTAGATTGCACATAAGTCCGATTAAATAATCCTCCGCGAGGATTTCCTTGAAGCCCAATACAAGGTAAAAGTTATCACAAGAACAAGTCCTTGTCAATAAAATATTGTTTCCCAAATCCCGATTTAGAAAACTGCAACACTATTTTCACAAGGGATCGAGACTAATTTTATAATCTATTGAGTCATTATCGTGGTCAAAGGTTGCTGAC
>JAGVNU010000009.1 GCA_020053105.1 Thermodesulfovibrionia bacterium
AAATGCTTCGTGGCCTGCTTAGGCGTCATCCGGTGATAGGAATTATCGGCGCCCGCCAGGTAGGCAAGACAACACTGTCCCGCTCATTCATTGAGAAGACCCGCGGCCCGTCCTCATCCTTCGATCTGGAAAATCCGGAGGACGCAGCAAAACTCCGTGATCCCATGCTGGCCCTTAAAGGACTGAGGGGAATTGTGGTAATTGATGAAATACAGAGGCATCCGGATCTCTTTCCTGTGCTCCGCGTACTGGCGGACAGGCCGAATACGCCTGCCCGCTTTCTGGTCCTCGGCAGCGCTTCTCCCGAACTTTTGCGCCAGAGTTCTGAAACACTTGCCGGTCGGATTTACTATCACGAACTGGGAGGCTTCTCTATTGATGAGATCGGGGCTGAGAATTCTTTACGGCTGTGGCTGAGGGGAGGATTTCCCAAGTCATATCTTGCCCGCACAAATGCAGGCAGTGATGAGTGGCGCCGGGGATTTATCCGTACTTTCCTGGAAAGGGACCTGCCGCAGCTGGGCATCACTATTCGTTCGGCTACATTACGGAGGTTCTGGACCATGCTCGCACATTACCATGGTCAGGTCTGGAATTCATCGGAATTTGGACGTTCTTTCGGAGTGGCTGATACAACTGTCAGAAACTATCTCGATCTTCTTACGTCGGCGCTGGTTGTGAGGCAATTGCCCCCGTGGCATGAGAACATATCCAAGCGTCAGGTCAAATCACCCAAGGTATACATAGCGGACAGCGGCATATTTCATTCGCTGCTCGGATTAAAGACCGCTGCGGACATTGAAGGACATCCAAAGCTGGGAGCATCATGGGAGGGTTTTGTCCTGGAACAGGTTATACGAAGGCTGGGAGTTTCGGCAGACCAATGTTTTTTCTGGGCAACGCATGGCGGGGCCGAGCTGGATTTGCTGATAATAAATGGACGGGACCGGTACGGGTTTGAGGTCAAACGCACGAGCTCTCCTGGAATCACACCCTCAATGAGAAGCTCCCTGTCTGATCTGAAGCTTAAAAGTCTGTCCGTTATCCATGCCGGAGAAACAACGTTTCAGCTTGATAAGAACATAAGAGCAGTCGCCCTGTCCCGGCTGCTGCAGGATATCAAGCCTCTTTAAAGTAATTGAAACTTTTTCGAAAATGTATTTAATGCCATTATGTATGAAAGTCCGGAAATCGTAAACAACCGCCTTACTAATGCTGGTCTATAATGAATTGGTTGAATTATTAAAGGCAAAAGAGCAAAATGAAAGACCCTCAGTCTCGCTAAAATTAACCATGCCGGATAAAAAGTCTAAATTGGTCTACTCCACTGACAAGTTTATTTCCCGGAAGGAAAGACCTGCCGGAAATAATCGTAGGGGCGAACGGCCGTTCGCCCCTACTGCTCATCAGAAGGTGATTGTCCGGCTCGACCGGAAGCGGAGGGGAGGAAAGTCCGTTACGGTAATCGAGGGGTTGCAGATCCCAATAAAAGACATGGAAACCCTTCTCAAGGAATTAAAGGCCGGGCTGGGCACAGGCGGTACAGTCAAAGACACGACTCTTGAAATCCAGGGAGATCACTGTGACGCGCTCATTGCCGCATTGACAAAATTGGGCTACAGGCCAAAACACTCAGGCGGCTGATATCCTAACGTCAGCTACTCACTTCGGTCAATGTGCTGATGAATAAACCATCATCGCACTATTGACACCTCCCCAGTTAAATAGTTTCCGCGCATATAGAAGTTATGCATCTTAGGATGTCAATCCCTCGTATAAGTCACGGGCATATTCGACATTGCCCTCTCAGGCAGCAGGCAATAAATGAAGCTTTTAAGCCCTGACGCTGGTCTTCCTCTATATATTGCAAATCCTGCCCTTCTGCGTTATTATAGCCCATGATTTTGATTGGTTTCTTCAATCAGAGTAAACCATGATATGTGAAATGTCCATACACATTCAATGGATTAACTATAGTAATCATCGATATCCCAAGACGTTATTTCCAAATCATTCGCTAAAATCTTTCTAATGAAAGATATCGTTCTAAAAAGAAAGTTTCCGAATATTAACAAAACAATCGGATATGCTTTCCTTATCGCCCTGCTTACGATTATTCTCTATATACCGTCACTTCACAATCAATTCGTCAGCTGGGATGACCCTGAGTATGTTTATGAAAATCCATATATCAGATCAATCGACTTATCTTTTTTCTCCTGGATATTCACTTCGTTCCACGCCGCTAACTGGCATCCGTTGACTTGGTTATCGCACGCGCTAGACTATTTCTTCTGGGGCCTCAATCCAGCAGGACACCATCTCACAAGTGTAATCCTTCACGGACTGAATACTTTTCTTGTGGTTATGCTCACTACCCGTATAGTGTATTGCGCTCAAGATTTTAAAGTCCCGTCCACTGGTAAAGACAAGGTAAAAGGAGAGTACGATCTTTTGCAGGGAAATAACTCAGTGGAGAAGAGGGCGTTGATTTCAGGAGTTGTCTCAGGCATTCTGTTCGGGGTGCATCCAATTCATGTGGAGTCTGTTGCATGGGTATCGGAAAGGAAAGACCTGCTGTGTGCTTTTTTCTTCCTTTTAAGTATAGTTTATTATCTTCGCTATGCCTCGACACTCCCTAATGTTCGATCCGTTTCTTTTCCGGATAATAAGGGGTCCTGCCGTATTTACTTTGTCCTCTGTGTTGTTTTTTATGTATTCGCGCTTATGAGTAAACCGATGGCGGTAACGCTTCCATTTGTGTTGCTGATTCTTGATTTTTATCCTCTTGGAAGATTTGAATTAAAGTCTTTCCCCGGTTCAAGATACAAGATATTGGTTGAGAAGTTGCCTTTTTTGCTTTTAAGCGGAGCTTCTTCCATTTTAGTAATAATAGCTCATCAGAAAAGCAAAGCAATCGGCTCTGCTGATATTTTCCCCTTTATGGACAGGCTTGCACTGGCTGTCAGGAATACTGTCTTCTATATCGTCAAGATAGTTCTTCCTGTAAATCTGGCGCCTCTATATCCTTATCCAAAGGAAATATCTTTTTTTTCACTACAATATGCAGGTTCTTTTTTGATTGTAACAGCAGTCACGGTAGCCTGTGTTTATCTTCATTTGAAAAAAAAGAATGTGTGGATAGCATCCTGGGCATTTTATATTATTACCCTTATCCCGGTATCAGGACTTGTCCATATCGGAAAGCATGCTGCGGCTGACCGCTATGCCTATCTTCCGGGTTTATGGCTTTTCATCATGGCCGGAGCAGGAACTTCGTTGATATGGACAGAGCGCAATGCCGTTGTCCGGAGAACCGCCCTGCAGAAAATCTTTATTGCAGGATTGTTGTTTGTAATAACGATTGTCTTTTCTGCAATGACAATAAGACAGGTTGCCGTATGGAAAGACAGGATGTCTTTGTGGACTGTTGAAGTGGAATTGTTCCCGGACTTCTATTACGGATATTATGGACGAGGAAATGCACATGCGGATTTAAGTAATTATGATAAAGCTAAGGAAGATTACAAGAGAGCCATTCAACTGAATCCTGACTATGGAGAATCATATAACAATTTCGGGACGCTCAACTTTAAACTTCGCCAGTTTGACCAGGCTATCATACATTATAACAGGGCCATCATTCTGAATCCCGGGTCCGGGAAGACATATTATAACCGCGGACTGGTTTACCAGGAGCTTAATAATAATCAGCAGGCGCTCGCTGATTACAGTAAAGCCCTGGAATCAGCACAGGAGCGTGATCTGATCTTCACGCATAGGGGGGAAGT
>JAGVNU010000006.1 GCA_020053105.1 Thermodesulfovibrionia bacterium
CCTCGACACCTGTTTCGATGCTGTAAACCCCGGAGATGGCCAGTGCCGCCAGTTCCCCCGCACTGTGTCCTATCACACCAGCAGGCGTAAGGCCATTCCTGATAAGATAGTGCGCTGTAATAACCGATCCCAGATAAATGCCCACTTGTGCAAGGTCCGGATATCGCGCCATGATAGTATCATGACTGGCGTCGGATGCTGCTGTGATCAACGGAAGAAACGGCTCTCCAATGAGTCGTTCAGTTATTTCACTCGCTCGCTGTAAAATAAGCGCACTTTCCTTGTCATTATGGTAGAAATCCCTTAATGCCCAGGGCGTGTAGGACCCCTGTCCCGGAAAGGTGAAGATTATCCCGTTGCGGAAGTTCACCTCAGGGGATGCGGCCGACTCGGAACCAGCAGCAACTTCAGCCGTGACAAATCGTGGGTAGGACTGGGCCGGCTCGGAATTGGCCACGGAAATGCCCAGGGCTATGGTCGCATCATCAAAAACTTCTTTTGTCCGTCCTGCCAGAATACGATCTGCAAACGATGGAGACTCAAGTCTCTCCTTCAAACGCTTACCGTACTGGAGGACGAACGGAGGCGCTGGAACGACGGCTCCGGTGTCGCTTGATATACATACAATCGTCTGAAATCCGCACGTTACTGGCACGCCATCGTATCGGATCACGCGGAAGCAGAATCGTATAGTTGACATCGTCTGTTCCTCCGCGGACAGGAAGATGGCAACCTTCTCGCCTACTCTGACAGGAGCCATGTTGCGGCAGTAGCCCTGCTGAGTGAGCAGGATGAAATTGTCAAACGTTGTCTTTCCATCCGGCGCCGTAACGTCCACCGTATGATCGAATAACAGGTGCTCCCGCACCAAACATTGAAATTTGAAATTTGTCATGAAATGATGACTGCCATACGCCATCGTATCGTGAAACAATATACGGTAAGGCATTACAAAAAATTCCATATTAGTCCTCCATATATCTGTGTAATCAAGTATAGGAAATTCCTATACTCTAAAATTAAAATTGATAACTCAATTCAACAAATGTCAGGGAGTTTTTGCGGAACCCCCCGAAAAAACTGTCTTCCGGCCCTCTATATAAATCCACCAGGAACGTAGCTTTCCAGTGATCACTGAAGGTGTATTGGACTTTCGGCCGAATAACATAATCATGACGATTGAAAAGCAAGGCGCCAACCACCTCTGCCTGAAGAGTATCATTCAGCCATTTCCCGCTTATGCGAACTGTTACGCCGTCTTGCTGCTTGTCAAACTGATTGTGGATTAAGGCATTACCCTTAGCAATCTGCCCCGGTTGTCCTGTAACTGTTTCAGGGTCATGGAATTTATAAATATGCCGGTGGAGCCATTGAATATTCAGGGTCAGAGACTCCACAATGTTCCGTTCTGCACCGAGCACGAGATACAGATAAGAATGCGGGTAAATCTGCGGGATATCTTTTGGGCTATCGAGTTCTACATATGCAGCTTCGCCGCGTATGCCCCACTGTTTTACGGTAGTTGCGAAATCCATGCCGAACATCTGCATTTTGGGATTCCTCAGGACAAGATCGAACCCGTTGCCCGAGGTGATCATCGGCAATGTTGAAAACCCTTTGTAGTAGCTGACCGACAAGTCCCACTGGCCCCCCGATTTATCTACCTTTATCCCGCACTGCGTATTGCCAAGTGAAAAGTCCTCGTGCTCCCGGCTCGTATTGATCTGAGGTGGGAGTAAGCCTGAAGGAACCTTGCTGGAACGAAATGTGGGAAGCACGACTATCTCCAGTGATAGTTCAGACAAAACGAAGAATTTGCCCAGAAGCCCGATGGCCCCGAACCGTTGATCATCATCATCGGATGAGAGTATTTCATAATTCCTCGGCGTGATGACATCTGTCGGATTGAACTTATCCGCTCTGCCCCATGCGATTACCTGTTTGCCTGCCCGGAGTGAAAAGCTATCGAGGTTCCAGTTGATATATGCCTCTCTTAAATTATTCTGTGATCCGGGGTTGTTGCTGAAATACCTTCCATCAATGTACAGCGTGAGCTTTGAATCCGGCTTCACCTTAACTTGCAATGCGTCATTCGTCCCGAAAAGGGAGTGTTCGTTATCCAGCTTGCGATTACCTGAGGCATAATAGCCCGACAGAAATCCGTTTATTTCAATGATATCTCCCTCTGCACACCATGCGTAATCTGCGACATTGAGCGCAAGCACTGCGGAGACGATTACCCAGATGAAGACAGTAGTTCTGATAATGTCCCGCCTCCTATTCTTGATCCAGGCGGTTCGGCAGGAACAGCTTATGGTCAAGCGCTTCGCCGACCTTGATATTGTTAAAGGTTATAATGGTCGAGTGGCCGGTCTCGATATTCCGCATTTCGACCTTCTCCACAAGCCACTTGCCGCGCTGCCTGTCCACTTCTTTCACAGAACTCACCTGCATGATCTTGTACAGCATCCCTGAAGGATCGTACATCTCGGATTTTATCCTGACGAAATTATCAATGCGGATCCACGTAACTGTTTTTGCATACCCGGTATTTTTCTTGACCTCTTCGGTCCTCGGAATGGATTCAATCACAAAACACGGGATGCCGTTGAGTGATTCCCTGCGGAGCAGCGTATGGGAATAGTCCTGAACCTTGGGTGTGATGATATCGGTATAGGAAAAGTCCGTGCCGACGAAACTGTCCTTTTTATTGCCAGCAACAAGACGGCGTACCTTCTTCATGCTCGGGAGATACGTCCATATGTCGTCACTGCCGTCACTGTGTTCATGGATTAGGATATTTGTCCCCTTGATGTCTGCAGGTGAAGTAAAGCGAATTAATCGCATCGTATCGTGACCGTTTTTATCCAGCTTATTGTAATTGACGCTCTCTCTGATACGCTCGCTGCCCCCTCTCGAAATGAGGCGCATCGTGTTCTTTGAACTCCAACTGGGAATTTTGTCCACTTTGTTGCTTTTCTGTACAATCTCGTCAGCGGTCAGTTCCATAGCTGATGCTGGTGATCCAAACGCAAGAGTAAAAGAAGAGCAGAAGATGAAAACAAGGAATTGAACAATTGCATTATTGTTTTTCATAAGTACTGTCTCCTGTTGCTATTATTTTGTAAGGTTTATTCATTTGCTCCTGTGAGGAGCGTGTAAGAAATTTCGGCTGGAAGCGTAACAGCATGGCCGGGAGGAGTGTAACAGCAGCCAGGGAACTCAACACCATACTCGATGAAACCAAGCCTCCCAGTTGCCGGTAATAGAGCAGTCCCGTAAAGATTAAAATCGCATATCCCGCTGCAATGGCAGATGAAACATAGAAGACCGCTTTGCCGGTACTGAGGAGGACTCGCTCCACTTGCCCCCTGATGTCGCCGACCGAACGGGCTTCTTCATGAAAGCGGTAAAGCACATATATTGCGTAATCGGCGCCGATGCTGACGGTCAGCGCAGATGTAGTGGCAGTGCCGAGGCTGAGCGGAATGCCGGTAATTCCCATAACTCCCCAGTTGACCAGCATTGCGAGTGTTGATGGAATGAGGATATAT
The DNA here is from genome assembly GCA_020053105.1 of Thermodesulfovibrionia bacterium. Taxonomy (GTDB): domain Bacteria; phylum Nitrospirota; class Thermodesulfovibrionia; order UBA6902; family UBA6902; genus UBA6902. Next base: position 3,555 of record JAGVNU010000006.1, read on the forward strand.
AATCCTGCCACGGGCGACCTAAAAACATAGGATCCAAAC
>JAGVNU010000069.1 GCA_020053105.1 Thermodesulfovibrionia bacterium
CTCAGGGTAAAGAGCCCGCGTCTGAGAAGAAACGATGCCGGTGCAGACGAACTCCGCATGGCGCTCAGCACCATGCAGGGTATTGCCGCAATTGAGTTCAACCCTACGACAGGGAGTCTCCTGATCAACTATAACCACCGGACAACGGACCATGAGGAAATAATCAGCCTGCTTGAGCGCAGAGGGTATTTTGACCGGAAGAAGGCGATGTCTAATGATGGATACTTTCATAAGGCCGCAGAGAAGACAGGCCGTGTTATAGGCAAGGCCGCCCTCGGCATGGCTTTTGAGAAGGCATTTGAAGGCTCCGCGCTGTCGCTCATCGGTCTGCTTATCTGATCTGATTTTAGGCCCCCCTGCCCTTCCGAGAGGGTCAGTCCTTCATTATTTCCCTTTTTAGTTATAATGCCGCTAGTCACCTTGCCTCACGCTTTAACCGAGATTTCATCGTGATGTCATCAAAAGGTAACCGTCTTCTTTCTATACTAGTTTTATATTTAATAATTTCATCGGGAGGTTGCCATGAATAATATGGTGAGTCATAGGGTAAGGAGCATGCTTTTTGAGAAAAGAGAAACCATACTGAAAAGCGCAAAAGACGGTATGAAGACCATGCTGTCGGGGGACGTAAGAGAAATACTCGGCCCGGGGTTTGACGAGTGTGATATGGCGGTAATTTCTCAAATCGAGGATATGCAGAACACGCTGTTCGGCAAACAGGCTTATATGATCAAATCAATTGATGAGGCTTTGAGACGGCTCAATAACGGGACATATAACATTTGTGATGAGTGTGATGAAAAAATCGGGGAGGCACGGCTGAAGGCCGTTCCTTTTACCCGCTACTGCAGGAACTGCCAGGAGCATTACGAGGCGCTGAGGCGAATGGCAACACCGTCCCGGCATGCCTTATAGGAGATTAAAATCAACATGAAAGGAGGTGCACTATGGACCAGCATAACATGACGACTCATGCAGCTTATGACCTCTACGAAAGAAGAGGAAAGGCGGAAGGTCATGATCTTGCCGACTTGCTTGAAGGCATAAGGATGATCCCTGAGCCGGGATGCAGAGACGAAGAAGCAGCCCGGCAGATCAGATCAGGATATAAATATCATGCCGGGACATTCTCATTTGATGCCTGATTTTTTTCGGGTCCTTTGCCACATAACGATTTCGCTTGTGACTTATATTCCCTGATATATGGAGGAGTGTGCATGAACCAAACAGGATGCCTTGAGTCTTCTATTCTTAAAGGAACTTCACGTGAATTAATGAACGGGGGCATGTCTCGCGGCAGGCATGGCGTAAGGAGCATACTTGTGCTTGATACGAATGTACTGATCCACGATCCGAATTCTCTCTTTAGTTTTAATGAGCATGATGTGATAATCCCGTTTGTTGTATTGGAGGAGCTTGACAGGCACAAGAAGGGGCATGGCGAGATCGCTTCATCGGCCAGGGCGGCGCTCAGGGCCATAGATAAATTGGGTGAGCAGGGGTCGCTTATTTCAGGGGTCCAACTGGGAAAAGGCGGATTGCTCTCTGTCAGTACAGAGTTGTGCAAGACAGCCCTGGAGTTTATGGAAGATTTCATAGAGGACAACAAGATCATAAAGACTGCCCTTGGCGTCATGGAAAAACACCGGACTGATGAAAGAGGCGACATATTGCCTGTCACCCTGGTATCCAAGGACACGACTGTACGCATAAAGGCCAAGGCGTGCGGTCTCCATGCAGAGGACTACAATAACGACAAGACAACGCTTTTCCAGAAATATGGCCGTGTACTGGAGTCATCCGATTACACCAATGGAATTCATTCCATCCGGTATCTGAGGTCAGGGGAAGATATATACAGGCTGCGCGGATCTGCCATACATACAAAAATAAAACACAACAAATCTCTTGAAGGCATAGCTCCGAAGAACGTGGAGCAGCGATGCGCCATAGACGCATTGATAAATCCAGACATCGAAATTGTCACGCTTACCGGGGCCGCGGGAACAGGGAAGACGCTTCTGGCGCTGGCAGCGGGGATACACCAGACAACAAAAAAATCTCCCTTATACGGGCAGGTAGTGGTAGCAAGGCCGGTCGTTCCCATGGGAAATGATATCGGATATTTGCCGGGGGATGTGAATGAGAAGCTTGCTCCATGGATGCAGCCGATCTTTGACAGTCTGGAAGTGATAATCAATACTCCAAAAGAGTATGTAAAGGACGAAACAACAGCGTCGCAATATAAGAGCTTTCAGTATCTTATGGATTCCGGGGTGCTGCAGATTGAGGCATTGACGTATATAAGGGGAAGAAGCCTGCCACAGAGATATTTTATTGTGGATGAAGCGCAGAATCTAAGACCTGTCGACGTTAAGACAATTATAACTCGCTGCGGAGAAGGTACGAAGATCGTCTTTGCCGGCGATCTGAACCAGATAGACACTCCTTATCTCGACGCAAAGAGCAACGGTCTGGCATATCTTATCAGCCGCTTCATCAATGAGGAAAATTTCTGTTACCTGAACCTCAGTTGCAGTGTGCGGTCACGGCTTGCTGAACAGGGGGCGCGGTTGCTGTGAAGAGAAAGAAACTTCCCCTATAACCACCTCAATCGCCTGAAAATATAGAACATGCACAGCACCTGCATGATCGAAGCGGCCATGATGACGATAAAGGTCGTATAGGGGCCGAGAAACATCCATGGCTTGTCAGCGCCGCCGGGCAGGTGAACATTCATGCCGTAAAGGGTCCCCATAAGGGTAACGGGGATGGAAAAGGTAAACAGGAGCGTGAGGACGGTAAGTATCTTGTTGGTCCTGTCGGAGCTTATGATTATGTCTGTTTCCTTGTAGATATCAATTGTCTCTCTGCATTCTTCAAGCGTCATCCATACCTTGTCTATGTAATCAGCGAGGTCACTGAAGTATATACCCATGTCCTCACCGGTAAAGCGCCGGACCTTTGCTTCGAGTTCATGGATTACGCGCTTCAGCGGAAATATGATCCTTCTGAAGTTGGCCAGGTTATGACGAAGGCCGGTCACTTCGCGGACCGCGCTGATGTGCTCATCAAAGACAGCGTCTTCAATCTCTACAATACTGCTCAGTGTCTTTGAGGCCATCACAAGCAGGTTTTCGGACAGGCTGTATATTATGGAATAAAGCAGACTTGCCGGCGACAAAAAGACATCTGCGTTCGGCTTATGCCCGTTTCGCGGCATATCAGGGCGGCTGCCTTTGCTGTATAAAGTGAAAAGATTTTGAAGAGGCTTCAACTCTCCGTTATGCACTGTAACAAGAAAATCCTTCCCCATGAAGACCGATAGCTGGGTGGGGACGGAATATTTCTTTTCCTTAACGTAACGGGGGAAATGGAGGATGATGAAGAGATAGTCCTGATATTCATCGATCTTCGGGATCTGGTTGCCGGAAAGACAGTCCTCAAGGTTGAGGTCATTGAACGGATGGAGTGTTTTCAGGGAATTTACAAGGTCGGTTTCATGGTCGTCGATATTGACCCACGTGAAATTGCCGGCGTCCACTTTGTATGTAATGAGCAGATCGCTTATGCTCATTGCGCATCCTCCCTGAGCGCCGCGGCCTTGTCCGTAAGCTCCCAGGGGAGGCCGATGTCCATTCTCCCCATGTGGCCATAGGCGCTGAGTTTTCTGTAGAACCCTCCCTTAATAGTAGATGGAAGATACCTGAGATTGAATCGTTTGAGAATACCTGCGAGGCGAAAATCAAAATGTCTCCTGATGAGATCAGCGATCTTATCGTCAGAAATCCTGTTGGTGCCGAACGTCTCGACCTGAATGCTCACGGGTTTTGCAAGTCCTATCGAGTAACTGAGTTGGACCTCACATTCCCGGGCAAGACCCGCAGCAACGGCATTCTTAGCTGCATATCGCGCTGCGTATGCGCCTACCCGGTCGATCCTCACAGGGTCCTTTCCGCTGAGGGCGGCGCCGCTGTGGCGTGAATATTCCCCGTAGGTATCAATTGCGTTTTTCCGTCCAGTGAGCCCGGAATGGACAGAAGGGCCTCCGACGATAAACGGCCCGTCGGGATTGATGAAAATATTTGTTCTGTCATCAGGCCTTATTTCTTCATCTTGGAATGCGGGGGTGATAACGTTCTCAATAATGTCATCCCTCAGCCGCTGAAGATCAGGCCCCCCTTTGACAGCAGGCTTAAGCTGTGAAGCGATGACTGTAACGCTGTGGATCCTGCGCGGCTTGTTGTCCACATATTCAATTCCCACCTGTGTCTTGCCGTCAGGCATTAGGTAGGGGAGAATTTTCTGAATTCTCACCGATGACAGCTTTCTTGAAAGCTTATGCGCCAGCCATATGGGAAGCGGCATAAAAGAGGCTGTCTGATTGCATGCATAACCGAAGAGTGTCACCTGGTTTCTGACCGGGATGCGCTCCATCTCCTCTTCGGAGAGTTTCCGCTCGTCGAAATTACGTTCATTGTTCAGCGGCAGTTCCTTAAGGCTCGTAATAATGCTGCAGGTCTTGCTGTTGAAATCCTTCTGATCGTATCCTATCTGGTTGATAACATTGCGCGCCACGTTTGAAAAGTCGACATATGCGGCGGATGAAAACCTGGCCGCGATAAAGAGAATGGCGGTCGAGACAGCGCATTCAGCTATAACAGACGAAAAAGGGTCCTGCTGGAGAAAATGATCTACGATCGCATCACTGATCTGATCGCACAGCTTATCAGGATGCCCTTCTGTGACCGACTCTGATGAGAAAATGAAGTCCTTTTTCATGCCAATGCCTCCTCTGCGGGATGAATGCTTATACCGTTACTGTTCGTGTTTCCTCCGAAAGTCTTCAGCGGTTTCTTCGTGGACTCATTTATAAGGAGCGGGGCCACGGCTGCGCCTCCAACGACGAGCCAGTCGGTAAGCCCAAGCGGCGAGAGGCCCAGCAGGTTTCGCAGACCGGGCACGAACATTGCCATTCCCTGCAATGCCGCAGAGCCTGCAAGAGCGGCGTCAAGATAACGGTTTGGCGGTAGGGGCGAACTGCCGTTCGCCCCTACATTATCATATATACTGTGCTTCTCAGAACGGCAGCTTAAGGCATGAAGTATCTGTCCGAAGGTGAGGCCCATAAATGCCATAGTGCCTGCCTGAGCACCCATCCCATATCTGATGATCCCGTAGCCGTATGCTCCCAATGCTCCTGCTGACAGCATCGAAGACTCAAAGGCAATTCGCTTGAAGTCATCCTTTCTGACAATCGGCTCATCGGGATTTCTCGGAGGCATGCTGAGCACGTCCGGTTCAGGCGGGTCAAGCGCAAGCGCAAGTCCCGGGGCTATGTCTGAGATGAGATTGATCCAGAGCAGTTGCATGGCAGTAAGGGGCTGTCCCATACCTGTAGATATGGCGCCGAACATGACCATGATTTCACTCAGGTTCGTTGCAAGGAGAAAGTGTACCGATTTACGGATATTATTATAGATCGTTCTTCCCTGGCTGATTGCAATTATCATGGTCTCAAGGTTGTCGTCTTCGATCACGACGTCCGCAACTTCACGCGCCACGTCCGTGCCGGTGTGCCCCATCGCAATGCCGATGTCGGCCGCCTTAAGCGCAGGTCCGTCATTGATGCCGTCTCCTGTCATTGCCACAACCCTGCCTGAGGACTGAAGCGACTGGACGATCTGGAGTTTATTGGCAGGGCTTACGCGCGCGAATACATGAACTTTTTCAGCCAGCGCCTTCATGACATCAGGATCGAGGCTGTTCAGGTGTGTCGAATCGAGTATTTCGAGCTGCCCGCCTTTGCTGAGGTTTAATTCTTTGCCGATGGAGTAAGCGGTCGGTCCCTGGTCTCCGGTGATCATGACTGTATCAATTCCCGCCACATGATACTTGCCTATAAGCTTCTTTAGACCGTTTCTTACAGGGTCCATCATTCCGGAAAGACCGAGCCAGACAAAATGCATGGTGTCGAGCGCTTTATCCGAGACATCCTGCATGTCTGACATTTCATTTAATTCATCGGAATATGCATAGGCAAATCCAAGCACCCGTAATGCCTCTCCGGCCATCCGCTCATTTTCAATTTGTATTGATTCCCTGCTTTCTGTCATGAGAGGGAGCTTTCGACCGTCCTGCATGTGCCATGTACAGATTGACAGGACATCCTGGGGACTGCCTTTTACGGCGAAAATGGTTGCACTTCTGTCGTGAGAGGCATTAGGATGAATATCGTGAACAGTGACCATAATATTGCTGTTTTCCGACCTGTGGCGTATTGTCCTGAGAGGGAATTTGTTCCGGAGCTCAGGCACGTGAACGCCCATGCTCATCGCCACCTGCAAAAGGGCGTTCTCGGTAGACGAGCCTCTGAGTAATAATTCATCGTTTTCACTCGATACGTCGCTTTCATTGCAAAGACATGAGATATGAATGAGTCTCAGCAGTTCATCGCACTCATATGGATTTATATCAGAGTCGCCGTTTCGGAATCTCCCGTCCGAGACCTTTAACCTCTTCATCCCGATGAACAGGGAGGTAACGGTCATTTTGTTCAGGGTAATGGTGCCGGTCTTGTCAAGGCAGATGGTCTGCACCGAACCGAGCGTCTCTACCGCGTCAAGGTGACGGATGAGGACATTGTGTTTTCTCATATTCCTGATGCCGAGCGCCAGTGTTGTAGTCGCGACCGTGGGCAATCCCTCAGGCACTGCGGCTACGGCAAGTGAAATAGACGTCTTGAGCATCTGCAGGAACCCGTACCCTCTAAGCAGGCCGATAACAAAAACAAGACCGCATACAGCTCCGCTGATAAAGACAAGCTGGGTACCCATCCTGTCAAGCTGCCGTTCCATCGGTGTTTCAGGAGGACGCGCATTGCCAACAAGCGTCTGTATTTTGCCGATCTCCGTAAATCTGCCGGTTGCCGTTACAACGGCAAGTCCCTGCCCCCCGGTCACAAGCGTGCCCATATAGACCATATTCGTCCTGTCCGCGAGCGGGACATCACATTCAGTGAGCGTCTGAACGCTTTTTATGACCGGCATGCTCTCACCGGTAAGCGCTGATTCATCAACACTCAGATGATGCGATTCGATAAGCCGCGCGTCCGCTGCTATGTAACTCCCCGGTTTCAGGAGAAGAATATCACCGGGAACTATACTCTCGGCTGATAAATTATTAAGCACTCCGTCTCTTATGCATAAAGCCGACGGCCTCACGAGACTTTTTAGAGAATGAATGGTCTTCTCCGCCTGTGTCTCAGTTGTATAGCCTATGACCCCGTTAATGACGACTACTCCTGCAATGACAAGCGCGTCGGCAATGCCCCCCGTGGCTATTGATACGCCTGCCGCAACACCAAGAAGGGCTACCGGAAGGGACTTGAACTGGTCAAAAAAAATGCTGAGTCCGGAACGGGGAATGGATTCGGGGAGCAGGTTGGGGCCGAATTTCTTTAACCGCTCAGATGCGGTGCTGCCTGAAAGCCCCGCTGCCGGCATCACACCCGCAGAATCAAGCGCTTCACCGGCGCTTTTCAGGTGCCATTGCGCCTGAGGCTGGTCTTCAGCATGGACGACGCTCTTGCGGACCTCGCGCCTGCTTTTGTTCAGTTTCCTGCCTGGCGCAGTATGACTTCCTGCTGATCTAAAGACTGATGCGGTCAGGCTGCTGGATTTATTTTCTTGTGAGCGAGGTACTCCGGCCGCATGATTATTGCCGTTAAATTCTATTACCGCGGCCTCAATGACCCTGCTTATTATTTCAGCGGTGTTGCCGGAGTTGAATTTGACAATAACGCTCCCGGTCAGGACATTTGCTGAAAAGCCTGATATGCCCGGATGAAGACTTAGCGTCTCTTCAATTATTGTCCTGAGCGGATCTTTTCTGTAAAGCCCTTCAACCTTAAATCTGACCCGGCCTTTTACTGAATTGTGAACGGTGCGGACCACACTAATTATTCACCCCGCTTGCTCCGTGTCCTGGTTGTGACCTCCACAGGGGCGGCCTTCTTTGCGGTTGCGGCAGTTTCAGTCGGTCGCGGCTTCGGGAGCGCGGCGTTTGCAACATCCTTTACTCCTTCAACCACGCCTACAAGCATGTCCCTGACAGAGTGTACTGCCGTGTTGCCGATAGCGCCTGCTGCTTCCATAGCGCCGCTTACAGCTGACACTGCAACATCACCTGCATTTGCGCCGACTTCCTTGCTTGCTTCAATGACGCCGTCAACTGCCCGACGAGCAACAAGAGCTACATCCGCACCTATATCTGCAGCTCCTTTTACAGCGCCTTTTACTGTCTGGTTGGAAACGGTAATTACGTCTCCCCCGACGTCACTCACACCCATGACTATTCCCTTTGCAACGCTTTTAGTGCTCAGGATGAGCCCTGTGCCCACTTCTTCAGTTGCCTGAATAGCGCCCTTAACAACATCTCGTGTGATGTTGACGCTCTCTGTTGCTACCTCACCCGTTGCACGGAGCGCATTGGACACAGTACTCCGGACAAGCGTTACGATCTCAGCCTCGATCTCATTGATCCCTTTAAGGCTGCTGATGACGCCGTCTTTGACAGTGGAACCGGCCCTGCCGATACCTTCCTGAAAGTTCTCTTCACTTATTGCTTGCTCATTCGTCATAGTAGACCTCCTCTTTTTAACGCATTGAAATGAAGTGACTGGTTTACGTAGCTAATAACATTAGAGATATCATGATAAATAAACACCCGTTACAGAATCGTGACCGTTCGGTTAATTCCCTGTTAAATCAGACCGTTTGTTCTTTGTCAGAATTCGATTTAAGAAAAATATTAAGAGCGTACCATCCGGCTGCGTACCAGGGGATTGCCGCGACATTTCCTCTCCATACCTGGTAGATTCCCACGCCGATAAGCGTAAGAACCGCGGCCCCGCCGACATCCAGTTCGTTCCCTGTAATATCACGTATGGCCACGTCCGCCTCCTTGAATGCATCGTTGACCCTCCGGTGAAGATGTGTGCGGGCAAATCGCCGGCCTGCAAATGTAAGAAGCTTATTTGCTTTTATCGTTTCAACAATGCTGACGGGATCATGTGAATGATGGATCAATATGCTGCCTGTATGCCTGTTGACCTCAACATTTTTTACTCCATCAATCCCGGATATCTCTTTTGAAAGGCTGGAAAGAAAAATTACATCCTTTCTCTTTGAAGGCACTTTGATCCTCAGCCGGGTCCCTGTTTGATGACTTACAAAAGCAACCGGCATGTCATGCCCCTGCCTCTCCTTCAGGAGATGCGGCATGCACAGCTTCGTTATGGACTTCAGCCATTTCAGATTTGGCCTCCGCAATGATATCTTCTGTGACTTCACTCAACTCGGCAAAAGTCTCTTTTCCTTTCTCATAGAGAACAAGCCCGCCCTTGATGGCGGCTTTGAGCAGGGGCTTTGCCGCTCCTGCTATTGCAGGGAGCACTACCGGAGCCAATATCGCGCCGCCGATCCCGATTGCAAGCGCGGTCAACACATTTCCTTTTAAGCCATTATCCAGCAATCCCATAATGCCTCCAATGATTCTTAAATATTTATACAAGAAGTCTAACACCGCCGGAACAGTGCGTCTATAGAATCTTTCATTACATGCCTACTTTTTACTGAAATGTAACACTGCTGTTATAACGACGTAACAATAAACCTGATACCGTATTGATAACACCCCATCACTTTTTTTATAAAAAAGTGGATAGTCATAGGAGGGAAATGATTTTTTATACAGTCAAGCATCACATACATGGAAGAATCAGAGTGCACATACCTCTGCTGAAATCAATGACGATGCCGGAACTGAAATCCCTTGCGGAGAAAATATCCGGCGATAAACGGCCTGAAGGCATAAAAGATATCAGCGCAAATCCACTGACCGGAAGCGTAACCATAACATATGATCCGTCCGCAATAGATATTAATGCATATATAAAAGACCTGGCGTTGAGCGAAGAACTGCAGCATCTTACTATGCCAGGGAAGGGGGATAGATGGTATTAACAAAGATGGAAGTCCGGTGATTGCGGATGCAACGCATGATTTCATCTGAATTTCATATGATTTTAATATTGCTTTAACATTCTTCTGTTATCTTCATAGCAAGCAAATATTATGTGAACATTTCATGAGAGATAAATGAAAATAATTAATAATGAGGAGGCATGACTATGATTATCGATGCGAGAGGTATTCCTTACAAAGACGCTTTTATGCA
>JAGVNU010000120.1 GCA_020053105.1 Thermodesulfovibrionia bacterium
CCTGCTTGAATGCTGCAAGGACCACAAGGTAAAGAAATTCGTTCTTGCCTCCACGTCAAGTCTTTATGCCTCACTGGACATGCCATTTAAAGAAACCTCAATAACAGATACCCCTTTGGCCCCATACTCTGCAACCAAAAAAGGCGCTGAAGCACTATGTCACGCTTACCACTATCTGTACAAAACTGACATAAGCATACTCAGATACTTTACCGTCTACGGCCCTGCGGGCAGACCGGACATGAGCATCTTTAAATTCCTCAGGAGCATGGATACGGGCAGGCCGATCCCGCTTTATGGCGACGGAAGCCAAACAAGGGATTTTACTTATATCGATGACATCGCCGACGGAACGATCAGGTCGTTACGGCCAGCCGGCTTTGAGATATTCAATCTCGGGGGTGATCACCCTGTTAAGCTAAACTATGTAATAGGCCTGCTGGAAAAATTTCTCGGCAAGAAGGCAAAGATCAAAAGATATAAGCTTCACCCCGCAGATGTTACCGCAACATGGGCCAATATTGATAAGGCCAAAAAGGTCCTGGGCTGGAAACCTACTATGCCGCTTGAAGAGGGTATTGAGAAAACAGTCAAATGGTTCGTTGAGAACAGGGATTTTGTGACGAAATTAAAATGGGTTGACTGATCTTAATGTGCATGTAGGGGCGGGGTAATCCCGCCCCTTTTTTTATGAATCAGGTTGCCGGGGCAACAACATCAACCAGGGCGAGAAGACCTCGCCCCTACATGTGAAATATCGCCCTCAGCGCTTCGCCGACCTCTGAATATTTAAATTTATACCCGGCCTTCAACGCCTTCTCAGGCAATACGCGCTGTCCTGTAAGGAGAACTGCGCCGAGTTCGCCAAGTGAAAGTTTGACTACAAAGCCCGGCACTGCAACAAACGACGGCCGGTGAAGGACCTTGCCGAGGGCCCTGCTGAATTCTTTATTGGTGACCGGGTTAGGAGCAGTCAAATTCAGAGGGCCTGATATGGATTCATTTTCGAGCGCTAATTTGATAATCCCGATTATGTCATCCCTGTGGATCCAGGAGAACCACTGCCTTCCGCTGCCTATCGGACCGCCTGCAAAGAATTTAAAGGGAAGCGCCATTTGCGGCAGCGCCCCGCCGTCAGCTTCAAGCGCCCCGCCGATTCTTACAGTGACCACCCTGATCCCCTGATCAAGCGCCTTATATGCCTCAGCCTCCCATTGTTTACAGACATCAGCAAGAAAATCATAAGCAGGCGGGGTATCCTCTGTAACATATTCATCCCCGTGAGGGCCGTAATAACCGATTGCGGATGCGCTGACAAGGACCTTCGTCCGCACATTTACATTCTTTATCGACTCCACAAGCGCCCGTGTTGTGTCAATCCGGCTCGACAAGATCCGTTTTTTTCGCTCTGTTGACCACCGCTGAGAAGCGATCGGCTCACCTGCCAGATTGATAACGGCATCGAATGTTGAAATTATAGCCCGGGGGACAAGGTCCGGGGGATTCCATGTCAACCTGTCCCTTGCACCGGTCTGACTTCTTGTTGTGACAGTAACAGAATGCCCATGGCTGCGAAGCTCTCGTGTTAACGGTGTGCCGATAAAACCTGTGCCGCCCGTAATGAGGATGTTCATGGGACAATTATATAAGGTTGGATTAGCGGGTTCAAGACATTCTGCAGGGCATATTGCAATATGCCCCTACCCAGCGTGAAAATTATTCTGCAGTATCGGGGTCCATTCTTTCCGGAACTGCTCAAACCCGCCTCTGCTTATGGCGTCCCGCATCTTCCTGAAAAAATCCAGAAAGAAATGGAGATTATGGAGAGAGTTTAATCTCATCGAGAGTATCTCCCTGCTCATAAACATGTGCCGCAAAAACGACTTTGAATAATTCCTGCATGTATAGCATCCGCAAGCCGGATCAAGCGGGCCGGGGTCTTTTTTAAATTCCTCCCGTTTAATGCTGATCCTTCCCTGACTGGTGAACAGGGTCCCGTTCCGCGCGTTTCTTGTCGGCATCACGCAGTCAAACATATCAATACCGGCGGCAACCGCCTCAAGGACGTCCATGAGGTCGCCGATGCCCATGAGATAGTGCGGTTTGTCCTGAGGTAAAAGAGGAGTTGAATAGTTAATCATCTCATACATTAACTCTTTGGGTTCCCCGACACTGAGTCCACCAAGGGCATACCCGTCGAAGTCCAGATCAATCAGTTCTTCCGCGCTCTGCTTCCGCAGGTCTTTATATACTCCGCCCTGGACTATGCCGAAGAGTGCCTGGTTTTCATTTTTTGCTTTAAGACACCTCTTCCCCCATTCAGTAGTTAACTTGAGTGAATTAAGAGCATACTCTCTTGTCGCGGGGTAAGGAGTGCACTCATCAAACATCATTGCAATATCGGAACCGAGCGCACCCTGTATTTCCATAACAAGTTCAGGCGAAAGGAAATGCAGGGATCCGTCAATGTGAGAGCGGAACTCTACTCCGTCATCCTTTATTTTTCTCAAGCGCGAGAGGCTGAAGACCTGAAAGCCCCCGCTGTCCGTGAGAATGGGGCCGTCCCATTTCATGAACTTATGAAGGCCGCCGACTTCTCTGATGATCTCATGTCCGGGCCTGAGGTAGAGATGGTATGTATTTGAAAGAAGGATTTCAGCGCCGAGATCTTTCATCTCATCGGGGCTCATGGCTTTGACAGTAGCATTAGTGCCGACAGGCATAAAGGCGGGAGTGTTGATTATTCCACGCTGAGTAGATAGTTGACCAAGGCGCGCGTTGCCGTCTGATTTGATAATGTTGAATCTGCCGTGGGACTCCATATGGAATATGCCTGTTTATTTCCTTAAGTAATTTTATATCGGGTGGCTGGTGCTACAGGTTATATTTTAAAACTACCGCCTTGCAGAACTTTTCGATATCGGAAAGGTTTCTTTTCCAGACAGTATGAACAATCTTCATGTCTGTCTTTTCGTATTCATGGACCACGCGGTTTCTGAATCCCGCCATCTGAATCATTTTTTTTGTAAGAGGTCTTGTGATGATTTTATTATCTGCAAGTATTTTAAATATATCAGCCTGCGTTGCCGGTGTCTCCCATCCTGAATCACTTATGATGTGCGCGCCGATGTCAATGCAGGCCTGTACGAGCTGAATCAGATTGAAAAGGACGATGCTCTGCAAATCTCTGTCCTGCGAAAACAGATCAATGCCGGGGTCCTTTTTCCGACGAATCTGCTTGAGATAAGTTTCGATCCTTTCAAGCTTTTTACCGACTAATGCTTTATCTACCAACAGCAGACCTCCTGAAACGGTTTGCGACAGCTTTATTGAATATCTCTTCTATGGGTTTGAAATCGAGATATTCGATAATTGCCTGTGTAGTGAACCTCACCCTCAGCCGCCTGTTCCTGTCAAAGAGCACTTTACCTGATTTGATGACCCGGTGTTTCAGATAAGGCGAGGCGGTGTTGAGGACCGCAATATCGACCTGACGTAACGAAAATGACGGAGAGGCTTTGTAGTAAATGGTCTTCAGCTGCTCGAAGTTTTTCCTCTGCAGTTTCTTTTCATCAATAAGTACGGCTATATCAATATCGCTTTCCGGTAACTCCCTGCCTTCAGCGCAGCTTCCGAAGAGATACAGAGCAGTGACTTCTTTTCTGCTCTTGAAATAGGTGTTTATACGCTTGATGTCGCTGTCGGTTTGCATGAAAGATTATAGCACACAGGGTATTATCGTAGCGTTTAATAATGCCCTGCATAAATCCCGGCTGCAATCGCAGACAGGCTCAAACCCAGCACGACCCAGTGAAATATCTGAAGAGCGTTGAAGACCGTTTTCATATCTGCCTGCGCGCCAGGCCGTGAGAACAGTTTTGCGAATATCAGTTTCTCCAGGCCGAACAATAGCGATGCGTAAACAACCCACAGGACGATCATTATCCATACACCTGGGCTCAAGCCCTTTTCAGATATCAGATATAGCCCGGACAGCCCGGCAAGTATGACCATTGCCTTTGCAATTTTCCCGAACCTGTGCTCCACCCCCTGGAACACCATCACCATTTCCAGCGACTTCTCCATACGCAGGATCATGGGAAAGGTCACAAGCGTCACAAAGGCCACCCCTCCGATCCATATTACGATTGATATGACATGAATCGTTAATGCTGTTACATATAACATGGCGGTCACATCCTTTCCGGGGCAGAGACCCCAAGAAGCTTCAAGCCTTCATCCAGAACGATTTTTACTCCCCTGCAAAGACTGAGTCTTGCAAGGGTAAGCCCGTTATCATCAGATATGATCCTGTGTTTGTAATAGTAGGCATGGAAGACACCGGCCAGTTCCTGCAAATAATAAGTGATCCTGTGCGGCTCGCAGGCAAGGGCCGTCCCCTCAAATACCATAGGATACAGAAGGAGCTTTTTGATAAGCAGAATTTCTTCATCTTCTTTTAATGCCGATAAATCAACCGATGCAGGCGTGAACTGCACCCCTTTTCCCTCTGCCTGCCGGAAGAGGCTGGATATCCGGGCAAATGCATACTGAACATAAAAGACCGGGTTTTCCGCTGACTGCTCTTTTGCAACATCAATATCAAATTCGAGCTGACTGTCGGCCTTTCTCGTCAGAAAAATAAACTTGGTTATGTCCGGACCGACCTCATCAATGACCTCTCTGAGGGTAATAAAGGCCCCTGCCCTTTTTGACATCTGCACCGGCACCCCGTGTCTGAGAAGAGACACCATCTGAATCAGTATCACCCTGAATTTCTCCTTCGGCAGATCAAAGGCCTCAAGCACGGACCTGATCCTCGGGATATAACCGTGATGGTCCGCGCCCCATATATCAACAATTGTATCAAATCCCCTGTCTAGCTTGTCCTTGTGATAGCAGATGTCCGATGCAAAATACGTATATTCACCGTCCTGCTTGCGCACGACCCTGTCTTTGTCGTCTTCAAACCGGGTAGAGCTGAACCATACAGCCCCGTCCTTTTCATAAATCAGGTCTTTTGACCGGAGTGTATTTATTGCGTTCTCAACCTTGCCCTGCTCATGAAGCTCCTTTTCACTTTGCCACCTGTCAAACTCAACTCCAAAATCTTTCAGATCAGTTGATATGTTTGCAAGCATCATCTTATAGGCATAGTCAGAGATTAATTCTCCGCATTCTTCATACGTCTTGTTCAGATATTTGTCGCCTTCGCGCTCATGTATGTCCTTAGCAATGTCCTCAACATAATCACCCTTGTATCCGTCCTCAGAAAAGGGGACATTATTGCCAAGCAACTGCTGATAGCGTGCATATACGGAACGGCCAAGCAGCTTCACCTGGAGGCCCGCATCATTTATATAAAACTCCTTCTGCACATCGAATCCGGCAGCCTTCAGAATATTGCACAGCGCGCTTCCAACCGCAGCGCCCCTTCCATGCCCGATATGAAGAGGCCCTGTCGGATTGGCGCTTACAAATTCAACCTGGATTTTAGCGCCCTTTCCAATGTCGGACCTCAGAGATGAATGCTCTTCTTCAAGGAGAGACTGAAGGCCCTTAAGAATATATTCCTGTTTGAACCTGAAATTAATAAACCCGGGGCCTGCTATCTCGATATTTTCAAAATAGCCTGGTTGCTGCATGGCTATCTCAGCAACGATTTCTTCCGCTATTTTTCTCGGGGGTTTCTTGAGTAATTTGGTAAGCCTCATTGCGACCGTCGTGGCGATGTCTCCCATGGTCTCGTCCCTTGGGACCTCAACTTCGATATCGGGAAGGGCAATACCCCATTCGGTGTTAAGACTGTCCAGGGCTTTCCGTATTATGTAGATAATATCCTGTTTCATGCACAATAAGTTTAAGGATACATTTCAGGTAAGTCAATATTCTTTGCTAATGGTTTAATTAGTAATTGAAACAGGACAAAGATGAATGAAGATTATTTACGGAAGCAGCGACAACCTGCAACTAATGTCCCGGAGAGCGCCTGGACCGCGGGGACTCTCCGGGTTATATTATTTGTTCATCATATCGAGGAAATCTTTGTTGCTCTTTGTGCCCGTGATCTTATCAAGCAGGAACTCCATGCTTTCAATCGTACTGAGTGAATGAAGCACCTTTCTCAATATCCACATCCTCTGAAGTGTACTCTTGTCAACAAGCAGTTCTTCTTTCCTCGTGCCTGAGGCGTTAATATTAATCGTCGGGAATATCCTCTTGTCTGTGAGCTTTCTGTCGAGGTGCAGCTCCATGTTGCCTGTTCCCTTGAATTCCTCAAAGATGACATCGTCCATTCTGCTTCCAGTATCAATAAGGGCGGTTGCAAGGATTGTCAGGCTTCCCCCCTCCTCGATGTTTCTTGCAGCTCCGAAAAACCTCTTCGGCTTCTGGAGCGCGTTGGAGTCAAGACCTCCTGAAAGCACCTTGCCGCTTGCAGGTATTACCGCGTTGTATGCCCTTGCAAGCCTGGTTATCGAGTCCAGAAGGATGACGACATTTTTACTGGTTTCCACAAGTCGCTTGGACCTTTCAATGACCATCTCGGCAACCTGCAGATGCCTCTGCGGGGGCTCATCGAATGTTGAGCTTATTATCTCTGCATCCACCTGTCTTTTCCAGTCAGTAACTTCTTCGGGTCTTTCATCGATAAGAAGGACTATCAGATGGACCTCCGGATGGTTTTTCTTTATGGCCTTTGCTATGGACTGGAGCAGCATCGTCTTGCCCGTTCTTGGCGCCGCGACAACCATACCTCTTTGCCCCATACCTATCGGCGTCACAAGGGACATGACCCGCGTAGAATAATCCGACTTGCTGTATTCAAGGTCTATTGCCTGCGTAGGATAATAGGGGATGAGGTTATCAAACAGCGGTCTCTCTATGCTCTCATCAGGCGGTTCGTGGTTAACGGCCTCGACCTTTAGAAGGGCAAAGTATCTTTCACTTTCCTTCGGCGGCCTTATCTGTCCGGTAACAAGGTCCCCGGTGCGGAGGTTGAACCTCCTTATCTGTGACGGTGAGACATATATATCATCCGGTCCCGGCAGATAACTGTAGTTCGGGGAACGGAGAAAACCGAACCCATCCGGTAAAATCTCAAGCACACCTTCCCCGAAAATCAATCCGGTCTTCTCAGTCTGTGCCTGCAGTATAGCGAAGATCAAGTCCTGTTTCCGCAGTCCTCTGGCGCCTTCAACGCTTAAGCCTTTTGCCATTTTTGTGAGCTCATCGATTGTCTTTTCTTTGAGATCTGTAATATTCATACTATCTCCTTGATTAATGCTTTTGTTTGCCATGGGATTTTGCTTCCTCTCTTAGCGGGAATACATGTCCTTGAAAAAATTTACTCTTGGAGGTTTGTAACCCTTCAGCCTCAATTGGGATTGTTAAAAAGAAGATTTGTTAACCAAATAGTATAATAGTTTTATTTTTTTGTCAATACCAAAACCGGCCCGCAGAAAAATATTTATTTTAAAGTGCGCTGTCCGGATTCACGGGGTCATTTATAGCGGCGTTCCGGCCCGGATATCCACAGGAATTGCTTTTTTAATACTGTCTCTGCAAAATATTCCCATGTCCGGGCAGACTGAAAAAGAAATTGTCATCTTCATTACCGCGCCAAATGAGGATGAGGCCGCCCGTATAGCCCGCTCCCTTGTTGAAGCCAGACTCGCTGCATGCGCCAATATTGTCCGGGGCATCCGCTCTATCTACGCCTGGCAGGGCAAAATTCAGGATGACTCAGAAGTGCTCATGATTGTAAAGACCCGAAAGGGCCTTTTCAACGCAGTATCGGACAAGGTAAAAGAACTCCACAGCTATGATGTGCCTGAGATCATTGCGCTGCCGATCATAGAAGGCGCGCCGGATTATCTTAAATGGCTGAAAGAATCAACTGAACAACAGGAGGCTTGAAAAGATGGAGAATGGCAATGCAGAAGATTTAGAGAACTCCTTAAAGGGATGGAAAGAAAAGACCCCGCTTGAAAGCAGAGGCTTCCTTACATGGGACAAGGACCTGGTATTTACGTCAAGGATACGGGGGTATTCATTTGAATATGACCCCAAGGCGCAGGAAGGCTGTTTCCCGACTGATACCTTATTAATGAGCGTCGCGGGCTGCCTGGGAATAGACGTCGTTATGTTTCTTCAGAAGATGCGGGCGGAGATCAAAGAATTTGAGATAGAAACATCAGGAGAGAGAAACCCGGTGCCGCCTCAGTATTTCAAAGCGATTACTATGATAATCCATATTGCCGGGAAAGGCATTACACCCAACAAAATGGACCGGGCCATTTCACTTTCACAGGAAAAGTACTGCTCGGTTTATCACTCACTGCGCAAGGACATTGTTTTTAACGTAAGCTATAAAATCAGTGAGGATTAGACACGTCAAGTTCTTTCTTGAGCCAGTCCTTGAGTTTTCCGGGAATGGGATACATGCCTGCGATGCAATCCGGGCCCTTACAGTTCATGGCTTCATATAGTAAATCTTCCGGGACTTCGGAAATATACCCTACGTTCTGGCTCATCATTCGCTTGAGCATCATGATCATGAGCACCGGTTTTTCATTTACGATGTCCACATAAAGCATATATCCGTACGTGATATCAATAGGCTTTCCGGACTCACTGCGAGGCGCGGATGAAGGGTCCATGAATATTTTAGGCGTTACTTCCCACCTTATGCCCTGAATGAAAGTCTGATTCTGTTTAACGTCATTAATGCTAAGCCGTCTCACGGACTGTATTATAATAAAAAAATATTCATTTTGTTTATAATTGAAAAAATCAAAAGGAGTCATGAAATGAACTGCCTGTTCTGTAAGATAATTGCAAAAGAAATCCCGGCAAAGACAGTCTATGAGGATGAAACTGTTCTTGCTTTTGAGGACATAACCCCTCAGGCCCCGGTCCATATTCTGATAATCCCCAAAAAGCACATATCAACGGCCCTTGAAATAGGGAATGACGACCATGCGCTGATAGGGCACATGTTTGAGGTTGCAAGTAATATCGCAAAGGACAAAAAGGTCGCTGAAAGGGGCTTCAGGCTTGTGATGAACTGTAACCGCGAGTCAGGGCAGACTGTATTTCACATCCATCTCCACCTGCTTGCAGGCAGGGCCATGCACTGGCCGCCGGGGTAATTTTACAGGGGCGAGGCACTGCCTCTCTCATCGATTTAATAATGACAAAAACAACTCACAAGAAAACCCTTGCCGGAATATACCGCGTCCTCTATAAACACTTCGGCCCTCAGCACTGGTGGCCGGGGGATACCCCATTTGAAATTGCAGTGGGTGCGATACTTACGCAGAACACAAACTGGGGGAATGTGGAGAAGGCGATAAACAATTTAAAGAGCTGCAAGTCGCTTGATGCTCATGTCCTGCATAAAATGCCTCATGCAAAACTTGCCTCCCTCATAAAGCCTGCAGGATATTTCAACATAAAGGCTAAGAGGCTCAAACATTTCCTTGCGTTCCTGACAAACAATTACAAAGGCAATGTCGAGAACATGAAGGATGAAGACCTTCATCAACTAAGGCACAGGCTGCTTGAGGTAAACGGAATCGGTCCCGAGACAGCGGACTCCATACTCCTCTACGCGCTCGATAAGCCCATTTTTGTAATTGATGCGTACACAAAGAGGGCGCTGATAAGACATAACATTATTCCGGAAAGTGCAACGTACCATGAAGTACAGGAGCTTTTCCACAATAACCTGCCGTCGGACGCAGCCTTATATAATGAATACCATGCCCTGTTCGTCATGACAGGCAAACACTTTTGCAAACCGAAACCCAAATGCCAGGGCTGTCCACTGGAAAAGATATAAACGATAAGGGAGACATTGTGATTGATTCAACTGAGACACGTACCAAAGGCAGAAAATTCGGCAGGATGAGCCAGAGAGAACGTGACGCGCTTGCTGCAATACTCCCTATTGTCAAGCTAAGCACAGAGTGCGTAATGGATAAGACAGATGTCTTTGAAAGAGAGGCGCCCCTTTATCTGGAAATCGGATTCGGCACCGGGGCCTTCCTTCTTGAAAGGGCAGTCAGTGCGCCTCAACACAATTTTATCGGCATTGAAATTTATGTAACCGGCATAGCAAAACTCCTGGTCAATCTCATCAGCAAGGATAATCCGACTGTTCTTTCCGTTACCAATGTACGGGTGTTTAATAAAGACGCAAAGAGTGTCCTTATCAACAATATCCCCCCAGATTCTTTAGACGGCGCATATATCCTTTTCCCGGACCCCTGGCACAAGA
The DNA here is from genome assembly GCA_020053105.1 of Thermodesulfovibrionia bacterium. GTDB lineage: Bacteria > Nitrospirota > Thermodesulfovibrionia > UBA6902 > UBA6902 > UBA6902. The sequence continues at coordinate 10,283 of JAGVNU010000120.1, forward strand.
AACGGCATAATAAGAGAAGGCTGATAAATCCTGAATTCGCCGGGGTCCTTTTTTCGAGACTCAGGGCTGGCGGGTCCGTAATCGTTGCTACGGATTCGCAGGATTATGCCGCAAAAATAGAAAGCTCTTTTATTTCCGCCGGCTTCGGGTCGGACAGTGAAGCCCTGTCCGATGTAGACAGGACTACTTATGCATTAAAGGCCATTAAAGAGAACAGACAACTGAGGATATACCGGTTTGTTAAGGGGGATGTCCAACTGCAGGGGTGAAACTGCATAGTCAATACGGGACAATGATCTTGTTTAATAAGTAATAAGAGCCGCTTTAAATACAATCTTCAAATGTAAATATTGCCACTATTTACATTTATATGAAAATATAGCTTGACAATGAATTTATTAATTGGTATTATTTTCAATAATTAATAAATTATATTTTGATATATAGAGGACGCTTCATGAATCCAAAATCAAAATCAGCCCGGCAAATGGAAGAAAACAGGCATGAGCGCTTTAAAAGAATAGCCGCCAAAAGAACCAATGAGATACTTGAGAAGATCAGGATTCTCGGCAATTGCTCCAACAAGAGCTCTTATGAATATACTGAAGAGGAAGTTAATAAAATCTTTAGTGAAATTGACAAACAGTTGAGATTGACTAAGGCGAGGTTTTCGGCGGGGAAGAGGGAGAGGTTTAAGCTGTGAGGGAAAGACTTTCCCTATGATTATTAGATAATGTTATTAAAGCGATAGATTATGGATCAGCCCCCAACAAAAATTATCACGCATTTGACATATGAAGAATTGTACAATACCATCGAAAAAGAAAATTTAATACTGCCAATTGCCTATCTCAATGATCAAAGGGATATTGATGGTTTGATAAATGATATTATTAAGAGCTTTGATCCTGTAGAGGCCATCTCATATAGTGCATTTCTTAATATGATATGTCAGACCGCTGACTCGGATGACTTATTAGATATTAATAAAAAGGAACTGCGTCTTTCCAAGCTAACAACTACCTCAGCAGCTAATAAGATTCTTTTTCATAGAGATAATCTCTTATATTTCATTTCTCGAATAATTGAACAAAATGTAAACGGCACTGCAAACATTACCGGTGAAGGCAACATACGATATTCTCAACTATATTACAAGTCATTGCTCCTCATTAACAGCAAAATTAACAGAGAAGCTGACAGCAATAGGGAACACAATCTCTTGAAAATGTTAATAAGAGAGTATCCATATTATTACGACTCTACGCTTTTGTATAAAATCTATTCTCAGCGAAAGAAGCGGTATAAATTTATCTACAATGAATTGTTATTTAAAATGCCGCCCAATGAAAAGGAGAAAATATCCCAAGAAATAAAAGCCATAGAAAACAAGGTCGGTATCTCACTTGATGAATACTTTCATGTGTTAGATAAGCTATTTGAATGGTTTCTTGGATTCTCCGTGATAAAACGAAGCGATCAAGCTCAAAAGCTGAAGGAGTCAACTTATGGTTTTAATCTCAACAACCTTGATTCATTTTATATAGACAAAGAAAAATTTAAAGACGATAAGCAATTTATTAAATTCATAGAAGGCTTATCAAAAGACCTGCCTGATTCAAGAAATTACTTTAAAAATATAGAACGTAAAGATAAGATTTCTAATATTTATAAATGCTTTCAAAATTTCTTCGACTATCCTGTATTTAAAATAAATGGAAGTAGATACTGTATTATTGATTTGAAATTTTTGATCGAAGGAATCTGCTCCGGGTTTCTCTGGAAACTACCGGCAAAAAGAAAATATATCAAAGATGCTTATGGATTGCTTCTGGAAGAATATTTTGCATTTCTCATTCAAAAGATTTTCCCCCGCATAAAAATTACAAGGGCAGAAAATAACAAGCCGGACGCTATGTTAGAGTTTGAAGATTATATAATTATTTTTGAATTCACAACAGAATATTATAGATTTGCTTCCTTATATAACACCGACTCGAATTCGTTTTCAGAGGATTTATCTAGATTGCTTTTTAATACGGGGAAAAATGATCCAATGGCCAGGGGCAAAAAAGTAAAAGGTAAGTTCTTCCAATTAAATGATTATATTGACCAAGAAACAAATATAAACAAAAAGATTATTTCTATATTGGTAACAGAGAATTATTTGGGAGATTATGATCTCTTGAACAGATTCAATAAGTTGCTCGAAAGAGACATCAACCGTAATAATTTAAAGAACTTACAGAGTAATAAACCACTTATCATAAGTCTTGATGATCTGGAAATATTTGGGACTATGAGTTCACGGGATACCGCGGAAAAGACGTTTATTAAGCATATTGAATCTTGGGAGAATATAGATAATAAAGGCACTTTTCATTATAATTTTAGTTTCTTTATTACATCGGAAAACAGATGACTAAAAAGGATAAAAACATCCCGGCAAAGCACGGTGAAATTGTTATCTACACAACTGCCGACAAAGAAGCCCGCCTTGATGTAAAACTGGAGCGGGATACGGTCTGGCTTTCACAGAAACAAATATCGGAGCTTTTCAAGACCGAACGAAGCGTTATCACCAAGCATATTAATAATGTTTTTAAAAACAATGAATTAGAAAAGAATTCAGTATGTGCAAATTTTGCACGCACTGCCGCTGATGGGAAGACATACAATACAAAATATTACAACCTTGATGTCATTATCTCGGTCGGTTACAGGGTCAATTCAAAGCGCGCCACCCGGTTTCGTATCTGGGCGACAAAGGTTTTGAAGGATCACATTGTTAAGGGCTATACCTTAAATGAAAAGAGGTTGACGGAGCAGCAGCAGTCCCGCCTAAAAGAACTTGAAAAGGCTGTATCTCTTTTACAAAAGACTGCTCATGCTGCTTTGACCAGAGAAGAAGCTACCGGGCTTTTAACAATTATTACCGGCTATGCGAAGTCATGGATTCTCTTACAGAAGTATGACAATAAAGACATTAATCTCATATCCAGAGGCGTATCAAAACCGGCTGGACGGATTAAGTATTCCGAGGCCAAGAAAGCTATCGAATCGTTAAAAGAAGATTTGAAAAATAAAAACGAGGCCTCGGAATTATTCGGGATAGAAAGAGAACAAGGACATGAGAGAATTCTATATGCAATTTATCAAACCTTCGGGGGCAAAGAATTATATCCAAGCATTGAAGAAAAGGCGTCCCATCTGCTTTACTTCATAATAAAGGACCACCCGTTTGTTGACGGCAATAAACGCATAGGCTCGTTTCTGTTTATATTGTTTCTGCACAAAAATAATTATCTACTGAAATCTAACGGCGAGCCTAAAATTAATGACAATACTCTGATAGCTATAGCCCTTTTGGTTGCCGAGAGCAAACCGAAAGAAAAAGAAGTAATGGCTGCACTGATTACAAATTTACTTAATGAATAGCAGAGCAATGACCACAGACATCTTATACAAAATAGACTCCATCAAATCCGTCCTTAACAGCCATCGCCCGTTCCCCGACCATGTTGTCAAACAGCTAAAAGACTATTACCGCGTCGGGCTGACATATACATCCAATGCAATTGAGGGCAATACCCTCACAGAGTCGGAAACAAAGGTTGTCATTGAAGACGGCATAACCATTGGCGGGAAGTCTCTGAGAGAGCATAATGAAGCTATCGGACATGCAAAGGCCTACGACCATATTTATTCTCTCCTGGACAGAAACATAGCAGAAGAAGATATTTTAATTTTGCATAAACTCTTTTTTCAGCAGATTAACTCCGAAAACGCCGGCAAATACAGACAGCGAAACGTCATCATTACCGGAACTGATTTCCTGCCACCTGATTATAGTGAAGTGCCTGCGCTAATGAAAAAACATATTGAAAACATTAACAGTAATGCTAAGGATAAACACTATCTTGAACAGGCAAGCGACCTTCATGCTGAATTTGAGGCAATTCATCCTTTCATAGACGGCAACGGCAGGATCGGAAGGCTTTTATTAAGTATCCTGACTATAAAGAACGGCTACAGCCCCGTTATTGTTCCTCCCGTTAGAAGGGCAGAATATATAACTGCACTGCAAAAAACTAACAAAGGGGATGTATCTACTTTACGTGCTTTTATTCTGAGCGTAATTTATGAAGAATTGAAATCATTACAAAAGCTTGTGGAACACCTGATCAAGTAATTACCCATGATAAATCATGTTGTATTCATTGGCGTTTGAATAATAATGCCTCATAAGAATACTTTAATTTAGGCATGAACAAGTGAAACAAGGGACCCTATTCATAGCGCCCATCGGCGCGCGGAACAAGAGAGAGACTCTTTTCAAGGAAATAGTCTCGGCACACCCATACAACAATTTTTCCTCTGTACTGTTTCTCGGGCCCAACAACTTCGTACTTTCAGAGACCGGAAGACAATTTTTCTCATATCTGAAAAAACAGCACAATACATCCGCGTACATACCTTTTCAGTCTCTTACGATTAAACAGGCTGCCTCGGTCCTCCATGAGGGGCAGGAGGGGGGTAATGTAGTATCCGAACACATACGGCCACTGGTCCTCTGCGAAATTCTTGGAAACAACAATATCGGCTATGCCCGCATTTTGTCCGACCTTTTCAGAAAAACAGGACATTACATCCTGAACAAGCCCCTCTCTCAAATAAAGGAAGAAATCAGCGCGCTTATATTTGAAGAAAAGGCGAGGGAAAGGGCTGTAAGGGCAGTAGCAGTTCTCCAGTCTTATGAGAATAAATTGAAGGAGAAGAATCTTTCTGACCCTGTTGATATGCTGAGAGATTTTATCAAATTAGAAACTGCTGGCCCTGCCCTCTGCAGCACACTTGTCATTGACGGTTTCTTTGATCCCACGCCCCTTGAAACAGAAATTATAAAAACACTTTTGGATAAGACTGAAAAGGCGTTTGCACTGGCAGAAGAAGGGTCTGAGATACTCGATAGCATCAGGTCGTGGCATCCGGCAATTGAAACCAGACAATTGAAGCGCACCCTGACGAGGGAAAAGACGGGTTGTTTCACATATCCCTCAATGGAAGATGAGGTTGAAGGCATTGCCAGGAACGTAAAGAAACTTATACTTGAAGGGATGAAGCCGTGGGAGATAACAGTGAGTTTTCCTGTGCTTTCAAAATATCTGCCGATGGTCCGGAGAATTTTCAAAAAACACGGGGTGCCGGTGAACATCGGAGAATATGATTTGTCCGCTACAAGGCCGCTGACAGCGCTGGATGAGCTGCTGAACTGCATTGCGGAAGATTATCCGCGCAATGCATTCCTCTCTTTTCTCACCTCGCCTTATTTCCCCGGAATCCCTGATGTCCTGAAGGAATGGGCAGTGGGTTATTCTTACAGGGCGGGAATTATCAAGGGAAAACAGTCCTGGCTCTCCCTTGGGGAAACCATACAGGACCGGAACGACGAGAAGGTGTCAGAGACAGAAAAGAAACGGCTTGACGATTTCCAGAAAGATATCATCCTGATTATAGACACTGTTGAAAAAATAAAACAAAAGAAGGCACTCCTCCCCTTTCTCGATGAATTCGATACTGCCCTCGCCCAATGGGGCTTTTTTGATTATCTGAAAAACACGGGAGAGAATTTACCGGGCGATGATACAGCAGACATGTTAATCAGCCGCTTTTCCGAGCTAAGGCATTTTTCAGGGTTATATCAGGATGGACTCAGGGCAGCCGGCGCGCCTGAATTTTATCTCAGGTATCTGCTGCAGGACATGAAAGGCTTTGATGAAGGCAGGGACGGCGTAAAGATCATCCCCTATGAACTGGCCGCTGTGACCGAGACAGAGGCATTTTTTTTCGGTGGTGTGCTTGAAGGTGATTTCCCTTCAAGGCCCGACATAGACCCTATATTGCCGGAGAAAGTAAAAAAGGCCATGGGTATGCCGTATCTGGAGTTTTACATGATCAGGCAGAAAATGTATTTTAACAGGCTCCTCCATATTTCACGTCATGACCCGGTGTTTTCCTGTCCTGCTGCTGAAGGCGATAAAATATTCCTGCCCTCGCCTTTTCTTGACTGGGAGAACATGCCCGGCCCCGTTGAACTGGATATCTTTACGGATGAAGAGGTCCTGGTCAGAGAAGGTTCTGCGCAAAGACTTGATGGCAGCTCACATGCTAAAACATATTTCGACAATAACGCAACCGCAATCCTGCGCAGCATAATCGGGGCAATGTCAAAGAGATATTTCAGGGTGACGGACATTGATTATTACAGAAAATGCCCCTTCAGGTTTTATCTCGACAAGATACTCGGCCTTGAAATTGAAACACCCCCGAGGTTCGAGGTTGAGTACAGGCAGTGGGGCACACTTGCTCACAGGACGATGGAGCATTTATTCAAAGATAAAGACTGGGAGATGGATGACTTCGAAGCGCGGCTTTTCAGGTCGCTTGAAAAAAGCCTCCGTGAAGTCCCGATCGCTGAATTCTGGGCCGATGTGACAAGGGAGATATTCCGCAATCTCCTGCCCCTGCTCAGAAAACAGGAGGCTGAAATCAGGATGAAGGGATACAGACCATGGCTTGCCGAGGAAAAGATAGAGGCAGAGATCAACGGGATAAAATTAAGAGGGAAGATTGACAGGGTGGACATAAGAAAGGCTCAAGCGGGGGGATCTTCAGAAGATTCAGTTATCCTCCTTGATTACAAGACCGGGGAGATCGATAAAAAAAGCCTTCAATTGCCGCTTTATGCACGAATGTGGCAAGTGACTCATCCCCAGCAGGTGGATGAAGCAGGATACTATTCTCTAAAGGACGGCAAGGTAACCTCTTATCCGCCGAAGAAGAAAAGCATGGAGGAATTTATTCAGGAGGCACTTGAGGAAACAGCGGCGCTCATCGGGCAGATAAGGGAAGGTATGTTCCCGGCAGAGCCGGTCAATAATGCGTGCAGGAACTGCAGCCACGATGCATTATGCGGGGAAGGGACATGAGCTATCTCGACACAGAAAAGAGCGTGATGATATCATCACCGGCCGGGTCCGGCAAGACCGAGAAGCTGGCGCGGCGCTATATTGCACTTCTGCAAAGCGGAGTAGACGTGGAGAGGGTCCTCGCCATAACATTCACCGACAAGGCGGCTGCGGAGATGAAGCAGAGGATACTGCGCATTCTCAGGGATGAAGACGAAACATTGTTCCGCTGCCTGCTCGAAAAGATGCCGCTCATGCGCGTGACCACCATCCATTCCTTCTGCGGGACCCTCATCAGGCGCTTTTCCTTTGACGCGGACATTGACCCCAATTATGGTATCGCGGATGAGATGGCTTCAGGCATGGAGTGGGAAGAGGTCCTGTATGATGTTCTGCTGGAGAACGACCGTCGGGGCGAGGTCATTTCGCCCTTGCATAACCAGAAGACCGATTTCATCATGCAGACCCTCAGCGAAAAAGGTTTCAGGGGGCTGGATTATCTTAAGGGCACGATGGAATACCTTTTCAGTAAAAGACCGTTTTCACTGGAGGCCCAGTCCTTTATCCATGTCCCGTCGGCAAGCGATGAATTAATAGAGGAACTGCTCTCCTGGGAAGGCGCGGCAGAATCGATAGACAAATATAAAAAGATTTTCGTGAAGGGTTCCTGGAAGGACATCAGCGTCATAGAAGACTGTTTTCTGACATCAGACGGTTCGCCCCGCAAAAAGACGCCTTCCGGAATGAAGGGTATTGCAGATTTTCAGCAGTGGGCGCTTAAAATGTCCCTTTACTGGAAAGACGTCAGGCTTGAGGAATGCTCTGAGCGGAGCGAAAGACTCTGGACCATATTCAACACCTGTCTCCGCAAATATACTTTAAGGAAAAAGGCCAAAGGGGTCCTCGACTTCAGCGACCTCGAATATCTTGCCTACAGGATGCTCACTGAAAATCCGGAATGGGCGAACATCCTTTACGCCTTTGACGAAAAGACCGACCACATCCTCGTTGACGAATTTCAGGACACAAACAATTTCCAGTGGGCGATCATCAACAAACTCACCGAAGAGTGGCGCTCAGGCCTTGGAGCGAAAAGGGAAGGCGGCGTCAGGCCAACGATATTTTTTGTCGGAGATGAGAAACAGTCCATCTACTTTTTCAGAGGGGCGAACGTGGAGATTTTCCACAGGGCAAAGGCCCAGATGGAGGCCTGGCTCGGAGATGAATTTCTGTATGAGGAGGCAAAGGAAAATTACCGGAGCCGGCCTGCGATTATTAATTTTACCAACCTCGTCTTTTCAAAGGTAATGGACCGTCCCGACAACTACCCGTGGATAACACGGTACAGCCCTTTTACCGCAATGAGACCGGGCCTGCCGCATACAGGCCGCATCGAGTTGATACTCCTTCAGCCTGAGGAAGATGTAAAAATGGATCAGAGGAAACAGAAAGAGGCGGACATTATCGCACAGAGGATAAAGTCCCTTGCCGGCAATTTTGAACTTGCGGAGCGAGGCAGCGAGCAAAAGAGGTTTTGCCGTTATTCGGACATTGCCATATTGCTGAAAAAGAGGACGCATCTTGCGCCCTACGAAGAGGCCCTGAGAAAATACGGCATTCCCTTTGTCGCAGTGAAGGGGATCGGATTTTATCAGGAGCCGGAAATTGCGATGCTTCGGTCGCTGGTTTTTTTCCTTTCAAATCCGCATGACGATTACAGCCTGTATATGCTTCTGAAAAGCCCCCTGTTCAATACTGCCGAAAGCGACATCCTTCAATTAGTCAGACTCACAGGGGAAAGCCTGTTTGAGAAATTGGGGAATGTTGATGCTGTCAGGACGGGATTACCCCGCCCCTACGATCTGCTTAAGGACTGGCTCGCCCAATCAGCGCACATGCCTCTTGCAGAGTTGATTGAAGACGCCCTTGTCAGCACAAAGGCGTGGAGATATTTTCATGAGGAGCAGAAAAGGGCGAACATAAAGAAATTCCTGCGGATCATGGAAGACCTCGATGCAGGCGGAAAGACGCTCATTATGATCAGGGACTTTCTTGAGAGGACTATTGATGAACAGGAGGCAAAGGCCAACGTTAATACCGATGGCATGAACGCAGTTAAGATAATGACCATTCACGCTGCAAAAGGGCTTGAATTTCCGGTCGTCATTGTGCCGGGGATTGAGGAACAGTTCTCTCCCAAAACCGGCGACAACCTCATATATGAAATCCCTCCCAGGGCAGGGCAGGAAGATGGCAGGTTCTTTTTTAAATCAGTCCCTGAACCGTCGATACGGGAGGGCGATGACGATTTTCTCATTCATAAAGCAAAGGAGATAGAGGAACAGATAAGGCTTTTCTATGTGGCTGTGACAAGGGCGGAGGAGGCCCTCATCCTCACCGGGTACTGGGACAGCAGGGAAAACAGCTTTCTGGGATTTCTCACCAGGGGGCTCGGGCTCCAGAAGCTGAATGACACGGTCATTGTTGAAGACCCCGGCATTGACGGACTGGCATTGCTTTCTGAAGAAGACGTAAGTATGCTTTACAAACATGCGCGCAAAGAGGAAGTAATCCCTGCTGACCGCCGCCGGATCGAGGTCATACCATTATCGCTCCCTAAAGCCGCTTCATGGAGGTCCGTGACCGAAACAGCTGACGTCCGAAGACGGCACGGCGAGGACTGGCTCATAATCGGAGATATAATACACAGGATCTTTGAAGGCATATCAAAAGGGCTTTTGCAGGAACAGGACATTCCTGCTAAAGCAGAGACGCTGTTTGCATCAAAAGGGATGAGCAGAGAACAGGTCCCCGAAAAGATCATGATAATCAAAAGAGACATAGAGACATTGAAGGGAAGAGGCATATGGCAGGACGTTATTATGCCGAGAGAAGATTCGTTCACTGAACTCCCTTTTATACTCGATGCCGGGGATGCTGTATATAATGGAAGGATCGACAGATTAATTAAAGAGGACAATGAATATAATATTTATGACTACAAGACGTTTCCTGTGAGGGAGAAAGAAGTTGAATACTTGCTGAAAGAATATTCCTTTCAGATGAACATTTATAAGCAGGCCGTGAAGAGATTGTTTAATACTGATGCAGTTATGTCCTTCATAGTGTTTACGCATACGGGGGAAATACATGAGGTGTAGGGCAATCCCCTGTGGTTGCCCGAGTACCCCTTATTCCTCCTTGCTCAATAAGTTGCCTTACAGGTAAAATTAACATTCTGAATTTGGATTGCAGCGGGCTGGAATAAAGCATGAAATATGTTGCTATAAGTAAATTCATTCTTTTATCAGGAGGGGGGGCATGGCAAAAAAAGATTTAGTTTCAATTGGCAGTAAGTCATTTGAAGATTTAAGGAAAGTCAACAAACATGGAGCAGAGTATTGGAGCGCAAGGGAAATTCAAGCCCTTTTAGGGTACTCACAATGGAGACGATTTGAAGATGCAATTAAAAGAGCGCTAACATCGTGCAAGCAATCAGGAAATACTCCCGATAACCATTTTGCCGACGCCGGCAAAATGGTCGACCTTGGCTCAGGAAGCGTACGTGAAGTTCCTGATTATAATCTTTCCAGATTTGCCTGTTATTTGATTGCACAGAATGGCGACCCTCGCAAGCCTGAAATTGCTAATGCTCAGAAGTATTTTGCTATTCAAGCCCGCAGGCAGGAAATCTCTGATGCAATTGCCGCAGATGTTGAGCGTCTGGAACTTCGCAAACAGGCTGCTGAAGAATTCAAAGCTCTCTCAGGTGCAGCAAAAGACGCGGGAGTCCAGGACAGGATGTTCGGCGTATTCCATGATGCCGGATATAAAGGTATGTATGGAGGGCTTGGCAGAGACGCGATTAAACAGCATAAAAAGATTCCTGAAAAAGATAACCTTATGGACCGGATGGACACTACAGAATTGGCGGCTAACCAGTTCCGGATGACTCAAACCCGCGATAAACTCGCCCGTGAACGGGTGAAGGACCAGCGGTCAGCTATCAAGGCACATGAAACTGTCGGTAAAGAAGTTAGAGATGCTATCAAACGTATCGGTGGAACTCCGCCTGAAAAACTGCCGCCCGCCGAGCATATCAAGCTTGTCGAGAAAAGGGTAAAGAGCGCATCTCCAAAACTGGAATTGGACAAGAAAGATGCTAAAGGATTGATCGGAAGCACTGAAGAAGAATGAGAGAACCTTCGTACACGATGAAAGAGTATCCGGTTCGGGCATGATCTGTTCTTATTTGATGGTCATTTGACAAGAACTTGAGAAAAGGAGATCTTGAATTTGAGTAGAGCACATAACTCGTTGATAATAAGGGTAATGTTGCAAGTCTAAATCCGGATTCTTATTTGATGGTTATTTGATTTAACCGAGAAAATCCCATGAAACTTCACTTTGACAGCAATCAGGAATACCAGCTTGAAGCAATCAGGGCTGTTAGCGATATATTTGAAGGACAGCCGTTGAGCGGCGGGGATTTTGAATTCTCTTTGACCGAAACGGGCTCTTTGCTTTCCGAGAACGGCGTGGGAAACAGGCTGACGTTGACTGAAGAGCAGATTTGGGAGAATGTAAAGAGCATTCAGAAGCGTCACGAAATAAAGACTGAGAACAAAGAATTACAGGGAATGAATTTCTCTGTGGAAATGGAGACAGGCACAGGTAAGACCTATGTGTATCTTAGGACTATCTATGAATTGACTAGGCTCTACGGCTTTAAAAAATTTGTAATTGTAGTCCCTTCAATTGCCATTCGCGAAGGGGTTTTAAAAAACCTTCAAATTACCCACGAACACTTTCAAACCCTTTATGATAAAGCTCAGATCAATTATGACGTGTATGACAGCAAAAAGGTCTCCCACTTAAGAGGCTTTGCTGCCGGCAATGCCATTCAGATACTGGTTATAAACATTGACGCCTTTGCCAAAGACGAAAATATCATCAACAAGCCCAATGACAAACTGATCGGCAAGAAGCCCATTGAATTCATTCAGAGCATCAACCCGATTGTTATTGTTGATGAGCCTCAGAATATGGAGACGGACATTCGAAAAAAGGCGATTGAAAACCTCAATCCCCTTTGCACGCTTCGTTATTCCGCTACCCATACCAACCTTTACAATCTGATGTATTCCCTCAATCCGGTGAAGGCTTATGATTTGGGGCTGGTGAAGCAGATTGAAGTTGATTCCGTAGTCAGCGAGAATGCAATGAATGAGGCATTCTTGCAGTTGGAAAGCATAAACGCAACCAAGACCAAAATTACTGCAAAAATAAAGATTGATTGCAACTCAAATAAAGGAGTGGTAAAAAAATCGGTCTCTGTAAAGACCGGTGATGATATTTACAGACTCAGTAAAGAAAGGGAGATTTACAAAGAAGGCTTTATTATTGACGAAATAGACGCGGGCAACAGCACAATCACTCTCACTAATGGTTCCATGCTTTCAGTAGGCGAATCGCAAGGCGGAATGAACGATGAAGTAATGAAATATATGATTCGCAAAACCGTTGAGGAGCATCTTAAAAAGGAGAGAGCTTACAAAGGCAAAGGGATCAAAGTGCTGTCTTTGTTTTTCATCGACAGGGTCGGGAACTACCGGGAATACGACATAAACGGGATTTCTGTAAAAGGAAAGTTTGCCAAGTGGTTTGAAGAGATATACCGGCAAGAAATTGCCAAGCCTGCTTTCAGGGGTTTGCTGTCTTATGCTGTTGATGCGCTTCATAACGGTTATTTCTCACAGGACAGCAAGGGCAGAGTAAAAGATACCGAAGGAGAGAGCCTAGCGGATAACGACACTTACAAACTTATAATGCAGGACAAAGAGAAACTTCTTGACCCTGCTACTCCGCTTCGCTTTATATTCAGCCACTCTGCATTGCGGGAGGGATGGGACAACCCGAACGTGTTTCAGATATGCACCTTGAACGAGACTAAATCGGAAATCAAGAAACGACAGGAAATAGGCAGAGGCCTGCGTTTATCCGTAAATCAAACCGGACAAAGAATATTTGATCGTAACATCAATAAGCTGACAGTAATAGCCAATGAACGCTATGAAGATTTTGCCAAGGCATTACAGAATGAAATACAGGAAGATTGCGGGGTGGATTTCACTGGAAGGTTAAAAAACAGAGGCGACAGGCAAAAGGTCAATTTGCGTAAAGGCTTTGAGGCAGACCCGAAATTCCTGCAGATTTGGGAAAAGATAAAATTCCATACCCGCTACAGCGTTGATTACAGAACAAATGAATTAATTGCCATGTCCGCTAAAGCAGTGAAGAACATGCCTGAAACGAATAAACCGACCATCAAATCAACGAAGCAACGGGTTGTGATAACTCAAGAAGGCGTTGACGGACAGTTGGTAAGTGGTAGCGTTGATGACGATTATGGGATCAGATTTGAAATACCGGACATGCTGGCTTATATCCAGTCAAAGACCGAACTGACCCGGCACACAATTTTAGAAATTCTTAAACGATCCGGAAGATTAAATGAGCTGCTGCTCAACCCGCAACTCTTTATGGATAATACAGTCGCCGCCATCAAATCAATACTGTATGAATTAATGGTAGATGGCATCAAGTACGAAAAGATTGGCGATAAGATTTATGAAATGACTTTGTTTGAAGACAATGATCTGGAAATATACCTTGACCAATTCACTTTCGCAGTGAACCAACGGGAGAAGACCATTTATGAGAACTACATTCCCCTTGATTCGTCTGTAGAAAATCAGTTTGCCAAAAATTGTGAGAGCAGTGAAAATATAAAGTTCTTTTTCAAGCTTCCTTTTTGGTTCCGGATAAATACACCCATCGGCACATATAATCCAGACTGGGCAATAGTTTTCAAGGGAAAAAAGAAGGTCTATTTCGTCGCAGAGACAAAAAGCAAAGACCAGGAACTGAGACTGAGTGAGAAAATGAAAATCGACTGCGGCAAAGCTCACTTTGAACAATTTGATGGAGTAACATTTAAAAGGCCGATTTCATCGGTTTCAGAATTGACTTAAATGAAACGACCCTTCGGCCAGCATTTCCTCTTTGACCCCAATATCCTTAAAAAGATCATCGCCTGCGGCGGCGTAACGCGGGAAGATACGGTTGTCGAGATAGGGCCCGGGCTCGGCACGCTGACAAAGTTTCTTTCGTTTTATGCAAAAAAGATTATTGCTATTGAGATTGACAAGAGGCTGATTGAGAAGCTCGAAGGGATACTCTCATCATCCAGCAATGTGGAAATCATTCAGGCTGACGCAATGAAGTTCCCGTATGATACTATTGAGGGCAACTTCAAGGTCGTTGCGAACATCCCTTATTACATAACCACGCCGCTCCTGTTCAGGCTCCTTGAATTCAAAGAAAAGATTACGGACATGACATTGCTGATGCAGAAAGAGGTGGCAAAAAGAATTGCTGCTTCTCATGGGAGCAAAGATTACGGCGTGCTCTCGATCTCAGCACAGTTTCATACAAGGCCTGAATTGAAATTCATGGTATCGAGGAAGGCCTTTGTGCCGCCCCCTGAAGTCGATTCCGCAGTTGTGCACTTTAACGTATCTCCTTTTCCCCTTTACCCGGTAAGTGATGAGAAGCTTTTTTTTGATATAGTAAGAACAGCGTTTGGCCAAAGGAGAAAGATCATTTCAAACAGTTTAAAGAAATTTGAAGGCATAGGGAACGCATTGGCAGACAGCGGGATTGATCCGGGACTGCGGCCCGAAAAGCTGAGTGTCGGGGACTTTGTAAGGCTTGCAAACACCCTCAAGTAAGTCCTCATTCAGTCCGAAGAATAAATACGGTGCGCAGGATTTTTTATTTCCGCTGCTTATTTTAATCTCTGCCATACTGTAACAATATGAAGAAATTGATTTTTCAGTCTTTAATGGCTTTCATCCTCCTGATGTCCGGCAGGGCTGGGATGGCAGCATACGTCCCAGGGGAAGTACTGGTCAAGTTCAGGGGCGCTTCCAATTCAGCCGCAATAAGAACTTTGCATTCAGGCATCGGCTCAATGAAAAAGAAAGAGTTCGGACGCATCGGCTTGCAGCAGATAAAACTTCCCGGTGGCATAAGCGTGGAAAAAGCAGTCGAATATTACAAAGGTGATCCGAATGTGGAATATGCGGAGCCGAATTATATAGTGCATGCGATGGCAACCCCGGATGATCCTTCTTTTGGCAGTCTCTGGGGGCTTAACAATACTGGACAGACAGGGGGCACAATTGATGCGGATATTGACGCACCGGAAGCATGGGACCATACAACCGGCTCAACTGATGTTGTCATAGCAATTATTGATACAGGGGTCGCATATAATCATTCTGATCTTGCCAGCAATAGTGACAACAATATATGGATAAATACTGCCGAAAGCGGCCCCAATTGCACTGACGGCATTGATAATAATGCTAATGGAATCATAGACGATTGTGATGAGTGCGGCGATAATAGCGATAATGACGGCAATGGATACAATGATGATTGCAGAGGCTGGGATTTTTTTGATAATGACAATGACCCCTTAGATTTTAATGAGCACGGCACACATGTAGCCGGGACAATTGCCGCAGTTGGGAATAACAGCACAGGGATTTCAGGTGTTATGTGGCATGCCAGGATCATGCCTCTAAGATTTCTGGGCATAAGCGGCTACGGTTCAACATCCGGTGCCATTGAGGCCATTGAATATGCAAAGCGAAACGGCGCGCAAATTATTAATAATAGTTGGGGTGGAGACGGATACAGCCAGGCGTTGAAAGATGCTATTGATGCATTCCCCGGCATAGTAGTGTGTGCTGCCGGTAATTCAGGCAGTACCAATGACGGAAGTCTTCCCGCTTATCCCGCCAGTTATACAAGTTCCAACATAATCTCTGTTGCAGCCACTAACCATAATGACGGTCTTGCTTCATGGTCAAATTTCGGAGCAACAAGCGTTGACCTTGCAGCTCCGGGCGCAGGCATAATGTCCGGCAACAGCGTAGTGCTCGGCACAGATATTTACAGCACCATCCCCGAATTCACTTATGGAAATCCCGAGACCCTCTACAGTGAAAATTTTGACAGCCTGACAGGCCCATTACCCACAAGCGGCGATTTATCAGGATGGCGCAAGTTCGGCACTAGATCCACTTGGGAAATTACATCAGGCACCGGAGTCGGCGGCACTAATAGTCTTGAGGACAGCCCCGGAGGGAATTATCTTGATAACACTTCCTCCTTGGCCGGTTATATAACCCCGATTGATTCTGTAAAAGACAATCGTTTCAGACTGACTTTTGACTGGAAAGGCCAACTCGAAAACGAAATCGACAAGCTGTATATATTTTACTCGTCTAACGGGTCATCATGGAGCTCGATTGACTACAGAACAGGTTCGACCGGAGGCGGTTTTGTACAATATACGGCTGATATTACGCTAGCTGCCGATTCCCTTGCCCAGTTTCATTTCGGCTTCGGTCTAATTTCCGATAGTTCAGTAAATTATTCAGGCGTCTATGTTGATAATGTGACCCTGACAAGAGAACCCATTTCCATTTCAGGATACACTTATGCATCTTATCAGGGGACTTCCATGGCAACGCCTCACGTCTCCGGAGTTGCCGGATTGATAAAAGCCATGTCCCCGGGCTTGTCGACTGCTGAGATTAAAGATGCCATACTGAAGGGCACAGACTCCAAAAGCTCGCTGAATGGGAAAGTACTTACGGGCGGGAGGTTAAATGCAAATAAGGCGGTGGAATACGCGTTGTCTCCATATGCCCCAACCGGCTTAGTTGCTGTTGTAGTATCATCTTCGCAGGTAGATCTGTCATGGACTGACAATTCTGCTAATGAGGAAGGCTTTACAATAGAGAGAAATAACGGAGATGGCGCCCCTTTCTCTCAGATAGCAAGCGTCGGCCCCAACATAACATCCTATTCTGATACGGGCCTCACAGGGGCAGTCTATTTTTACAGAATCAGAGTATATGGAACTGCTTTGGGAGATTTTGCTTATTCAAATGAAAAAGAGGCTGTAACTCAGCCGGCCTCCGGAAGTAGTGATAATGGTGGCGGTGGCGGCGGAGGAGGTGGCGGCGGCGGCTGTTTTATAGCTACAGCAGCCTATGGAAGCATGATGCATCCGTACGTTAATGGGCTGCGGAATTTCAGGGACAATCATCTGTTGACTAATGCGCCGGGGCGGGCATTTATCGAATTTTACTACCGGTATTCTCCCCCTGTTGCAGATATAATCAGAGGCAGCGAGAGCCTGAGGTTTGTAACACGGCTTATGCTGACACCGCTGGTTATGTTAATAGTTTACCCCTACTCTTTGACCGGATTTTTACTGGTCCTGGCCGTCTGCGCAGCGGTCATAAAAAAGACAAGATCAGGCGCGGTCCAGAATAAATAAATCTTCTTATGTTTTTTCCATCTTTACCCCTGTGCCATGAACACGGGCACAGAACAGCTCCGAGATAATGCGCGAACAGGGGAAGCACCGGGCTTCTGGCAAGGGCATAAGACAGCCTTGCAAAAAAGCCCACGGTGCAGAGAGATGTAAAGGGGGAAAGAATTCCTGTCATACAGGCTTTACGCCGACTTTGTCAGCAAATTCTTTCATAATAAATCCCCCTGTTTTTTATTGTGCTTTACTACTAAAACAGTGCAGCCGGCATTACCAATGACCTTTTCAGTTGAACTTCCCATAAGAATTTTTTTCAGTCCGGTTTTGCCATACATTCCCATAACTATCAAGTCAACGCCCCTGCCTGACAGAGCAGGGCCAGATCAGCCCGGTCTATCTTAGAACTCATGACAAATCTCCAGGTGTTTGTGTGTTTCCCTTATAAAACCACTGAATAATTTAATATATATTTAGAACGTAACACATATTCCCTTTCTTCTCAAGTTTTCAATATGGAAAAACGAATATGCCCTTGTTGAGAACAGTTAATGCTGATACAATCAACATAGAGGACCTAAATGGAAAAACAAAAGCATATATTTACAGGCAAGTGGCAAATACTATGGCTAAGTGTTGCGTTGGGAATTCTCTTCTGGACAATTGATTCCTTCGTAAATGTTTTCATATTTCATGAAGGCCGCCTTTTATCACAAATATTCACCCCCGGACACTATGAACTCTACATGAGATTGCATACCATGGGCCTCCTTATTATATTCGGCTCTATTGCTCAATATATGGTTCTTAAACATAAGAAGGCAGAGGAGACCCTGCGCAAGAGCGAGGACAATCTCAAGCTCTATCAGGCCCTGATCAATCAGTCCAATGACTCTGTTGAAGTTCTTGACCCGGAAACAGGTTATTACCTCAATATAAATACGAAAACGTGCGCAGATCTCGGCTACAGTCGCGAGGAACTTCTGTCCATGAAAATTTTCGACGTCGATCCTCTCGTCAAGCCGTCAGACTTTCCAAAAATAATGGAGGACCTGAGGACGACAGGAGGCGGCATATGGAATGGCATACATCAGCGAAAGGACGGGTCTACGTTCCCTGTAGAGGTCAGTCTGAAATTAGTACAGCTTGACCGGAGCTATGTGGTCGCTGTTGCACGCGACATAACGGCGCGCAAACGATTGGAAGAGCAGCTCTTTCAGATCAAGCAGGACTGGGAAGATACGTTTAATATAATCACCGACATGATTACCATCCACGATAAGGATTTCAATATAATACATGCCAATAAGGCTGCTGAAAAAATACTCGGGCTCCCCTTTCTGGACGTTTCCCCTTCAAAATGTTATCAGTTTTACCATGGAACAGGATGTCCCCCGGAAGGCTGTCCAAGCTGTGAATGTCTTAAAACAGGCCTGCCTTCCACGTCGGAGATATACGAGCCGTACCTGAAGATGTTTATTGAAATAAGGGCGATACCGCGCTTTGACAGCAACAATAATCTCTCAGGATTAATCCATGTAGTCAGAGACATCACCGGACGCAAAAGGCTTGAAGACCAGCTCCGGCAGTCGCAAAAGATGGAGGCCATCGGCCAATTGGCAGGAGGCATTGCCCATGATTTCAATAATATACTTACAGCAGTAATAGGATATTCAACCATTTTAAAGATGAGAATGGGCAGCGATGATCCGTTGAAGGTCAACCTTGATCAGATACTCGCTGCATCTGAAAAAGGCGCTGATTTGACACAGAGCCTTCTTGCATTCAGCAGGCAGCAGATAAGCAACCCCGAGCCGGTAAATATTAACGAACAAATACGAAGTTTGGAAAATCTTTTATTGAGGGTAATCGGTGAAGACATTGAATTGAAAACGGCTTTCACTGGGGTTTTGACTGTAATGGCAGACCGTGTCCAGCTGGATCAGGTTTTGATTAATCTGTGCACAAATGCGAGGGACGCAATGCCGGATGGAGGTGTTTTGACTATCGGGACAAGGCTTATTGAGTTGAACAGTGAATTCATAGCGGCACATGGCTATGGCAAGTCCGGGGCATATGCGGTCATTTCCGTTTCAGATACGGGTATCGGGATGGATGAAAAAACAAGAGAGCGAATTTTTGATCCGTTCTATACAACCAAGGAAGTCGGAAAGGGCACCGGGCTCGGGCTTTCCATAGTATACGGAATAGTCAAACAGCATAATGGTTATATCACATGTGACAGCGACCCCGGTAAGGGCTCAACTTTCAGGGTTTATCTTCCGATAAGTAAATTAACGGCCACAGAGACACATTCAGAAGAAATACCCGAGTTTGGGGGCCAGACGGCCACGATCCTCCTGGCAGAGGATGAACTGTCAGTCAGAAAACTAACTAGAGTCTGTTTATAAACTCAAACGCCCTATACTACAATAGGTTACAACGAGTTTGGTTAAAAATCAAAACGGAGTAACCGAGGAGAGAATGAAGAAGA
>JAGVNU010000065.1 GCA_020053105.1 Thermodesulfovibrionia bacterium
CCGTCGGAAGGCTCGCCTCGGGCATTGCGCACGAGATAAACAATCCACTTGGGGGCATCACCCTTTGCTTTAAAAACCTCATCGGAGAAAATCCGGACCTCCGGACCAGGGAGAAATTGATCGAGGCGATCAACGACGGGCTCCAGAAGATAAAAAGCATAGTGGAGCAGCTCCTCGATTTCTCACGGATGAGCGTAACGGAGAAGACGCCCGTGGATATAAACAGCATGATAAACCGCCAGCTGGTGTTCTTCAATTACGCCGCGTCAAAGAAAGACATCAGGATCATTAATGACTATGCGGACGATATACCCCCTCTGCTTATTGACGAGAACAAGATGTCGCAGGTATTTATGAACATAATAATAAACGCCGTCCAGTCCATGGAGAAAGGCGGCGCCTTGACGATCAGGACGGGGATTGATAACGGTTTCTGCGTGATCTCCTTTGAGGACACGGGCAAGGGTATTCCTCCGGAGGTGATGGCGAATGTCTTTGAGCCCTTCTTCACGACAAAAGGCGTTGGCGAAGGAACGGGACTTGGGCTTTCCGTGAGTAAGGGAATAGTAGAACAGCATGGCGGTATAATTGATGTAGACAGTAAAGTGGGCGTCGGGACGACGTTCAGGATCAAATTGCCGATATGATGAAGATACTTATAATTGAAGACGAGCCGTCCGTGAGGGTCGGGCTTTCTTTCACCCTTGAAAGCAAGGGACACAAGATTACCACTGCCGAGAACGGGCTTGACGGGATAAGGATTTTTGAAAGAGAGGGTTTCGATATCGTGATATCCGATCTCAGGCTTCCGGGCGCCGACGGCATCGAGGTTTTAAAATCGATAAAAAATATCTCTCCCGACACGGGCGTTATTATCATGACTGCCTTCGCAGATGTAAAGAACGCCGTTGAAGCCATGAGAGAAGGCGCCTACGACTATATCTCAAAACCGTTTGAACCCGATGAGTTGCTCATTGTCATAGACAGGTTTATAAAACACAAGGGGCTTGAGCTTGAAAACATAAGGCTGAAGGAGGAGATAAGGGAAAGGGAGCGCTTCCAGCATATCATCGGCACAAGTCCGGCCATGCAGAGGATATTTGAGACAATTGAGGTCATTGCAAAGACTGACTCCTCTGTGATCATATACGGTGAAAGCGGCACCGGCAAGGAGCTGGTTGCAAATGCGCTGCATAACCTGAGTCCGAGGAAGGACAAACCTTTTATCAAAATAAACTGCGCAGCTATCCCTGAAACGCTTCTGGAGTCGGAATTGTTCGGACACGAAAAAGGGGCATTTACCGGCGCGGTGCAGAGAAGAAAAGGGAAGTTCGAGGCTGCAAGCGGAGGCACGATATTTCTTGACGAGATAGGAGATATGCCGCTTGCCTTACAGGCAAAGCTTCTGAGGGTCCTTGAAAGCCATACCTTCGAGCGTCTCGGCGGAAACGAATCGCTGACCATTGACGTAAGGGTCATTTACGCCACGAGAAAAAATCTGAAAGATGAGGTCAAGGCAAACAGGTTCAGGGAAGACCTTTTCTATAGGCTCAACGTCCTGCCCATAACCCTTCCGCCGCTCCGGGACAGGAAAGAAGACATCCCTCTGCTTGTAAACCATTTCCTGAAGATGTTCGGCGAAAAGCTCGAAAAGTCCGATCTTGCCGTGACCCCCGGGACTATGGACATGTTTATGGAATATGATTATCCGGGGAATGTCCGAGAATTGAAACATTCCGTGGAAATGGCTGCGACCCTTTGCAAAGGCACTAAGATAGAGCGCTGGTGCCTGCCTGCGGAAATCAGAGGCGATGGAGAAACCCCGGACGCTGTCATATCGGTTTTCGACGACCTCCCTTTAACGGAGAGGGTAAAGACCTTTGAAAGAGAAGCCATCAGGCGCGTCCTTGAAGAGACACACGGAAAAAAGAAAGAGGCCGCAAAGAAGCTTGGCATAAGCAGGGAGACCCTCTGGAGAAAACTCAAAGAACACGGTTTTCCGGTGTCCCCTTCGGATTTGGAGGAATGAATTATAGTTCGAGCGCGGTTTGATTATCCCTGTTTGTACATTGTCGCAGACGCATAAGTTTGAAAGTGGGCAATTCAGCAACTTCTTCTGCAGGATCAATCGAAGACTGCACCGATTTTGAGCACCGGCAGAATGCCGGCAAGTGCAAAGAAAAAGAGTATGACTAAGCCAAGAAGCAGAGAGACTGAACTATGGAGCGCCAGCAAATCGTTTCGGGTTGATTGGTCCTCACTGCATATCCGCTTCCTGAAAATAATAGTGATGACGGCCCAGGTGAGGGGGATGCCCGCTGATAGCGATCTGGCTTGAATAGCAAAGTCTGTCAAAATGGGTAATGCGACTTCTGTTTCCGCGTACTGAACAAGCAGGTTGTGGGCCGGAGTGACGGCCACCTGGGCAAGAAGCCAGAACATAAAGAGAACAAGAACGTTGACGGTCGCAATGATTTTCCGCATGATAACCAGCCTTTCTTTCCTTAACGAATTATATCTAATCTGCCTTGGGATGTTTTCACTTTGTGGTTCCTTGATAATACGATCATCCGTCTGGTCATTCCGGCGAGGGGCCGAATCTGCGCCGGGGCCATGCGAGAAGAACCGGCAAAACAGTGAGAATGAGCCAGGACAACGACTCCGCCATCTCCGTGCCCGCTCCGCCAAGGGCTCCGGCGAGGCCTCCCCCCAGAATGCTGAGGGCCAGGCGGAAAGTTATTTTTTGTACAGGTTCACGGCCGATGACTTTGACTGCGGTCAGGGTCAGCAGTGTCATACCGAAACCAGCTAGCAGGCAGACACCGATAATGAGCACTCCGGCCGCACCAGCCATGTCACCCGCCGGTCCCTCCAGTCCAAGAGCATCAGAAAAAAAGGAGACTCCGATCAAAGCGCCAAACCCCATTCCCCCGCCAATGACAAATGGCAGTGACCATGGCTTCAAAAAATGTCCCTTCGAATCTTCGGATTTATTCATCTATACCAGTGATCGGCCATAATCCCACTCAAAGTCGGGATTATGATGGACAAAGGCCGGGCAATATGATCGCATTTGCTTTAATCTCCTTTTTCAGATATTAACGGGGCATGGCAACATCATTGATTTCAATGGATGCAGACTGGAAAATCTTCAGGAACACCCGCTCCCAGTGCATAGTGTCAAGTTCATGAGAAAGAGCTTCATCGATAGTCATTTCAAATTCCCAATAACCTTTTAAAATGTTACTACTGTCCGGTACTGACTGTGAGGCCGGCGTATTACAGGTGACAAGGAATATCTGCTGCTTCTCTACAACAGAAGATGTCTTCCTGTCCCTTGTCGTCCTAACCGCCTGAGATGTAATGAATACGGTGCTTTGCCCTTGTATCGTGCGGTCTTTCCAAACAATCCTGATCTCATCATCAAGGGGATCATCGGGGTCAGTATAATACTTCGTAAACCGCTGCTTCCTGTGTTCCCGGTGTGTCTCCATTACATCTCCGGCGGGCGGCATGAAATCACCGGCAATGTGTCCGCCGTCAGGGAATAGGATATCAAAAAAAGGACCATCCCTTAGACGCAGACCCTTATCAAATGTAAACCTCAAGACTGCGCCCGGATGCCAGTATATTTGCCCCTGGCTTCGAATCTTCACATCTCGAAGATTGTAACTATATTCGACGGGACCGGCTGTGTCATGGGGCTCGAAGGTCACCTGCACTGAGTCGCCGCGCTTGGCAGTGATCGTGCCGGTGATTTCGGTCGCGGCGTGACCAGCCTGACACGTTAGGATGAGCAATGTCAGCCCCCAGAAAATTCGAAAGAAGAACATGATTCTAATAATTATCTTTCCATCCTTTATTGTTTGTGCTGTAGGGGATATACCAATTAAGTGGATGCATCTTCACAACACTGAATAGCTAATCCCTCGGATATCTTTTAATGTCTTCTAATTTGCGTTTGGCCACGCCATGTCCAAGTTGGGCGGCTTTTTTATACCATTTAATGCCTTCCTCCCTTTCTTTACGGTCTTCAGGATAGGCCCCGAGGTTTTCATAGTAATAATTACCAAGAAAATACATGGCGTCAGGGCTCCCCTGTTCTATGCTTTTTTGAAGCAACCGCAAGCCTTTTTGTTCATCTTTCCCTTTGTAAAAGAAATTCAGATACAGGCTGCCAAGGTTGGCAGTTGCTTCAAGAATCCCGGCGTCTGAAGCGCGGGTAAGATATTCAAGGGCCTTGTCATAATCGGTTGGGACACCAAATCCTATATGGTAATATTTCCCTAATTCCAACATGGCTCCTGTATGTCCCTGATCTGCGGCAAGACGAAACCATTGTGCGGATTCTTTAAGAATGTTAACAAACCAGTCCGTTGCTTCGCTTTTCAAGTGCGGCTTAGAAACAGAAGCCAAGCCCATATAATACTGAGCCTGGGCATTTCCTTCCCGTGCGTGCCCTTCGAGCAAAGCGTAATTTTCAGCATCTTTGTTTTTTAGATAATGCTGATAAATCTGCTGGAGCAGCATTTCATTCGTAACTTGCCCGGTGGCCTGAATAACAGCGTCCATCTTAAGATTGGGGCGGTTGTCGCTGGTTTTGACCCAAATGGTGGCTCCGTCAATCTCAGTCACCGTTCCCTCGCCGGCCTTTGCCTTGATGCCGCCTGTTCCGGGGATCTCCTTGGAGAATGCAACCTTGTCCCCAATCTTTGGCCCAGCCGTATCATGAGGCGCAAAAGTGACCTGCACCGAGTCGCCGCGTTTGGCAGTGACAGTGCCGGTTATTTCGGTTGCGGCAAAGGTAAGTGACGTCTGGAGAAAAGGAAGTATCGATAACACTGCCAGGAGTATATATGAATGCATTGTGACCTTCTCCTTTTTTTTCAATTATCAACGCCCAGACGCTTCAATGCCTTTTGGGCGTCCTCATTCTTTTGAGCCGCTGCTTTCTGGTACCATTTAATAGCTTCAGAAAGATCTTCAGGTACACCATTACCGGACTCATATAAACGGCCGAGGTTACACTGGGCATACACATAGCCCTGTTCGGCGGCTTTGAGATACCACCACGAGGCCTCTTTAAAGTCTTGCGTAATACCCTCACCAGTTTCGTAAGCCTTTCCAAGGTTGTCCTGTGCAAAATCATAGCCCTGTTCAGCGGCTTTACGGAATAATTTCACCGCCTCGATCTCGTTCTTCGGAACCCCGCTGCCAAATTTGTACAATTGACCCAGACGGCTTATCGAGAAAAGATCTTCCTGCTCAGCAGCTTTGCGATACCATTTCGCAGCTTCTGCATCGTCCTCGGAAACCCCCTCACCGAAATCATACATATAGCCAAGGCTGCCCTGTGCCTTGGCATGACCCTGCTCAGCAGACATACGGTAATACTTCCGTGCCGCAGTGAAATCCTGTGCAACAACTTTCCCAAGGCGGTATATCTCCCCGAGATTAAACTCTGCTTTTGCATGTCCCTGCGCTACTGCCAGTTGAAGCAGTTCCATCCCTTTATCTGATTCCGGGCTTACGCCGCCAATGCCGTATACATATATCACCCCCACTATGTTCTGAGCGTCTGCATTGCCTTTGCGGGCATGCTTTTCAAGATCGCGAAGAATGTTGACATCAAGGGTTTCTTTGAAGAGTTCATATTTATTTTTAAGCATGGGGTATAGATCAGCCGCTCCCGTCGCCTGGATAACGGCATCCATCTTCAGGTTGGGGCGGTTGTCCGTGGTTTTGACCCAGACGGTGGCCCCGTCGACCCCGGTCACCGTTCCTTCACCGGCCTTTGCCTTGATGCCGCCTGTTCCGGGGATCTCCTTGGAGAATGCAACCTTGTCCCCGATCTTTGGCCCAGCCGTATCATGGGGCGCAAAAGTGACCTGCACCGAGTCGTCTCGTTTGGCAGTGACAGTGCCGGTTATTTCTGTTGCGGCATACGTGTGAGGTATATACAGAAGAGCTATAATTGCAAAAACCGTACATTGAAAATATATGCGCATATCAAACATTCTCCTCGTTGAAGTAATTGCTCAAATGGTTCTACTTACAGGCATCTGCTCCGAAAAGACCCCCGCAGCCTCCCAGGCCTCTTCCTCCTCCGCTGCTGTCGATAATAACATTGTCAAGGGAAATTACCTTCCTCTCTTTATGACCACTGGGCTCCTGACAACTTTTCGCGTAGGGTTCAATCTGCTTGATTGCCATATTCGCCATATCGGTTACGGTTTGTTTAAACAATGGGACCTTACTCTCGTCTGATAAACTGAAGTCCACTAACACGGAAGAATAGCTGTCCCGGCTATGTAAAGTAATCCACCCGCTATACGACGAACAATCTCGTGATCTCTCGCGCATATGTATACTTCGGTCCAGGCCTTGCGAGTTACAGTTTGGCTGAATGCTTTTCTCACCTTTCACATCATCACCAGGCTCCAGCCATCTGATTCTCAGTTTTATGGAGTCGCGGGTTATGATACCGCGCCTGACCCCATCACCGCATACCCATTGATCAGGCCCTTTATACTCAGCTTCCACCTCATATCGTTCAGGTAAATACTTGTAATAGAGAGAAGGGGTATCCACATTCACAGTCCTGCTTGTTTTATCGAAATTAAATCTGGGTTTTGAGTATAAATAATTCCGTGGAACACCAGCCGCCATTAACGGAACAGTCACTAACGGTACGCGAATTTTCTCGCCAGTTACAACCTTTTCTTCAGCTTTTTCAATCTCCCCATACACCCAGACCGTGACCTCAATCCCCGCCTGCACATCTATACCCGGTTTGGGAGATTGCTTATAGACACGGCTTACATCGCCCTGTTTTTTTGCCGGTTCTCCCAGCTCAGGAGATATGGTGAGGCCCATGTCCTGCAGGGCTTTCTGCGCCTTGACCAGGGTCATGCCGCGCAGATCAGGCAGAGTTGCCGGTCCTTGTGAAACATAAACCGGAGGAGGGTCTGCCCATTTGCCACAGATATCACCAAAGAAAGAACCGTCAGCGTGATTCATAGAAGAAAGTGCACAGTTTTTCCTCAGATGGTCACATAAACCGGGGAGTCTGCCTTTAAATACCAGTTCCAGTTTGCCTTCCTGCTTGATCTGCTGCACGGCAGCTTCAACATTTCTTGCATTGTCGGGAAGAAAACTGTACTCACGAGCATAACTTCTGCTTGTGATTCTTCGCGGTTCACGCTTCCTGAAAACGAAATAATCCCGATCCGCCTGGTAAGCAAAATTTGCTTTTCCAAGTGCGCAATATTCTGTGGCTGTTTCGTCGGGCACGTTTTTAGTCTGAGCAGTCGCCGCCGGGTTCTCATGCTTGCCATAGACCCACAGCGTCACCGTAGCACCGGCGTCGATGTCTGCTCCTGGGCCGGGGTTCTGTTTCGAAACCTTGTCTTCGTCAGAAGTTTTCGGCGCGGCACGATCCAGGGTGGCCGACAGCTGCAGACCCATGTTTTTGAGAATCCGCTGCGCTTCCGCAATGGGTAGACCGGTGAGATCGGGCACCTTGAGAGTGTCTTCGACAAAAGAGTAAATCGTAATAACCACCTGACTGCCGGCTTCGACCGGTGTTCCTGCCACCGGGGTTTGCTGGTAGGTCATGCCGTTTTGCTTAGGGTCCCGCGTTTCCTTGCCCAGTTTAAACTCGGGAATGAACCCGGCTTGTCTGGCGATTTCATTGGCCTTATTTGCCGGCAGGCCAACAAGATTGGGCAGGATTTCAGCCAATTTCGGCTCGTCAAAAACAACCAGAGTGATGCTGTCGCCCGGTTGCAGTTCACCCTGACGCGACGCCTTGACTTTTTCCACTTTGCCGGTCATGTCCTTGTCGGGTGCTGGATTACCCAACTCTGGTGGCAGCGGGATCAAACCCGCTGCTTTGAGCGCGGCAACCGCATCCGTATATCTTTTTCCGACGACATCGGGAAGATCGACCCCAACATATCTGCTACCATCCTGCTTTCTGTCCCTGCAGTGAGAAATATCTTCCCCCTTTATTTGTGCAACAACATATTCTTCAAGCTTACAAAGATTGATAGAATCCATTCGTGCGCGGTTGTCCCATACATATTGTTCCGGTGATCGACCGGCAGCGTCATCCGGAGA